>JADGOG010000229.1 GCA_017883065.1 Acidimicrobiales bacterium | reverse complement strand
GATCCCGAAATGCTCCTGGACCAAACTGTCCAGCTCCGCCTCGGTGGCGGCGCGGAAGGTTATCACCTCGCCGGTGACGGATCGGTGACCTCCTTCGAGCGCTCGGGATCCCCACAGTTGCACTCCATGAGTGCACTCCATGAGGATCTCTTCCTCGGCATCTCTCGCGAGGCGTGCAGGATGATGGTGGCCGGCCCTGTGTGGCGATGCTGGCCTCGTCCTGCGGCGGCGACGGTGGCCACAAGACCACCGCACGAGATCCCGCTTCCACGATGGCGGCGCCGTCCAGCACCGTCCGGGGCTCGGGGATGTCTAAACTGACGCGTACCTCTCAAAGCTGCTGCCCACATGGATGTACCGACGGACGCGGTCCATGGTCTTTCGTCAGTGGTGGTGCGCCGGGTCGAGGCCGAGTGAATGTGCCTTGTGTCGTCCGGTGAACCATCGACCGGACATCCGTGATCGGCGGAATGTGCCGAGAAATCCAATCGGAGCGATGGTGATGTCAAATCGCCACGATCGGCCGGTGGGCAAGGGGCTGAATCCGTTGCCGATTTCCTCCAACGCGCGATACCAGCCGAAGTAGGTAGGAAGTATGAGTGCGAAATGACCGTCCCCGATTCGGCGCTTCTCGACGTGCAAGTCGGTGGCTCGATCGCCAGTTTCTGGCAGAAGGTATGCCGCATTCCAGTGGTGGCCGGCGTGTTGAAGTGTCTGGTGGGAATCCAGGTGGAGCCCATCAGGTCCCGGACCGCGCCACGATGTGTCCATGGGTGGCAGGGAGGGCGGCACAGTTTCGTCGTCGGTATGGTAGCTGTGCCCGTCAGACACCGACCACCTCACCGCCGTGGGCAGGGCTCGTCCCCACTGCTCGACAATTGCCGTGAGCGTGGGATCGTCAAAAGTGTCGAAACCCAGTGCCGCCCACCTTGCCAGTCCGTGGTCGATGCGCTGCCAACCGAGGTGGAAATGGAGCAGCGGCAATAGGGGTCCCCAGGCGTTGACACGAAGTGCAAGTGGCGCTTTCGGGTCTTCGGTGAGCGGCGGCATTGCGCAAGTCGCGGTCCCCGCAATTCGGCGAATGAGTTCAGGGGTCCAGAAGTGCCAGGGTGCGTCGTCCCCGAACATCTCAGTCATCCAGGGCGGGCATTCGTGCCACCACCCTGCTCGCACCTCTCTGATCACCTGGTACCCCACAGATTCTGTCGCGCGGGCGACACTTGATCCAGAGGCCACGGGGCAACCATGGGAGGAGATGGTTGCCAAACGAAATCAGCCTGTGATCGTCCCCAGGATATTCCCTCATGGCAGATCCTGCTCGCGGAGAAACAGTGGACGGCCGGGTGAGCGCCTGCAGTATAGAACGGCCCTTCTGTTGACATGCGGATTACGGCCGGTACGACGGGGAACGGGCGCGCGCCAGTCCTGCAACAGGGCGGTCCACTTATCGGTCGCCGGGCCCGGAAGTGTCGGACTTACAACGCAAAGGTTGACAGTGTCGGATTGGCCCGTTTTCGGGTGAACCGGACACCAGCGGTTCAGGCTCGCTTACGTCTCCTGACGTGCACGCGAACAGAGGTGGCCCGGCGCCCGGCGGCGCCGGCGAATGGTCGGAGCTGGCCCAGCACCTGTATGCCCCTCATCGACCGCCGCTGCCCCTTCCAGGCGGCGAACCGCGTCGACCGGCTGCCGGGCGCAACGATCCCCCACTGCGGTGAGCATCAGGGCGGCTGATCAGAACCCCACCCGGCTCCAGAAGGTCGTCTCGATCGAGTGCTCGCCGAGGAAGCTTTCCAGTTCGCTGGTGTCCGCGAACCTGTCGCGAATCGCCACCAACACCGGCTGGTCGCCGAAACCCGCTGCGCTGCGGAGCTTGTCGACGGCAGCGGGACCCAGAATGCGGGTGAACTCGTACTCGGTCAGACCTCCGCCCCAGGAGCCGGCCACCTCCTGGCCCAGATCGTGGCCCTCGATGGTCAGGCCGCCGTCGCCCGTCACCCGGACGGTCCGTCCATGGCCGGTCAGTGTGGTGCCGTCCGCGGACAAGGTGAGGCGCTGGGCCGAGCTATCGACCGCCGGCCGAGGGCCGGCCCGCCGTTCCTGCCATTGCTCGACCAACTCGGCACCGTCGAGAACGATCTCGGCGGCAGCGCGGAACCCGTCCTCGTCCGCCGGATGGGCGTGGAGCCAACAGTTCCGGAACTCCTCCGTCGGCTCCGCCCAGCCGAGTTCGACGAGTGCCGCGACCAGTTCGGTCGGCATCGGCTCGCCGTAGTCGAGGCCCTCGTTGATCTCGACGTGCAGGGAGGAATCGGCCTCGCCGATCCGCGTCCACTGCACGTAGCCGCCGCCGGACAGCTCGAACGAGCCGGTCGACAGCCACGGGTCGCCCGGTGTCCGCCAGGCGCCAAACAGCACGTCCGCCATTTCCCGACGATCCTCGGGTCGTTCGATCTTCGACACGTCACGCTCCTCCGGCCGCGGCCGCCCACAGTTCCGGGTTCGGCCGGCACCACGTCATCGAGTCGAGGACGTCGTGCGGATCCCGGCCGAGGAGCAGCGAGTACCGGGCTGCCACGCTGGGCGTGCGACTGCTGCCCTCCACACAGTGCACCAGCACTTTCTTGCCCTCGGCACGCAGGGTGCGAATGGTGCGGGCGGCGTCGTCGACCAGGAACTCC
>JADGOG010000045.1 GCA_017883065.1 Acidimicrobiales bacterium | reverse complement strand
GGAGTGGGGTGAACGGGTGGTGGCCTGGGTCGTCCCCGCCGATCGGGACCTACCCCCGGACCTCGGAGCGTTGCGTGAGTTGGTGGCGGCCGAACTGGCACCGTGGGCCGCCCCCCGCGAGCTGGTGCTGACCGATGCGCTCCCTCGCACGCCGAACGGCAAGATCCAGCGGACCAGCCTGGCCTGACGACTCCGGTCGGATCCGACTGGGACCGTCCTCGGGAGTGCGGCTGTCCGTCTCTCTCGGCCGCGCACTCCAGCGAATTCGGCGTACGCCGGTTCCGTCCAGGACCCTGGCCACGCGAACCCCGCCCGGGCCCCATCGGCGCACATGGGCGCACGAAGGTGCAAGCAGTGCGATCAGTACGGACCGAGACCGGACGAGGCCACCGATCCCCGCCGAAACCGATGCTCAGGACAGACCGCCGCTGGGAATGCACAGGGCCCCGCCGTCGATCACCAGCGTGTGACCGGTGATCCATGATGCCGCGTCGGAGCACAGGAACAGCGCCGCACTGGCGATGTCTTCGACCTCCCCGAGCCGCCGCAGCGGCATGCGCCGGGAGATGGACTCCTCGCCCGCCTCCCACAGGGCCCTGGCGAACTCGGTCTTGACCAGCCCGGGGGCCACGGCGTTCACCCGAACCTTCGGACCCAGTTCTCCGGCCAACTGGCTGGTGAGGTGGATCACCGCCGCCTTGGTGACGTTGTACCAACCGATCCCGCCCTCCACCGACAGCCCACCGATGGAGGCCACGTTGAGCACCACTCCCCCGTGCTCCGACATGCCGGCACGCCAGGCCGCCTGGGTCCATTCGAGGTAACCGGTCTGGTTGACCCGCACCGTCTTGTCGGCCCGGGGCGTGTCGAGGTCGATGATCGGCCCGTAGTACGGGTTGGTCGCCGCGTTGTTGACCAGGATGTCGAGCGTGCCGAACCGCTCGACGGTGGCGGCCACGCATGCCGACGCCTGCTCGGGGTCCCCGGCATTGGCCACCTGCCAAGCGACCTCACCGGCCCGGTCCCCCTTGGCCCCGTCGATCACCGAGGTCGCTTCGGCCAGGGCGTCCGCCTTGCGAGAGGAGAGCATCACCGACGCGCCTGCGTCGGCGAAGGCGAGGGCCATGGCCTGCCCGATGCCGCGGGATGCACCGGTGATCAACGCAGTCTTGCCGTCCAGTCGGAGTTCCATGAGCTGACACCCTAGACAGACGAGGCCGTCCCGATCGCCCCGGGGAGCGGTGCCCTGCGTCGTCCGAGAACCGCCGACAGACCCATAGGGGTGGGCTTGGCATACTGAGGGCGGCTCCCGGTGGCTACGCCGCCGGGACTGCACGCCGCCGGATGACGCCGGGGGCCCGAGCCGAACCGGGGAGGAACGACCGCACATGGGAATGCCGACGGACATTGGGGTGGTGGACACCATGTTGGGGTTCCCCCACCCGGACATGAAAGAGGTCTACCGGTTCATCACCCAACAGACCAAGGACACCCAGTCCAAGGAGGAGTTCGACTTCCCCGCCGAGTACATGTTCAAGGACGTCCCCGAGAAGGCGCTCGAGGGATCCAGTGATCCCATCGGGGTCACCCTGCGGGAGATGGACCTGTGGGGCATCGACAAGGGGCTGATCGGGGTCGGTGACGCTTCGGGGATCGGGGCGGAGGCGCTGAAGCGCCACCCCGACCGGTTCATACCCTCCACCAGCGCGGATCCCAACGAGGGCATGGAGGGAATCCGACGCCTGGTCCGTGAGTACGAGACCTACGGCGTGCGGGCGGTGGGTGTGTTCCCCGCCGGCACGTTTCCCCAGGTTCCCATCAACGACAAGAAGATGTATCCGCTCTACGCCAAGTGCGTCGAGCTCGGAATCCCGCTCTTCTGCTGCGCAGGTATCCCCGGGCCTCGCCTGAAAGCCGCCTGCCAGCACGTCGAACTGATCGACGAGGTGATGTTCGACTTCCCCGATCTGGTATTCGTGACCCGCCACGGCTGCGAGCCATGGACCGAGCTGGCGGTCAAATTGATGCTCAAGTGGCCTGGGCTGCACTATTCGACCAGTGCCTTCGCCCCCCGCTACTACCCCCAGCACATCGTCGACTACGCCAACACCCGTGGCGCCGACAAGATCATCTACGCCGGCTACTTCCCGATGGGCCTCTCCATTGAGCGGATCATGACCGAGATGCCCAACGTCGGATTCAAGGACGAGGTGTGGCCCAAGTTCCTCCGCACCAACGCTCTCCGCGTGCTCGGGCTCGACTGATCCGGCCACCTCAGCACTAGCGTCCACATCTCCACCCACAGCACCCACCCACAGCACCAGCGAGCCAGCAGCAGGGGGAGTCACCATGACCACCGATATCGGAGTACCGACGACCAGCCAGGTGAGCCAGGCCAGCGCAGCACCGGCGGTGGGCTACACCACCTTCGACTCCGACAACCACTACTACGAGGCCACCGACGCCTTCACCAGGTACATCGATCCTTCGATGGCCAAGCGGGCCATGCAGTGGGCCGAGATCGACGGCCGGCGACGACTGCTGGTCGGCGGGAAGGTGAACCGGTTCATCCCGAATCCGAGCTTCGATCCGGTGGCCAAACCGGGCAGCCTCGACGAGTACTTCCGCGGTCGCAACCCCGAGGCCAAGGACATGCGGACCCTCTTCGGCGAGCTCGAGCCGATCCGGGCCGAGTACCGCGACCGCGACGCTCGCCTGGCTGTGATGGACGCCCAGGGTCTGGACGGATGCTTCCTGTTCCCCACTCTCGGTGTCGGTATGGAAGAGGCCCTGGCCGACGATCCTCCGGCGCTGGTGGCCGCCTTCCGCGCCTTCAATCGCTGGCTCGAGGACGACTGGGGCTACGCCTATCGAGACCGGATCTTCGCGGTGCCCATGATCACCCTGGTCGACGTGGATGCCGCCGCGGACGAACTGGCCCGAGTGCTCGACGCCGATGCCAGGATGGTCTGCATCAAAGGGGGGCCCGCCCATTCGCCGACCGGCCTCGTCTCCCCCGCCGACCGGAGCTTCGATCCGTTCTGGGGTCTGGTCAACGAGTCAGGGGTCTCTGTCGGCATCCACTCCGGCGATGCCGGGTACGGGCGCTACATCAACGACTGGGAGCCCTTCGGCCAGCTCGAGGCGTTCCGCCACTCGCCGCTCCGCTCGGTGATCGGCTCGGACCGGCCACCGTTCGAGACGATGGCCGCCCTGGTCTGCCAGGGTCTCTTCGACCGGTTCCCCAACGTACGGGTGGCCAGCATCGAGGCCGGCGCCGACTGGGTGCCGGCACTGGTCAAGAAGCTGGCCAAGGTGTGGGGTCAGCTACCGTCCGCCTTCCTGTCCGATCCGGTGGAACGGTTCCGGGAGCATGTCTGGGTGGCACCGTTCTACGAGGACGACTTCTCGGTGCTGAAGGACGTGCTCGGCGTGGAACGGCTCCTGTTCGGATCGGACTGGCCCCACGCCGAAGGCCTCCCCGAACCGCGCGACTTCGCCCTCGACCTCCGCCGACACCACTTCGACGAAGACGACATCCGCACCATCATGCGCGACAACGGGAGGATGCTGACCGTCCGGGCGAGCTGAGCTCCCGGGGGGCGGGATCCGGTTCAGGGCGAGTCCGCGCCAAGCAGGGTCACTGGTACGGTCCGGGGATGCCGGATCGCCGCGAGAGCCGATGATCGAGGCGGTCGGCCTCTCGAAGAGCTACGGCAAGACCAAGGCGGTCGACGACCTCTCGTTCGAGGTGCGGGCCGGGCTGGTCACCGGCTTCCTCGGTCCCAACGGGTCGGGGAAGTCCACCACCATGCGCATGATCCTGGGACTGGACCACCCCGATGCCGGCACGGTCACGTTGGGCGGGCGTCGCTATCACGATCTCCATTGGCCGCTCCGTGAGGTGGGGGCCCTCCTCGAGGCCAAGGCGGTCCACCCTGGCCGCTCCGCCCGGCTGCACCTCTGGAGCCTGGCCCAGACCAACGCCATTCCGAAGAACCGCGTCGACGAGGTGCTCGACCTGGTCGGCCTCGCTGCGGTGGCGGAGCGGCGGGTCGGCAAGTTCTCGCTGGGCATGAGTCAGCGCCTCGGCATCGCCTCCGCCCTCCTCGGCGACCCGGGGGTGCTTCTCTTCGATGAACCGATCAACGGCCTCGATCCCGAAGGGATCCTGTGGGTCCGCAACCTGCTCAAGTCACTGGCCGGCGAAGGCAGGACCATCTTCGTCTCCAGCCACCTCATGTCCGAGATGGCCCAGACCGCGACCGAGTTGGTGGTGATCGGGCGCGGCACGCTGATCGCCGACACCACCGTGGACGACTTCATCTCCTCGAACACCGTGGCCACCACGCTGGTGCGGTCACCGGACGCCGGTCGGCTCGCCGGCGTGCTCACCTCGCTCGGCGCCACGGTGAGCGTCGCCGATGACGGAGCCCTGGTGGTGACCGGGAGTACCACCGAACGGATCGGAGAAGCCGCGCATGCGGCGGGGATCCGCCTCCATGAGCTCAGCCCGCAACAGGCCAGCCTCGAGGAGGTCTTCATGGATCTCACCGCCGATGCCGTCGACTTTCATGGGACGAGTGGAGCGACGGTGCCCCGATGACCACCACGACGGCCACGGGCTCGCCGCTTCTCGCCACCGCACCCGGGCGGGCCGGGCTCCGCCAGGGGATCCTCTCGGAATGGACGAAACTGCGCTCGGTGCGGTCGACCTGGATCGCCTTGTTGGTCATCGTGGTGGCGGGCATCGGCCTGTCCGCGCTGATCTCCAATGTGGAAGCCGGACGGTGGGGAACCCTGGGCGCGGCCGATCGGGCCCAGTTCGATCCGGTGCGGTTCTCCCAGGCCGGGGAGTTCATCTCCCAATTCGTGGTGGGGGTACTCGGCGCCCTGATCGTGACCTCGGAGTATGCCAACGGCGCCATCCGCACCACGTTGGCCACCCTTCCCCGGCGCACCACCGTGCTGGCGGCCAAGGCGGTGGTCATCGGCGCGGTCATCTTCGTGGTCTCGGAAGTGACGGCATTCGCCTCCTTCTTCGTCGGACAGGCGGTGCTGACCGCCCACGGAGGGAAGACCCTCCCCGAAGGCAGCACCATCCTCACCCAGGTCAAGAGCTCGTTCATCCCGGTGGCGACCTTCTCCAGCACCGGTGCCGCCCGGGCCGTCTTCTTCTGTGGCATCTATCTGACCCTGCTGGCGCTGGTGGCCTTCGGGTTCGGGCTCATCCTCCGCCACACCGCCGGGGCCATCTCGCTCTTCGTCGGCGTGCTGCTGGTCATCCCGCTGATCGTCCAGATCCTCCCCTCCAGCATCAGCGACTCGATCGAGAAGTTCCTGCCGTCGAATCTGGGCCTGGCCATGATCGTGGTGACCACGCGCAAGACCGACTTCGCCGGCGTGTTGCTGTCGCCGTGGGCGGCGGCGATGACACTCGCGCTCTACACCGTGGTCATCGTCGCCGTCGGCGGATGGTTGCTCGCTCGCCGGGACGCCTGACCCCGGACCCCGCATCAGCTGTCCGGGCTAGCCAGGGGCTACCGTTCCCCCATGACAAGATTCGGGGTGCAGCTGCCAAACTTCTCGGAGGTCGGGGCCGAAGGCCTGTTCGAGCACGTGGCCGGGTTGGCCGTGAGCGCCGAAACCGCCGGATTCGACTCGGTGTGGGTGATGGACCACTTCTTCCAGATTCCCCTGCTGGGCGGCGCGGATCAGCCGATCCTCGAGTCCTACACGCTGCTCGGGGCGTTGGCTGCCCGGACCGAGCGGGTCCAGCTCGGCACCCTGGTCACCGGCGTCACCTACCGGAACCCGGGCATCCTGGCCAAGATGGTCACCACGCTGGACGTGATCTCTGGCGGCCGGGCCATCCTCGGAATCGGAGGTGCGTGGCACGACGAAGAGCATGACGGCCTGGGCATCGAGTATCCGACCGACCAGGTGAGGCTCGACATGCTCGAAGAGGCGGTCCAGGTGTGCCGGGCGCTGTTCACCGAGGACGACGTGACCTTCAAAGGGAAGCACTTCCAGCTCGACCACGCCCGCAACCTGCCCAGGCCGGTGCAGAGCGGCGGCCCGAAGATCCTCATCGGCGGTGGCGGCGAGCAGCGGACGCTGCGCCTGGTGGCGCGCTACGCCGACAAGTGCAACGTCACCGGGGATGCCGCCACCTTGGCCCGCAAGATCGAGGTCCTCCACCGGCACTGCGACGAGGTCGGCCGCGATCCGGCGGAGATCGACGTGACGTGGATGGCTCCGCTCGTACTCACGTCCTCCGATCAGCACACGCGCGAGATCTTCGAGCTACTGGAGGCGGGCGGCGGTGCGCGAGAGGGCGTCGACAGTTTCGTCGTGGGGCAACCGCACCAGGTTCCCGACCTCATCGCCGGCCACCTCGCCGCCGGGGCCGACGAGGTGTACTTCAGCGTCCCCTACGCCGATGCGACGGCCATCGCCGATCTGGGCCGGGCTCTGGGGCTGACCTGCGGGTAAACGGCGGGGACCCCGGGACGGGCCTCTAGCGATTCCGGGCGCTCTCTCCCACCCCTACCCCCTACCCTGGCACCTCCACCTCGGCCTTGATCCGCTCGAGGGTGGCCCGCATCCCGTTCTCGTTGGTCCGGCCCCGGGACCACCCGAGCACTGCCCAGTAGAGGCGGAGCAGGGCGACGTCGGCCAGCTGGAACGACTCGGTGACGTCGGTGCCGGTGCCGGTGCCCGGGTCGGTCGGCTCGAGCCGGTAGCGCCAGACATTCATCGGCGTGCTCCCGGTGCCTACCCCGAAGGCGAACTCCCGGCCCGGCTCACTGGCGATCACCGTGCACGTCGTCCAGTAGACCGGTCCCTTGCCGTTCCGCTTCACGTGCCCCCGGAACCGGGCCCCCACCGTCGGGCCGGTGGCCCCGTCGAGCCATTCGGCCTCGAACGTCTCCGGGCTGTAGCGGCCGATGGCGGTGACATCGCTCACCAGCGCCCAGATGCGCTCGGGGGTCGCGTCCATGTGCACCGTCACCGAACCCTGCATGCCCGGACTCTACGCCCACTGGCACAGGCCATACCCCGGGTCCGCCATAATGCCTGGATGACTGGAGAACACGACGTGCGACCCTGGGGCTCCTACACCGTGCTCGACGACGCGCCCAACCACAAGGTCAAGAGGATCGAGGTGGACCCGGGCCGGCGACTCAGTTACCAGCGCCATGCGCAGCGGGCCGAGCACTGGTTCATCGTCTCGGGTGCGGCCCAGGTGACTCTCGACGGCGTGGTCCGGGAGCTCCACGCCGGGGAGGCCATCGACATCCCCCGCGGGGCGGCGCACCGGATCGCCAACCGAGGAGAGACCGGCCTCCTGTTCGTCGAGGTCCAGCACGGTGACTACTTCGGCGAGGACGACATCGAGCGTCTGGACGACGACTTCGGTCGGGCCTCCTGAGTCGGACCTCCTCGGGCGGCGCCGGCAGTGCCGACCGGATCAGGCCGACCCGAAGCCGGCGCTGGTGCGAAGACACCTAGGTTTGGTGGCGGGGTGACCGCCACGGCGCGCCCCAGTATCGGAGAGGAACCGCCTTGCCCCTGATCAGAGACATGCCCCCCGGTGCGCTGTCGCCGTACCTGGTGCAGCACGTCCACAATCCGGTGAACTGGTACCCCTGGGGCGAGGACGCCTTCGAGCGGGCGCGGGTCGAGGACCGGCCCATCTTCTTGTCCATCGGCTACTCGGCCTGCCACTGGTGCCATGTGATGGCCCATGAGTCCTTCGAGGACCCGGCCACCGCCGAGGTGCTGAACGCATCGTTTGTGAGTATCAAGGTGGACCGCGAGGAACGACCCGACGTGGACGCCGTCTACATGGAGGCGGTCCAGTCCCTCACCGGCTCGGGCGGGTGGCCCTTGAGCATGTTCTTGATGCCGGACCGCCGGCCCTTCTTCGGCGGAACCTACTTCCCGCCCGAGGACCGTCCTGGCACCCCGTCCTTCACGACGGTACTGCACGCCCTCACCGACGTCTGGGTCAACCGGAGGAGCGAGGTCGAAGAACAGGCCGTCGAAGTGTCGGCGGCCATCGCCTCGCGTTCCACGATCCAGCGGGCGCCCGGTGCGGTCTCCCGCTTCGACCCCACGCCAGGACCGGGACCTGCCGCCCTGCTCGGCCCGGCCGTCGAGGAGCTGGCCCGCCGGTTCGACGCCACGTGGGGCGGATTCGGCGGGGCGCCGAAGTTCCCACAGCCCACCCTGGTCGACCTTGCCTTGATGTACGCCAGCGATCACCCGGGCACCGAGGCGGGTTCCCGGTCGCTGCAGATGGCCGTGACCACCCTCGACGCCATGGCCGCCGGGGGGATCCACGACCACCTCGGAGGAGGATTCGCCCGGTACTCCACCGACAACCGGTGGCTGATCCCCCACTTCGAAAAGATGCTCTACGACCAGGCCGGCCTCCTCCGCGCCTTCCTCCACGGCTGGCAGTCCACCGGGCGGGAGGAGTATCTCCAGGTGATGACCGGGATCGTCGAGTACGTCCGACGCGACCTCACCGCTCCGGCGGGCGGCGTGTTCTCCGCCGAGGACGCCGACTCCGAGGGGGTCGAGGGCCGGTTCTACGTCTGGACCCCGGATCAGGTCATCGACGCACTCCGCGACAGGGTCGGTGACGGGGACGGGGACGGGGGCGGTGGTGGTCCCGGCCTCCCGCCGGGTCGGAGCGTTGAGCAGGTGGCCGACGCTCTCGACGACTGGTTCGGCATCACCGACGAGGGCAACTTCGAAGGGCAGACCATCCTCCGCCGGCCACTCGGCGCGCCCCTGGTCGGGTCGGACCTGGTCGAGGTGGGCCGCATGCTGCTCTTCAGCGCCCGCGCCGCACGGGTCCGCCCCGGCCTGGACGACAAGGTACTCACCGAGTGGAACGCCATGTACGCCTCGGCGCTGGCCGAAGCGGCAGGGGCCACGGGCGATGCCGGCTGGCGTGACGCGGCCTTGGCCATCGGCGAATTCCTCTACCACCACCTCCGAAGTGACCAGGGACGCTGGCTACGCAGCTGGAGGGCCGAGGGCGGTGCCCGGCATCTGGCCTGTGCCGCCGACTACGCCTGGCTGGTCGACTGCTTCACCCGGCTGGCCGAGCTGTCCGGCCGGGTGAAGTGGACGGAGCGGGCCGTCGAGGTGGCAGACGGTCTCCTGGCCCTGTTCCACGACGAAGAGGGCGGTGGGTTCTTCACCACGGGCCACGACGGTGAGTCTCTCATCGTCCGGACCAAGGACATGTTCGACGGCGCCACGCCGTCGGCCAACGCGGTGGCCGCGCTCTCGCTCGCCCGCCTGGGGGCCCTCACCGGCACGGACCGGTACACCGACGCCGCCCGCGAGGTGGTCGACCTGTTCGGGGAGCTCCTGTCCCGCCATCCGACCGCATTCGCCCACACCGTGCTCACCGCCGATCTCCTCACCGACGGGTTCACCGAGGTCGTCGTCACCGGCGACCGCCCCGATCTGGTGGCCGTCGTCCGGGGGCGATGGCTCCCGGGCGCCGTCCTCGCCTGGGGGGAGCCCACTCACTCACCGCTGTGGAAGGGCCGGGGCGAGGTCGGGGGCCGGGGACTGGCCTACGTCTGCCGGAACTACGCTTGTCGACTGCCGGCCGACGACACGGACACCCTGTCCTCCCAGTTGGCCGGGGAGATCCGGTGAGCAGAGCATCGACCCGCACGCCTCGTAACGGGACCGCCAGGGACCTCGCCCGGGCCATCAAGACCCGTCCCCAGATCGAGGTGTCCGGAGGTACGGCCCTCACCGTGCTGGTGCTGGCCTGCCATCCCGAGGACACCACCGGGGTCGACCTCGCCTCGGGGACGTTGGTCAGGGTCCGGGTGCCCTGGCCCGAGGACCACGGTCCCGACCTGGCGCCGTTCGACGTGGTCGAGGCCCAGCTGGCGGACGAGCCCGAACGGGACGACCTGGCCCAGCCCGAGGCCGTCACCGCCAGTGGCCTCCCCCGTCATCTGGGGACGCTGCACGGGCGCCGGGTCCGCCAGCTGCTGCATCAGCTGGCCGCCCCGTTGGAAGACCACGTGCTCGGGTTCCCCGGAGCGTCAGCCCCGTACTGGGAGTTCCGGGGGTTCCGCCCGTCCCTGGCGTTGGTGGTGGCCACCAAGGGTCCGGTCCTGTTCCGTCGCATCGGGGACCGCTCGGTGTGGGTCCGGTTCGGATGGGGACGAAGCGACAACTGGATGCCGGTCGAGGACCCCCAGGCGGAGCGTGCCCTCGACGTGGCCCGCCGGGATCGCCTGCAGGGCAAGGACCTGGCTGCGGCCATGGGGTTCAAACCCCACTATCTGGTGGTGGCGGTGAGCGCACCGCGTGACGGCCACTGCTACAAGACGGTCCGGGCGCTCCTCCCGAGAAGCTGACCCCCCGGCAGTCCTCGCCTACAGTCGGCACCTGTGTCCGCCCCGCACTCCGCTTTTGCCCTTTGGCCTCCGACCATGGTCCCGGTGCTTCCCGATTTCGAGGGGGCGTGCATCGCCAACGTCGTACCGGCCCTGCTCGGCAGGGGGGACGCCGACGGAACGCGACCGGGGTGGCTGCCGTCAGCGGCCGGAGCTGCCCGTCAGGTGGTCCTGCTGGTGGTGGACGGATTGGGGTGGGAGCAGCTCCGGGCCCGCCCGCAGCTGGCGCCGACCTTGACGGCATCAGAGGGCATCGATGCGCCGATCACCTCGGTGGCACCCTCCACCACGGCGTGCGCGCTCACCTCGATCACCACCGGCCGCCTCCCCTACGAGCACGGGATCCTCGGCTACCGGCTGGCTGTCGACGAGGAGATCCTCAACGTCCTGCGGTGGACCACCGCCAGTTGCCCGCCCCGTGACGCACGGCGCACGACACCGGCCCGCCGCTTCCAGCCCTTCCCGTCGTTCCCGGGAGCGCCCGGACCGGTGCCGGTGGTGTCGAGGGACGAATTCGGGGGTACGGGGTTCACTGCCGCACACCTCGGGAACTCCCCACTCCACGGCTACAAGGTGCCCTCGTCGCTCCCCCTCGAGGTGGGGCGCCTGTTGCGTGCCGGCGAGCCGTTCGTCTACGCCTACTACGACGGGATCGACAAGGTGGCCCACGGCACCGGACTCGGCGACCACTACGACGTCGAGCTCCGGGCCGTCGATCGTCTGGTGGCGGACCTTGCCACCGAGCTTCCTCCTGGCGCGGTCCTGGTGGTCACCGCCGACCACGGTCAGATCGAGGTGGGTCCGCGGCTCGAACTCCTCGGACGGGAGGTCATGTCGTCCGTCCGGTTCCTGTCGGGGGAGGGTCGGTTCCGGTGGCTGCACGCCCGTGACGGGGCTGCCGCCGACCTCCTGGACACCGTCGGCGAGCGCTACGGAGGGACCTCGTGGGTGCTCGGGAGGGACCAGCTGATCGAGGAGGGGCTCTTCGGGGGCCGCCCGAGCCGCGACCTGGTGGGCCGTCTGGGCGACGTGGCGCTCCTCCCTCGCGACCCCATCGCCTTCATCGACCCGGCCGATACCGGCGAGAGCCGGCTGCAGAGCCGGCACGGCTCGCTGACCAGTGATGAGATGCTGGTCCCCTTGGTCGCAATCACCGGAGATGGAAGCATCTGAGCATGGACGACGATCTGACTATGGGCGACGAGACGACACATCCGGGGGCGGGCTCCCCGGACACCACCCCACCGGGGTCCGGCAGTACACCGCTTCACCCCGAGGTCGTCCTCGGCGTCGGCGGTGACGGTGACGGCAGCCGCGGTGAGCCCGGCGCTACCGGCGGAACGGAACCGGCCTTGATGTCCGATGCCCCCGAGTCGGAGGCGGAGGACGCCGAGGCCATCGAACGGCCGGCCAAGCTCCTCCGCATCGGCTCGATGGTCAAGCAGCTGCTCGAGGAGGTCCGCCAGGCGCCTCTGGACGAGGCCAGCCGAGGCCGACTCCGCGAGATCTACGAGCAGTCGATCCGTGAATTGGCCGACGGACTCTCCCCCGACCTGGCCGCAGAACTCGACCGGGTCTCCATCCCCTTCGACACGCCGACGCCCTCGGACGCCGAGTTGCGCATCGCCCACGCCCAACTGGTCGGCTGGCTGGAGGGCCTGTTCCACGGGATCCAGGCCACCCTGGTGGCCCAGCAGGTGGCGGCTCGGGCCCAGCTCGACGAGATGCGCCAACGGTCGTTGCCCCAGGGGCCGCCCCAGGACATTGGCCGGCCGGGCACCTACCTCTGACCCTCTGACCCTCTGAACTGCCCGAGGCCGCCGACAGACTCGCCCGAGAGTGGTCAGACGGCCGGCCCCGGCCGTCGACCGGCAACCGCGTACCCTCCCGGCTCGCGCTATCGTCGGAATGACACGGCTGTAACTCGTCCACAGCCTGTGGGAAACTCCGGATTCGGGACCAGCACCCCACATCCGAACCACACGGAAGGCGACCACTCCTTGGCCACACGGTCATTCACCCATCTGCACACCCACACCGAGTTCTCGATGCTCGATGGCGCCGCCCGGGTCAAGGACCTGGTGAAGGCCGCGGTGGAGGACGGGCAGCCGGCCATCGGCATCACCGATCACGGCAACATGTACGGGGTCCTCGACTTCTACGCAGCCTGTCGTGAGGCGGGCATCAAGCCGATCATCGGCACCGAGGCCTACATGGCCGGCGAGTCCCGCCACGAGCGACCGGTGCGCAAGGGGAAGGTCGACGACACCGGGGGCGACACCGGGGGTGGCGAGAAGCTCTACTACCACCTGACCCTGCTTGCCGAGAGCAACCAGGGATACCGGAACCTCCTCAAGCTGTCCTCTGCCGCCTACCTCGAGGGGTACTACTACAAGCCCCGCGTCGACTGGGAGCTGCTCGAGCGCCACAGCGACGGGCTCATCGCCACCACCGGCTGCCTGGGTGGGGTGGTACTCCAAGCCCTGCTGGCCGACGACCGGATCAAGGCCGAGTCGCTGGCCGCCCGGCTCCAGGACATCTTCGGCAAGGACAATCTCTTCGTGGAGCTCCAGGACCACGGACTCCCTGAGCAGCACAAGACCAACCCGGCGTTGGTCGAGATCGCCCGGCGCATCGGGGCTCCCCTGCTGGCCACCAACGACAGCCACTACACCCACCGCGAGGACCACGTCGCCCACGACGCCCTGCTGTGCGTCCAGACCGGCGCCCTCATCGACGACCCCAAGCGGTTCAAGTTCGAAGGCGAGGAGCACTACCTGAAGTCGGCGGCGGAGATGCGCCACCTGTTCGGGGAGCTGCCCGAAGCGTGCGACAACACGCTGCTCATCGCCGAGCGGGCCGACGTGGAGATCGATTTCGGCCGACCCAGCCTTCCCCGGTTCCCCGTCCCCGACGAGTTCGTCGGGGAGACCTACGAGGAGCGGGCCGCCGCCTATCTCCGCAGCCTGAGTATCGAGGGGGCCAAGCAGCGGTACGGCCACCCGATCCCCGCCGAGGTGATGCACCGCCTCGACTACGAGCTCGGGGTCATCGGGGAGATGGGCTTCTCCGCGTACTTCCTGGTGGTGTGGGACCTGATCCGGTTCGCGCGCTCCCGCCGGATCAGGGTGGGTCCGGGTCGCGGCTCGGCCGCCGGGTGCTGTGTGGCCTACTGCCTCCAGATCGTCGACCTCGACCCGATCAGGTACGACCTGCTGTTCGAGCGTTTCCTCAATCCGGGCCGTGTCCAGATGCCCGACATCGACATGGATTTCGACGAGCGCTACCGGGGCGAGATGATCAAGTACGCCGCCGACCGATACGGCTCGGACCACGTCGCCCAGATCGTCACGTTCTCGACCATCAAGGCCCGCGCCGCGGTGCGCGATGCCGCACGCGTCCTCGGCTACCCGTACATCGTGGGCGACAAGATCGCCAAGGCGATGCCCCCCTTGTTGATGGGCCGGGACACCCCGTTGGCCGCCTGCCTGACCCGAACCGAGGGGCACGAGGACGGCTTCGCCGCCGCCGGCGAGCTGCGGACCATGTACGACTCCGACGCCGAAGCCAAACGGGTCATCGACGTGGCCAAGGGGCTCGAGGGCCTCCGCCGCCAGGACGGCATCCACGCCGCCGCCGTGGTCATCACCGACGAACCGCTCACCGAGTACGTGCCCGTCCAGCGCAAGCCCGACGGCAACAACCCGGACGACGCCCCGGTGGTCACCCAGTACGAGATGCACGGGGTGGAGGACCTCGGGCTGCTCAAGATGGACTTCCTCGGCCTCCGCAACCTGTCGGTGATCGAGCGCGCCCTCGACCTGATCGAGGCGTCCACCAGCACCCGACCCGACATCGACAACATCCCCCTCGACGACGAGGACACCTTCGTCATGCTCCGCAAGGGCGACTCGATGGGCGTCTTCCAGCTGGAGGGCGGGCCGATGCGTTCGTTGATGCGCTCGTTGGCTCCGACGACCTTCGATGACGTGGCCGCACTGGTGGCTCTCTACCGGCCCGGCCCCATGGCCGCCAACATGCACCGCGACTACGCCGACCGGAAGAACGGACGACAGGCGGTCACCTACCTCCACCCCGATCTCGAGGAGATCCTCGGGGACACCTACGGCCTGATGATCTACCAGGAGTCGGTCATGCGGGTGGCCCAGAAGTTCGCCGGCTACACGCTGGCCGAGGCCGACAACCTGCGCAAAGCGTGCGGCAAGAAGATCCGGGCCCTCATCCAGGCCGAACGCGAGAAGTTCGTGGCCGGCTGCGTGACCGAGGAGTACGGGGAGCCGCTGGGCACCGCCCTGTTCGACATCATCGAACCGTTCGCCGACTACGCCTTCAACAAGTCCCACTCGTACGGCTACGGCTTCATCGCCTACCAGACCGCCTGGCTGAAGGCCCACTACCCGGTCGAGTACTTCGCCAGCCTGCTCACCTCGGTCAAGGACAACAAGGACAAGACCGCGGTCTACCTGGCGGAGTGCCGGACCATGGGCATCGAGGTGCTGGTGCCCGACGTCAACCGGTCGCTGGCCGAATTCGCCGCCGACTTCTCCGACGGCCAGGGCACCATCGGGGAGCAGGGCGACAAGCCCGGGGCGATCACGTTCGGACTGGCCGCGGTCCGTAACGTGGGCGAAGGCCTGGTCAGCCTCATCGTGGCCGAACGGGAGCGCAGCGGACCCTTCGCGGACTTCTACGACTTCTGCCAGCGGGTCGATCCCCAGGTCCTCAACAAGCGGACCATGGAGTCCCTCATCAAGGCGGGAGGCTTCGACTCCCTCAGTCATCCCCGGCGGGGCCTGTGCCTGGTCTTCGAGGAGATCGTCGACCGGACCCTGGTGCGCCGTCGCGAACACGATGCCGGGGTGATCTCGCTGTTCGCCACCCTCGAACCCGAGACCGAAGGCCTGACCACAGGATTCGCCGACACCCGTGTTCCGATCCCCGACACCGAGTTCGACAAGTCCCTGCGTCTGGCCTTCGAGAAGGAGATGCTCGGGCTCTACATCAGCGACCACCCGCTGATGGGCCTCGAGGGGTCCCTCGCTCGGCTGACCGACTGCACCCTCGCCGACCTGCGTGACCTCGATACCGACGCCATCCCGGGCACCGGCGGACAGGGCGGCTACGGCGAGGGCCAGATCCGCCAGGTCGGCGGGGTGGTCACCGAACTGGCCCGCCGCTACACCAAGAAGGGCGACCTGATGGCCACCTTCGTGCTGGAAGATCTCAACGCCTCGATCGAGGTGTTCGTCTTCCCCAAGTCGATGGCCGACTACGGCGCACTGCTCGACGACGACGCCATCGTGGTGGTGAAGGGTCGGGTGGACATGAGGGACGACCGGCTCAAGCTGGTGTGCATGGAGGTCCAGCGACCCGAGCTGGCCGTGGACGGATCGACCGACCTGCGCATCTCGCTCCCGCTGAACACCCTGACCGACCGGAAGGTCGAAGGCCTGAAACGGTTGCTCACCGAGCATCCCGGCGACTCGCCGGTCTTTCTCCACGTCGGGGAGAAAGTGCTGCGGCTGCCTTCGGAATTCAACGTGGACAGCCGAAGAGGCCTGGTAGGAGAGTTGCGGGTGCTCCTCGGGCCCAACGCCATCCAGGTCTGATCCGGGCCGATCCGACCGATTTGGCGGGCCTCTCGGAGCCCGGATACGACAGACGGCTCCAAATCCCGTAAAATCTATCCACGGCTCCTGGCGAGGAGGCTCGCACAACTGCTTCGGCTACTCCGGCGAAGTGGGATTTGGGGGTGTTCCTTGTCAGATCGGAGTCGTCGGCTTGCGCCGCAGGGAGACCGAGGAGTACGGAACGGCATATGTCAATCCAGGTGGAGACCAAGGACTGCACATCGATCAGCGACGCCGAGTTGGCCGAAATGGCCGATCTGTGCGCTGAGCGGGAACCCCGATTCGACATCGGGTTCCTGTCCAAGCAGCGAGAGGAGTGGGTCCTGGTCACCCGGGCCCGCGAGGGCACCAAACTGCGCGGCTACTCGTTCTCCACGCTGGAGAGGATCGGTGGCACCCCGTCCCTGCTGATCGGGTTGGCCACCGTGGACCGCACGTCGCGGGCCGACACGGTGCTCCGGGCCATGATGGGCGACAAGTACCGACGGGCCCTGCTGGCCTTCCCCGACGAGGATGTCCTTGTGGGAACCCGCCTGCTGGCCGCCGAGGGGTTCCGAGCCTTCGCCGGGCTCACCGACGTCGTGCCCGGGCCGGACCACAAGGCCACCGGCGAGGAGCGTGCCTGGGGACGGCGCCTGGCCAAGCGGTTCGGAGCTGACGGCCGCATCGACGACCGGACCTTCGTGGTCACCGGCGACGGCTGTGAGGCCGGTGGGTTCGACTTCCTGAGCCCGAAGGCAACCAGCCCCGACGAGCTGTGCGTCTTCTTCGAGGGCGTCGAGGCCACCGCTGGTGGACGCCTGGTGGTCTTCGGATGGGCCATGGCCGAAGACCTGGCTGCCGGAAAACTGGGCGGACGCTGAGTCCCCGGAGCGGAGCAGGGACGTGCCCACGGGTACCACCCTGCCACCGACAACACCACGGCGGACGCTCAGGCAATAGCATGAGTTCGTGAAAGTTTCGACGCGAGGCGACTATGCCAGCAGGGCCCTCCTCTCGTTGGCGCTCCACACCGACGGCGAGGGGCCGACTGCGGTTCGCGACATCGCGGAACGGACCGGGCTGCCCCAGCCCTATCTGGAGCAGATCCTCCTGGCCCTGAAGGGAGCCGGGTTGGTGCGCTCCAAGCGGGGCGTCGGTGGCGGCTACGTCCTGGCCCGCTCGCCCGAGGAGATCACCCTCTCCCAGATCGTCTCGGCGGTGGACGGGCCGATCGTGGCCGGCGACTTCGGCCTTCCCCACGAGAACGGGGCCTGCGATCACGAGGGGCAGTGCGTGCTGCTCACCGTCTGGGCCGACCTCGGGGAGCACATGCGCACCCATCTCGACTCCTACAATCTCGCCGACATGGTGGCCAGGGCCCAGGGCCGGGCGCCGGCCCTCCGTCGCAACGCCGGCTGAGGCCGTCCCCGGGTCGCTGACGGAGGCTCCCGTCCCGGCCGTTCCGCCCTCCGGCACCGCTGTTGCCGGTCCCCATCATCGGGTGGACAGCTCAGCGATGGTTCCAGCGGATGATCACGGGGTGCTCCCGCTCCCAGCCGAGCTCGCTGAAGGCGGCCGGACCCAGCACCAGGGAGCGGCCCGCCGTGGCGTCGAGCCCGATCCACCGGGCGGCCAGGACCCGCAGGACGTGGGAGTGGGCCACGCAGGCCACGTCACCGTCGACAGCCCGCACCCGGGCGATCACCCGATCCACCCGCTCGCCCACCTGGGCCGCCGTCTCGCCCCCGGGCGCGCCGTCGGCGAACAGTTCCCAGGTGGGCCGGTCCCGGCGGATCTCGTCCGTGGTGACCCCGTCGTAGGAGCCATAGTCCCATTCGGCCAGTTCCGGCTCGATCAGGGCCCCCTCCCCCAGGCCGGCCAGCTCACAGGTGTCCCTGGCCCGCCGCAGAGGGCTGGTGAGCACCGTGGCGAAGTCGTAGGCGGCCATGGTCCGGCGCAAGCCCCGGACCTGCTCCTCGCCCTCGGGGAGTAGGGGGAGGTCGGTGCGGCCGGTGTGGCGCCCGGTCAGGCTCCACTCGGTCTCACCGTGGCGGATCAGCACGCACCGGTGGCGGGAGCGGGTCATCCGCCAAGCCGACCACTACGAACACCATTTGCGCAAACCACCCTGGTGGCACGGGTCGCCCCCTACGATCCCGGGGCCCGATCGGCACCGTGGAATGTCCTGGGACGATCCGGTGTTACAGACCCTGTCGACCCTGTGACGATGAATGAGGAGAGGGATGACGACTCACACCTTGAGTAGGGACACCACACGAGAGGCTCGCCAAGAGCCCGCCAGGCACGCGACCACCCCGGTGGTGGCCTCGGGAGGCGCCGCGCCCGCCCGGCCGGCCAAGGGCGTGGGCCCGACCCGGAACCCGCCGACGCGCAACCGGAGCGCTGACGCCGACAGCCTGGGCCTGTTCCTTCGGGACCTCGACCACCACCCCCTCCCCGACCACGCCGCCCAGACCGAGCTGGCCAAGCGGGTGGCGGCCGGCGACGATGCCGCCCGGCGGGAGATGGTGGCGGCCAACCTGCGCCTGGTGGTGCACTGGGCCCGCCGCTATCAGGATCGCGGCGTGGATCTCCCCGACCTCATTCAGGAGGGCACCTTCGGCCTGATGCGGGCGGTCGACAAGTTCGACTGGGAGCGCGGCTTCCGATTCTCCACGTATGCCACCTGGTGGATCCGCCAGGCCCTCCAGCGGGCGGTCCAGCAGCACGGTCGCACCATCCGGCTCCCGATGGAGGTCGCCGAACGGAACCAGCAGGTGGACGCGGCGCTCTGGGAGCTCACCCATCAACATCAGCGGCCGCCCACCGACGAGGAGTTGGACAACGCCACCAACACCACGGCGACGGTCCGTTCCGACCTCTCGCAAGTGGCCAGGGTGGTGGCCAGTCTCGACCAGCCGGCGACCACCGACTCGACCGCCACGTTGGGCGACCTGGTGTCGACCGACCTCAGCGACTTCGAGGACGAGGTGGCCTCCGAGTTGACGCTCGACCTGGTGCGCAAGGCCGTCGACCGGCTCAGCGATCTGCAGCGACAGGTGATCCGGCACCGCTTCGGCTTCGACGGAAGCGATCCCGCCTCACTCCAGACGACGGCGGAGCGGCTGGGCATCGGCGTGCGCAAGGTACGCCAGGCCGAGGCCGAGGCCCTCGAGGTGCTGGCGGACAGCCAGATGCTCGAAGCCGCTCACGAGGCCGCCTGAGCCGACCCAGGGGCAGGGTCCGGCGACCAGTCCGACCGTCCCGATCGGCCACGGTGCGGCCACGGCTCGGTGGCGGGCCAGTGCATCGACGCCGATTGCTACTCCCCCAGCGCCGCCAACTGGTGACGGAGATCGGCGGGAAGCTCCGAGGTCCACGACACCTGCTCGCCGGTGCCCGGGTGCACGAAGGCAAGGGCGTAGGCGTGAAGGAAGGGACGGGAGATCACTGCCCCGGGTAGCGACCGCCCCCGGCTGTAGACCTCGTCGGCCACCACCGGATGGCCGATGGCCGAGAGGTGCACCCGGATCTGGTGGGTGCGCCCGGTGTCCAGGGCTGCGGTCATCAAGGTGGTCGGGGCGGGCTCGCTGAACCGCTGCTCCACCCGGTAACGGGTGCGCGCCTCCTTCCCCCGGCGGGACACCGCCATCCGGGTCGGCGAACTCACCGAACGGCCGACCGGCGCATCCACCACCCCGGACTCGCCCTCGACCGAGCCGAGCACCAGGACCCGGTAGTTGCGGGAGACCTCCCGCTCCCCGAGCTGGGCGACCAGCGACCGGTAGGCGTCGGGGCTGCGGGCCACCACCATCAGTCCGGAGGTTCCCCGATCGAGCCGGTGGACGATACCCGGACGGTCCGGATCGGCGCCCACCGCGTCGGCCACCGCCGGAAGCTCCGGGTAGCGGGCCAACAGGCCGTGCACCAAGGTACCGGTCCGGTGCCCGGCTCCGGGGTGGACCACCAGGCCGGCCGGCTTGTCCACGACGATCACCTCGGCGTCCTCATGCACCACCTCGAAGACCACCGAGGCGTCAGGATCGGGGCCGACGGGCAGGTGCTCCTCAGCCCGATCGATCCGCAGCTCCTGTCCGAGATGCAGAGCCGTGCTCCGGCTGCGGACCGGTCCGCCGTCGACGGTGATCCGGCCCTCGTCGATCAGGGTGTTCACCGATGACCGGGACACGTCGGCCACCAACGCCACCGCCTTGTCCACCCTGACCCCGTCCAGCGATGCCGGCACGGTGACCGTCAGGACGGTCACCGGGTCCTCGGCGAACGGAACAAGGAGATCACCAACAGCACACACCCGACGGTGATGGCGGAGTCGGCGACGTTGAAGGTGGGCCAGAAGTGGAAGTCGACGAAGTCGATCACCGCTCCGTGATCGCTGCGGAACACCCGGTCGGAGAGATTGCCCAGCGCACCGCCGAGGATCAGCCCCACCATGGCCGCCCGGCCCAGCGACGGGGCCCGCCACACCATCGCCGAGAGGGCCCCGATCAGCACCACGGCCAGCGCCGCCAACGCCAGCCCCTGCCCCTCGAACAGGCTGAATGCCGAGCCGGTGTTGTGTGACAACTCCAGATCCAACGTGCCGATCACATGGATCGGGCCCGACGACAGCCGGTCCACCGCCCACCACTTGGTCACCTGATCGACCAGCACCACGCCAGCCGTCACCGCCCCGGCCACCAACAGGCGCCGGACCTCGGGCCGGTCCTGCGGCTCTGCGACCACGACGTCGCCGTCGGTCAGCGTCGTGACAGTCCACCGCTCTTGCACGCGACGCACAGCCGGGCGAAGGGCAGCGCACGGAGACGGGCCTTCGGGATGGGCTGATGGCACCGCTCACAGCCACCGTAGGTGGTGCGCTCCACCTTGCGGAGCGCATCATCGATCTCCTCCACCGCCGCGGAGGCCTGGGCGGAGAGCGCCAGGTTCCGCTCGCGGTCCACGGTCACCGTGCCGCCCTCGCCGGACTCCTCGTCGAACTGGACATCACCGGGCTCTCGCTCGAGGGCCAGTGAGTCCGCCTCGGCCCGGAGGTCGTGGGCCTGGCCGTCGTAGACACCACGCTCCTCGAGCAGGAGCACCCGCTGCTCCTCGAGGAACTTCGGCTCCTTGGCGTACGGGCCGACGGTGGGGCGCTTGGGTGCGGGCGGTGCGGGCGTGGCCTTCTTCGCCACGACCGCCTTCTTCGCCGGCGCCACCTGCTTGGCCGCGACGGTCTTCTTCGCCGGCGCCGGTGCCGACGCGGCCCGCTTGGCCGGGGTCGCCTTCTTCGCCGTCGACTTCGTGGTGCTCACCGGGGCTTTCTTGGCCGACTGCTTGGCCGACTGCTTGGCGGATTGCTTGGCGGGCCTCTTGGCGGTCACCTTGGCCGCTGGTGCCGCTGCCTTCTTCGCCGTCTTCTTCGTGCTCGATCCTGTCGCCTTGGCGGCCGGAGTCGCCTTGGGGGCACGGGTCGCCTTCTTCGGCGTGGCTGCCGCCTTCTTCGCTACCGTCACATCGACCTCCTTCAAGGTTCTCTCCGTCGCTGAGTGGCGACCGCGTTGAGGCGGCTGGAGCGGACCATCCCCCACTTCTGGTGGGCGGGTGACGATACCGTGCGCAGCGCACTGCGGCAATACGGAGTTGGGAAACTCGCCCCCGGACCATACCGGCGCGATCACCTCGACCGAGCGCAAGCCTCGGCGCCGGTCGGGCGGACTACCTGGGAAGTGAGGCGCCGGTGTCCATCGACGGTGCCGCCACGGACCCGGTCGGACGCATCTGGGTCACTTCACCGGTGGGGCCGGCGTGGTGGGGAGCGGCTGCCCCGGGGTGGTCGACCACGGCCGGGCGGTTGCCCCCTTGTGCGGCGACGGCCGGCGTGCCGGCGGCCGGCGTGGCCCCTGCCGGTGGGTTACCCGGCGCGGCATCCCCGCCCGACTCCGGCTTGGCCTCGGTGCGAGCC
>JADGOG010000135.1 GCA_017883065.1 Acidimicrobiales bacterium | reverse complement strand
CGGCTTCACCGTGGCACCCTCGGTGACAAGCAACCCGTCAGGTGGGTACGAGATGTTCTATGTGGCACGCGACGGAGCGTTGGGTGTGCAGTGCATTGGACGGGCCGTCTCGACCTCCCCGCTCGGTCCATTCGTCGACTCCGGCTCATCGCCGTATCTCTGTCAGACCGCGCTCGGCGGCTCCATCGACCCCTACCTGTTCGTCGACGAGGGAACCGACTACCTGCTGTGGAAGAGCGACGGCGCCAACGGAATGCCCCAAGAGGTGTGGGCGCAACAACTCGGCTCCGGGGACAGGTCGCTCGACGGCAAGGCCACCCTCCTCCTCTCCGCCACCTCGACGTGGGAGGACGGCATCGTCGAGGGTCCCGCCATGGTTCGCGCCGGGAGCGGGTTCTACCTGTACTTCAGCGGCAACCGGTGGTCGACATCGGACTACGCCATCGGGATTGCCGGATGTGACACCCCTCTCGGTCCGTGCTTCAGCTCCTCGACCGGTCAACAGGTGAGCACGGAGTCCGGAGCCGAGGGCCCGGGCGGGCCGACGTTCTTCGCCGCCAAGGACGGACAGCTGATGATGGCCTATGCGGCGTGGACCGATGATCCCGGCTCGCCCACCGGCAGGCGTGAGCTCTACGTCGATTCGGTCGACTCGGCCGCGACCGTACCGTCGCTCATCGACTATCTGGTTCCCCAGTGAGGACGGAGTCGTTCGAGCGGGTAGTGGAGATTCCCGTGCTCCAGTTCGGACGCCGGAGCCGATCCCGCCGGGTCAGGACGGACGGAGCCGGGCGATGAGCTCGATCTCGACGGGGATGTCGAAGGGAAGCTCCGCCATGCCAACCGCGCTCCGGGTGTGGCGACCGGCCTCACCGAACACCGCCACCAACAGGTCCGAGCACCCGTCGATGACCTCCGGCGTCCGGTTGAACCCCGGAGCGACATTCACCATGCCGAACACCTTGACGAAGCGCTCGATCCGGTCGAGATCCCCCAACTCGGACCTGAGTGTGGCCAGGATGGACAGCGCGGTGATCTGCGCCGCCCGCCTGCCCTCCTCGAGCGTCAGGTCACGCCCGACCTTGCCGTGCAGGACCGGGCTACCGTCGATCGGGCCGTGACCGCCCACATGGACCATGCCGTCGACCACGACGCAGCCGACGTAGTTCCCGGCCGGTGGTGAGACCGGGGGCAGCACCAGGCCGAGTTCGGCCAGCCGCTCGTCGATCACGGACCCGACGATCGGGACGTCCCGACGCAGCTCGCCGGCGGCAGGTTCGGGCGGGCGTGGACCCGGATCAGCGGGGGGTGATTCCCCACGAGCCCGTCCAGCGAGCACCGGGTCGCAGGACGCTCAGATCGGTCCCCGACCGGAACGCATCGGGAGGACAGCTCATCGGCTCGATGGCCACCGCAGTGCGCTGCTCCGCAGGATCGAGGGTATCGCCGGTGTAGACCATCAGATAGCCGAACCGCTCGTCCGTCCACAGGGTGATACCGCGCCCCCCGTCCGGATGATCGACCTCGACCCGGCAGCGGCCGTCCGCATCACGGCGGAGCCCGGTGTAGGCGGTGTCCAGCCGGGTCACCCCGATCAGCCGGCCATCGGTGAAGTCGAACTCGGTGCCGGCGACCGGTGCCACCGAAGTCGGGAGACCGCGCTCATCGGTGAGCAGCCGCAGCTCGGCGGGAACCTTCAGCCGCACCTGATCCACGGTCGGGGTCCCCACGGTCAGATAGGGATGGAAACCCAGTCCGAAGGGCAGGTCGGACGGACCGGTGTTGTCGGCGTCGACCACCACGGTGAGGCCGTCACGGCCCAGCCGGTACTCGATGGTCAGGCGTAGGGCGAACGGGTACCCGGGCGAGGGATGGAGCTCGCAGGAGAGGCTGACCTGGTTCTGGGCCCGTCCCACCATGTGCCAAGGCAGCCAGCGCACGAGGCCATGGATGGCGTTGGCCCGGGACACCTCGTTGAGGGGTGCTTGGGCCTCGATGCCGTCGAAGGTGTAGCGACCGTCACCGAGACGGTTGGGCCACGGGGCCAGCACCTGGCCTCGGCCTCCCTGGCTCCACTGCTCGGGACCGAAGCCGTCGATGACCGGACTGTCGTCGACGGTGAAGGCGCGGAGCGTGGCGCCGATCTCGGTGATCACCGCCCGCTGGTGGCCGTGGCCGATGACCCACTGGTCACCGGTGGCAGAGGTGGTCTCGGCCGGACGCTGGTCTTCGGGGAGGGTTCGGGGTCGCAGGGTCATAGGTGGTGATGGACGACGGCTACGGCCCGAGGGGATGCCGACGTCGACCGGTATGGTAGGCGATGAGGGCCCGACGGCCCGACGGGGCCTCTCCTCACCCTCTCGGCGTGATGCGCCCGTCCCCACCCACCTGAATGGAATCTCCTCGATGCGCATCCTGATCACCAACGACGACGGCGTCTTCGCCCCGGGCATCGAAGCCCTGGCCCGAGGGCTGCACGCCTCACTGGGCGGCGAGCACGAACTGCTGGTTGTGGCCCCGCTGGTCGACCACAGCGGGGCGGGGGCCGCAGTCGGCCCCGTCTACGAACGTGAGTCCATCCCCTACGAAGCGGTCGAGCTGCCCGGACTGGCCGAGGTGCCCACCTTCGGCATCGACGGCGCACCGGCCCTGGCGGTCATCCTGGCCTGCATCGAGGGGTTCGGCCCCCGTCCTGACCTGGTGGTGTCCGGCATCAACCACGGCATCAACGCCGGGCGGTCGGTGCTGCACTCGGGCACGGTGGGAGCCACGCTCACCGCCGCCCAGTTCGGCCTCCGGGGACTGGCCGTCAGCATCGGCTGGGGAACCGATCCGGTCCCCTGGGAGACACCGGTGTGGTTGGCCACCGAACTGGTCCCGGTGCTGGCCACCCTTCCCCCCTCCAGCGTGCTGAACCTCAACTCCCCTGCGGTCCCCCTCGGCGACCTCAAGGGCCTGCGCCACGGATCGGTGGGCACCGTCGGCCTCATCCGCTCGGTGCGTCCCGAGAAGACCCCCGATCCGGTGGCCGGCCCCCCGCTCGACACCACCGCCGGGGTGATCACCTTGACGCTCCGGGGCATGGGCGCCGGCACCGACCGCCTGGCCGAGCAGGCCGAGCTGGATCCCGACAGTGACGCCGCCATCCTGGCCGACGGATGGGCCTCGCTCACCCCGTTGACCGGCGTTCGGGAGGACCGATCCGACCTGGGGCGCGAGGCGATCGCCCGGGCGCTGGCCGCCCACCGCCCCGGACCACCAGAGCCGGCCTGAGCGTCCGTCCCGCTACGCAATCGGGAAGCGGCGAGGGATCGCGGACCTCCCCTGCGGGGCAAGCCGACCTGGGGAACGGTGCAGTGAACGGCACCATCCAGCACTTTCAGTGGCGAATTGCGCACAAGGGGTGCTTGAATTGCCTTTCACGGAGGGCGGGGTCGTACAGTCGCCCAACCCGACCGGACGTTCCGGGCCGATCCCTGCGACCATCCCGTATGACGACCACTCCCCCAACGATGACCCGACCAGCCGTCCTCACCGACCGGAGACCCGGAGCCGCCACACGTTGACTCGCCAGGGTTTCCCGTCTGCACCTCGTACGGACTCCGAACCGTCCAGAGCGCACTGCCCTTTCCGGCACCGCTTCGCGAGACGAATGCTCACCGACGGTTGCCCGCATTCCGAAGCCACCCTCGAAGCCCTCCGGCCTTCCGTGACGTTGAGGAGTCGCACGAATTGCGCAAGCACCAAGTTTCGCCCCTCCGACTGACCGCCGTGGTGATCACCATCACCGCCATCACCATCTCGGCCGGCTCGCTCGGAGCTGTTGCCGGTCCCATTCCTGACCGCTCGGCGCTCGCCGGACGAACCGCCGGCCAGGTGGGTTCCCTCCTCGCTCTCGACAGCCTGGCCGTGCCCGGGCCCGGCTCCGGGAGCCCGACCGCCGGTGCTCCGGGCACCGACGGTCCGACCTCCGCTCCCGGCGGACCGACCATCGCCCTGTCCTCCCTGCAGGCTCCGGTGGTGCCGGCGCCGGTGACCTTCCCTGCCGCCCCGACCCCGACCACGACCACGACCAGCGTTCCCATCCCGATGGCCGCACCGGTGGTCGTCGACGTCTGGGGCCGGCTCCGCCAGTGCGAGTCCGGCGGTGACTACGCCAGCGACACCGGCAACGGCTACTACGGCGCTTACCAGTTCTCCGAGTCGACCTGGTTGGGGATCGGCGAGACGGGCTTTCCCAATGAGGCCCCGCCTGCCGTCCAGGATCAAGCTGCACAGCGCCTCCAGGCACGAAGCGGCTGGGGCCAGTGGCCCGCCTGCTCGCGGAGGCTGGGGCTCTAGGCCAGCCGGCTACTGGAGCTGGTCATCGAGCCAGTCGAAGGTGACCTGGGCCGACAGCCGGATGTTGTCCGCCTGGCAGTGGGTCGAGGCCCCGTCCTCGGCGGTGAAGACGACCTGGGTCACCGGTCCCCCCACCCCGGACACGAAGGTGTCGAACTGGGCTCTCGGCTCGGCGCCCTCACGATCGCCGATCATGGCCAGGGACGGACAGTGGATCGACGCCGATAGTCCGTCGAGACGGTAGGCAGCGATCGCCTCACGCCAGGCGTGGAACGACGGGACGCCGAAGCGGGAGCAGATGGCGTCGATGCCCCACTGCATCTGTCGCGGCATCAGGTCCTCGGGCACCCCGATCACGTCCTGGGGCCGGACGTCACGGGACATCCGGAAGACCTCGGTGCCCACCCACGCCTCCATGTACCGGCTCATGTCGACCACCGGCGGATTGGCCACCAGTGCTCTCACCCGGGGATCGGTGGCCGCGCTGCGTGAGGCGAAGTAGGAACCGAAGCTCTGGCCGGCGAGGGCGATCCTTCCGGCGTCGACATCGGGACGGAGGCACAGGTGGTCGATGACGGCGGCGATCGGGACCTCGTAGTCGGGCCGGAAGCACAGATCCGGGTCGAGTCGCATCGCTCCGGGCTGGCCGGGGCCGTCGAAGACGAAGACGTTCCACCCTCGTTCGGCACCGGGCGCCCCGAGATGGAAGAAGAGCTCCTCGGCGCTCGAGTCGAACCCGCCCACGCCGATCAGCGTCGGGGCGGGTGTCTGGTCCCCGATGACCGTGCCGACCGGCCGGATCAGGTAGCCGGGGAGCGACCCGTCACCGAACGGCGCCTCGACCAATTCGACCGGGGGGGCGAAGAGACCGGCGGCTTCGGCGAAACAGGCCTGGCTGCGCGCACCGGTCCGGACGGACCGCCCGCTGGTCCCGTCGCCGTAGTACTCGGCGGTGCGGAAGTAGGTCGACGCCCGAAGCAGATGGTCACGACCGCTCACCCGCCGACCCGTTTCGAGGCACTCCCGACCGCGAGCCTCCACCCGCTCGGCCAGGCGCTCGAACGCCAATGCCCAGCTCTCCGGGCTCCCGTCGGTGATCTCGGCGGCCACGGCCAGGCACTCGCCCACCGTCGATCCGCCGTAGTCGGCGACCCCCAGGGCCCGGATGAGCTGGTAGTTGAACTCGTCGTCCCGGAACCCCTCGACCCGGATGGCACTGCGGACGATGTCGGAGTCTTCGAAGGACACGGCACTCGATTCTTTCAGGACCGGGTGGTCGGTCACCGGGTCCGGGTGGAGCCGGTGGTCATTGTGCCCGAAGTCCGGCCTACCCTGTGACATGCGGGTCGCGGCCATCCAGACGACGGCGGGGCCCGACCGGGAAGGCAACCTGGTCGCAGCCGGTGTTCTGGTGGAGGATGCCGCAGCCGACGGAGCCACCCTGGTCGTGCTCCCCGAGTACTTCTCGGTCGCCGGAAGTCCCCGCCATCTGCGTGCCCACGCCGAGGACGTCACCGGGCCCACCGTCACCTGGGCATCGGCGCTGGCCGTCCGACTCGGCATCCACCTGCTGGCGGGGAGCGTGCCGGAGCGGCGGCCTGCGGGCCACGGCGAAGGTAGCGACGCTGACGAGCATCTGTTCAACACCAGCTTCCTGATCGGCCCCACCGGCTCGATCGAGGCGGCCTACCGGAAGATCCACCTGTTCGACGTGGAGTTGACCTCCACCGCCTTCTGCGAGTCGGACACCATCGCGCCCGGAACGGAGCTGTGCGTCGCCCCCCTGGGGCCGCCGTCCGGGCTCTCCCTCGGACTGTCCATCTGCTACGACATCCGGTTCCCCGAGGTGTACCGGATCATGACGCTGCTCGGCGCCACGGTGGTCGCCGTGCCCTCTGCATTCACCGCCGCGACCGGTCCCGCCCATTGGGAACTGCTCCTTCGGGCCAGGGCGGTCGAGAACCAGGTCTTCGTCATCGCCGCGGGCCAGGTCGGAGACCTGCCCAGGGGCATGCCCGCTTGCCACGGCCACTCGATGATCGTGGACCCGTGGGGCACGGTCATCGCCGAACGGCTCGATCCGACCCCCGGCGTGGTCGTCGCCGACCTCGACATCGAGCGCCAACGGGAGATCCGGTCTCAGCTGCCGGTTCTGGCGAATCGGCGGCCGGAGGCGTACCGTTGGCCCGATGACGACATCAGCGGTGCAACCGGACCCCGCCTCTGACGGGTCCCCGAAGCGCTCCTCCCTGAGGCCAGGTTCGGCCCAGCCGCCCTTCGAGGTCGGCATGGTCGAGTCCGACGGTCTCCAGCTGTACTACGAGATCCACGGTCACGGACCCCGGGTGATGGTCTTCATGCACGGGATCCTGATGGACTCCAACATGAACAGGAGGTTGGCCACCGATCTGGCCGCTCAGGGGTTCAAGGTGATCCTCCTCGATCTGCCCGGTCACGGCCTGTCGGACAAGCCCAAGCGGGCCTCCTACCACCGCATGGACACCTACGCCCACCACGTGGTGGTCCTCCTCGACCATCTGGGGATCGACAAGGCGGTCATCGGCGGCGTGTCCCTCGGCGGCAACGTCAGCCTGCTGGTGGCCGCCCAGGCCCCCGAACGGGTCCAGGGGCTGGTCATCGAGATGCCGGTCCTCGAATGGGCCGTCCCCGCCGCGGCCATCACCTTCATCCCCATGTTGCTTGCCGTCCACTTCGCCCGACCGGTGGTCAGGACGACCGCGTCCCTCTTCCGCCGGCTCCCCCGCACCGGCATCGGAGCCCTCGACAGCGGCATGAACACCCTGTCCTCCGACCCGGTCGAGACGGCCGCCGTCCTCCACGGGATCCTGGCCGGCCCGATCGCGCCCACCGTGGACCAGCGTGCCGCCGTGCGGGTACCGGCCCTGGTCATCGGACACCAGATCGACCGGCTCCATCCGTTCCACGACGCCGAGCAGCTGGCCAAACGTCTTCCCAACGGACGGCTGGTGCAGGCCAAGTCCATGCTCGAGCTACGGATCTCGCCCGAGCGCCTCACGGATGAGATCGCCCTGTTCCTCGACGAGGCCTGGGACGATCCCTCCCAGGCGGGCCGGGGCCTCCAGGTCGGCTGAGAGCGGCATCAGGC
>JADGOG010000044.1 GCA_017883065.1 Acidimicrobiales bacterium | reverse complement strand
CGGCCCCGGGACCCGAACTCAGGTGGTGGGCAGGTGTTCGGCCAGGATCGACGAGACCTCCCGCACCGCGGGCGAGTCCATCACCCCGGGTGTCTGGACGCGTCCGGCGGCCAGTCGGGGCCACCCCACCCAGACGTCATCGATCTGGAGCGGCGAGGCGAACCCCCACGCCGCGCGGGTGAGACAGAGCATGGCCTGCACCGGAACCTCGTCGCCCCATTCCGCCTCGCTCAGGATCCCCCGGACCGCGTCCATCTGCAGTGCCACCTGTTTCACGCAGGGGGTGCAGTCCCGTCGACCCACGTGGAGTTCCTGGGGGCCGAGGGTGGTGATGGGTCCCGACCGACGGGTGTGCACCAGACCCTTGTAGTGCTTGGCGTCGACGACGAACACGCCGGCCGAGGAGACGGCGATCATGGTGATGTTGTCGCGGGAGCCGGGGAGGCGTCGGTCGTTGAGCACGATGACGCCTTCGCTCTCGATGAGGCGGAGACGCGACCGGGCCCGTCGCTCACCCTCGGCCCGCTGCACCCATTTGCGGCCCGGTCTCGAGCCGGAAGCCTGGGTCGGAGGGACGACGGCCTCGGAGGGTTCAGGGAGGTCCAACATCCCGTCCATCGTAGAGAAGGTCCAGGTGAATTGGGTGGTATGGCCCGAGACGGGCTAACGGTCACGTTCTGCGGCCAGGCTCCGGCGCTCGGAGAGCCGGGCGGCGTAGGCAGCCGCTTCGGACCGCCGACCCATGCCCAGTTTGGCCAGCAGGTTCGAGACGTAGTTCTTCACGGTCTTCTCGGCGAGGTAGAGCTCGTCACCGATCTGGCGGTTTGTCCGGCCGTCGGCGATGAGCTCGAGGATCTCGCGTTCGCGGGGCGTCAGCTTGTCGATGCCGGCGTTCTCGTCGTGAGCGGCCTGGAGCCCCCTCAGGACCCGCTCGGTGGTCGTGCGGTCGATCAGCGAATGTCCCGAGGCCACCGCCCGTACCGAGGCCACCAGCTCATTGCCGTGGATCTGCTTGAGCACATAGCCCGATGCGCCGGCCATCACCGCCTGGGCCAGGGCTTCGTCGTCGGCGAACGAGGTGAGCATGAGGCAGGCGATCTCGGGATGGAGGGAACGGATCTCACGACACACGGTGATCCCGTCCCCATCGGGCAGCCGGACGTCCAGGACGGCCACGTCCGGTTGACAGGCCTCCACCTGGTCCACTGCCTCCGCAGCTGTGGCCGCCTCGCCCACCACGGTCATGTCATCGTCGGCCTCGAGCAGGCGGCGTACGCCCTCGCGCACGATCTGATGGTCATCGAGGAGGAAGACCCGGATAGTCATGGCACGAGTCTGGCCGAAACGGGCGAACCCGTGTTTCTGCAGGCTGACAGTGGAATGATGCGTCGGTGCCGTACTACGCCATCCGCGACCCTGATCAGATCCAGGCACTGCTGGACGCGGTGGTCTCGATCGAGTCCGAACTCGACCTCGCAGCGGTGCTGCGCCGGATCGTCGAGGCGGCCCGCACCCTTACCGGCGCCAAGTACGCCGCGCTCGGCGTCATCGATCCGTCCGGCACCGGGCTCTCCGAGTTCGTCCATGTCGGCATGGATGATGCCACCGCCAAGGGGATCGGTCAGCTCCCACTGGGCGAGGGCATCCTGGGCCTGTTGATCGTGGATCCCGCCCCCCTTCGGCTCGCCGACCTGTCCACCCACCCCGACGCCGGCGGTTTCCCGCCCGGCCACCCCCCGATGCGATCGTTCCTCGGCGTGCCTCTCCGGGTGCGCGACGAGGTGTTCGGCAACCTGTACCTGACGGAACGGGAAGGGGCGGCCGAATTCACCGAGGAGGACGAGGAGCTCGTCCTGGCTCTGGCGGTGGCGGCCGGGATCGCCATCTACAATTCGCGCCTGCTCGCCAGGATCGGTGAGCTGGGCCTGGTCGCCGACCGCGAACGCATCGCCCGGGATCTCCACGACACGGTGATCCAACGGTTGTTCGCCACCGGACTCTCGCTCCAGTCGGTGCTGCCCGTGCTCCACGACCCCGAAGTCCGCAGTCGCGTCGAGGACGCGGTGTCCGACCTCGATGACACCATCAGCCAGGTGCGAACCACGATCTTCGCCCTCGAACCACCGCCCACCGCCGAGACCGGGGTGCGCGCCCGCGTGCTCAAGATCTGTTCCGAGGAGGCGAAGGGACTGGGGTTCGAGCCCGAAGTCCGCTTCGTCGGCGGCGTCGACCGCTTCGTCGACGCCGCGGTGGCCACCGAGCTGCTGGCTACGCTGCGCGAGGCGCTGTCCAACGTGGTGCGCCATGCCGGCGCTCACCACGTCGAGGTCGATCTGTCGGTGGGGGACCAGGTCCGGCTCCGTGTCACCGATGACGGGCGTGGGATCGATCCCCGATCGGATCGGGGGGGTCGGACCGGACGGGGGCTGCCCAACATGGCCGGGCGGGCCGAGTCCCTCGGGGGGACGATGCGTCTCTCCGGCCGGCCGAAGGGCGGCACCGAACTCCTCTGGCTCGTGCCCGTCTCGCCGACGGACGATCCGCCCGTCGCCCGGTGACACCGGGTTCGGGCCCGGGTCCGGGAGTCCTGCACTAGCGGACGAGCCTGTCTGCCGCCGTGGTGCTCGGCGATGTGGAGATGTGCGGCGACCCCGCCAGGAGCCGTCGACCGGTGACGACGTCGGCTCGGATGCGGACGGTGTGGTGCCCGGGATCGGCCACCTGGGGGGTCACCGGGTGGGCAGCGACCCAGGCAGCGGACTCCTCGGCGGCTTCCCCACGCACCAGCACGCTCCATGAGCGCCCGGAATCCGTGCCGTCGACCTCGAGCGCCACCAGTCGGGCCGACGACACCTCCGAGAAGAGTCCGGCCCCGATCCTGATCACCGGGTCGAGACCGTGGACCTCGAAGTTGACCGGAAGGACCAGCGGAGCCCCGTCCTGGGGCACGCCCAGATGCCCCACCAGGCCCTGCTTGGCTCCCAGGGCCAAGAGGTGCCTGCACTCGGCCAGGGGGAGCACCTCGGAACCACGCTCATCGATCCACATGTCCTCATGATCGGGAGTGGATGCGCCCGGCGCAAGGGTCGAAAGTCCCGCACGCTCGGAGCCGGGCCGGTAGGCGTCAACTTCGTTGCAACTTGGCGGCAGCTGTTCCCTTCCGGGAACCGGGGTGCGAAGATGACCATTCGGACGCACACGCGGCCGGGCGGGGGGCACAGTCCAGGGGAGACTCTGGGAAGGGGGACGTTCATGCTTGTCTCGGACCTGCTCGAAGGAAAAGGATTGGCGGTGGCCACCATCACCGGCGAGGCGACCGTGGGCAGTGCGGTCGCCGATCTGGCCCGGCACCGGGTGGGGGCCCTGGTGGTCTCGCCGGACGGACGCACCATCGACGGAATCGTGTCGGAACGTGACATCGTCCAGCGCCTGAGTGAGCTGCACATCAAGCTCCTCGACCAGCCGGTGGCTTCGATCATGTCGGCGTCCGTGCACGTCTGCTCACCGATGGACGATGTCGAGACGATCATGAACCTGATGACCGAGCGGCGGATCCGTCACGTCCCGGTGGTCGAAGGTGCGCTCCTGTGCGGGATCATCAGCATCGGGGACGTGGTGAAGAGCCGGATCGGCGAGCTGGAGAAGGACCGCAACGAGCTGATGGAGTACATCACCGCACGTTGAGCGCATGCTCGACGTCCAAGGCCCGCCGGCCTGGCGTCGCGTCCGGTGATCCGGCCTAGTCTCGGGCGGTGGCCACCGTCGGTAGTCGGGCATCGTTGCGGACCGGGTCGGCCCGATGAGCGAACCGGCGGACGGCATGGCGGTCGGCGGAGTGGTCGGCATGGTGGTCGTCGACCACGGTTCGCGTCGTCGAGAGGCGAACGAGCAGCACGAGCACTTCGTGCGAGCCTGGCCACCCGACGGCCGGTACGTGGCGGTCGAACCGGCTCACATGGAGTTGGCCGAACCCTCGATCGGCTCGGCCTTCGACGCCTGTGTGGCCGCCGGGGCGACGACGGTGGTCGTCGCCCCCTACTTCCTCTGGCCTGGCACCCACTGGGACCGCGACATCCCCGCCCTGGCCGGTGAGGCCGCAGCTCGACACCCCGGCGTCCACTACCTGGTGACCGCTCCGTTGGGCCCTCATCCCCTGCTGAGGGAGATCATCGGACAACGGGTCGACCACTGCCTGGCGCACGTGTCCGGCGCAGCTCCCGAATGCGAGGTGTGCGCCGGCTCCGGTCGCTGCCATCTGCAGTGATGCCGCCCCGGGGCGCAGCCGTGACCGACATCGTCATCGTGGTCGGCGGCCGCCTTCTCGGCCGGGGCCTCGTGTGGGGCTGAGCCCCGGCGGTCGTCGCCGGCTCAGGTGACGCAGCGATCTCCCAGCCACGGCCGCTGGCCGTCGAGCGCGTAGAGGGCGACCGCCACCGTGTCCTGGTCCGCCTTGGAGGCACGGTTGGGGGGGACGCCGACCAGGTCAGGTCGTCCAGCGGCCGAAGCGGCGGTATCCCAGGTGGACTGGGCGAACTGGAAGGCACCCATGTAGAGGCCGTCGGGGGAGACGGCTGCGTAGTTGCCCCCGGACTCGGCCTGCACCACGCACTGGAGGAACGGGTTCAAGGCGGGATCGGTGGTGTTGGTGGGGGCGGCCGGCGTGGTGGTGGTCGGCGCGGGCCCGGAGCCCGCTCCGGTCGACGTGCTGGCGGGCACGGTGGAGGCGGGGCTCTTGGTCGGCGGGCCGGTCGGTGCCTTGGTCGCCGACCGCTGAGCGGCCGCCACCGCCGCAGCGGCGGCGGCGGACTGGGCGGCGGACTGCTGGGCCACGGCGGCCGCCAACTGACCGGTCACCCGCGCCTGCAGGGCTTGGAGCTGGTGCTGGGTGGTGTTCGCCTGTTCGAGAAAGGTGGCCTGATGGTTCTGGTCGGCACGGTCCTGGCCCTGCTGGCGCTGGAGTGCGGCCTGGTGGGCCTGGAACGTCCGTTGGGCGGTGCGGAGCTCGGCCACCGCGGTGGTGATGTTGCCGACTGCGATGGCCGAGTACTCACTGGCCACCTGCGCGTGCTCCTGGCTGCTGCTGAACAGGGCGGCATCGGCGCTGGACACCCCGGTCCCGTAGTCCATGTAGGAGCGGACGGCCAGGGAGCGGACCTGATCGGACCTGGCGCTGATCTGCTGTTGATCCTGGCCGACCTGTGCTCCGAGCTGGGCGATGGCACGAGCGTCGGCGGCGACCCGGGCCGAAGCCACCGACACCTGCTGCTGGTAGGCCTCCACCTGCAGCTGCCCATGGATGAGCTGTTGGGAGACGGTGGTCGCCTCCGTCCTGAGGTCGGCGATCTGATCGGCTCCTGCAGGTCCGGTCCCGCGAGCCATCGACACGAACGTCGAAGCGACGAGAGTCAAGAGAACCACTACCGAGATGAGGCTCCGACAGTGCACTCTCGAGTGAGATCCCGCCAACGGTGTGAACCGGGCGTCAAGCACAATGGGAGAACAATCTAGCCGCCAGGGGTACGGGCGACAAGGCATCGCCGTATGCCAGCCTGGTTGTGTGATCGAACTCCACCGAGACGGCGACCTGCTACTTCTCGACCTCGGGGAGGGTGATCACCGGTTCAATCCGGACACCATCGCCCGCATCGAGCACCTTCTCGACGAGGTGGAGGGCAGCCCAGAACCGCGGGCGCTGGTGACCGTGGCCACCGGCAAGATCTGGCACAACGGGCTGGACCTCGACTGGCTCGGCGCCCACCCCGACCAGATGGGCGAGTTCCTCGGTTCGGTCCAGCGGCTCCTGGCCCGCCTGCTGGTCCTTCCCGTCCCGACCGTGGCCGCCGTCCAGGGCCACGCATTCGCCGCCGGGGCCATGTTCGCCCTGGCCCACGACACCCGCCTCATGCGGGCCGACCGCGGATTCTTCTGCCTGCCCGAGATCGACATCAAGATCCCCTTCACTCCGGGGATGGCCGCGTTGATCCAGGCCCGGTTGACCCCGGCCGTGGCCCACGAGGCCATGACCACCGGACGGCGCTACGGCGGGGAGGATGCCGCCGCCCTGGGCATCGCCGGCGGGGCCTTCGGCGAGGACGAGATCGGCCCAGCCGCCCTCGAGCTGGCCCGGAGCCGAGCCGGCAAGGACGCCGCCACGCTCGGAGCCATCAAGAAGGTTGCCGACGGCGCAACCTACGCCGCTCTGACCGGCTGACCGGCTGACCGGCTGACCGGCTGACCGCCCACCCACCGGGCCTTTCGTTCCGGCCTCCGCCCTTCAGGTCGGCGACGTTCTCGGCCATCTTCTCGTCGTACCCGGCGACCCCGTGCCGGCGTCTCTGTGCCGGCGACCGGGTGCACAGTTCGCTCTCCACCGATCGCCACCGTCGGCCGAGACGGCTCTGGCATACTCACGATGAAATCCAGGCGCCCGTGTCCCATGCATCGGCATCCGGAGCGCCGACGGGAGGGAAGTCCGTGCCATTGGCCAGTGCAGACGACATCGAACTGGCCCGTCGCCGCCGCGGCGAGGGCCCCCGACTGCTCTTCATCATCGGTTCCGGCTCCACCGTCGAGGAGTCGGAGCTGCTCGTGTCGATCCTGAGCCGGCACTTCGATCTCCTGACCTACGACCACCGCGGCCTGGGCAGGAGCGGTGTGGTCACCCACCCGTACGACATGGCCACGTGCGCCGCCGACGCCCTCGTCGTCCTCGATGCCGAGGGGTGGGAGCAGGCCGGGGTCGTCGGCCTCAGCTTCGGGGGCATGGTCGCCCAGGAGCTGGCGGTCACCCATCCGGGCCGGGTCTCCCGGCTCGCTCTGCTGTGCACCTCGTCGGGCGGACCCGGCGGCTCCTCGTACCCGCTGCACGAGTTGGAGGATCTCACTCCGGAGGAGCGGGACGGCAGTCGCCTCCGACTGATGGACACCCGGTTCGACGACGCCTGGATGGCGGCCCACCCTGCCGACCGACGACTGGTCGACCTGCTGGCAGGTCGGAACGCGGACCTGGACGAGGAGCGCCGAGTCGGCGTGCGTCGCCAGCTCGAGGCCCGCAGGCACCATGACGTGTGGGACCGCCTGTCGGCCATCGACTGTCCGACGCTGGTGGCCGCCGGTCGGTTCGACGGGATTGCGCCGCTCGCCAACAGCGAGGCCATCGCCTCCCGGATCGACGGAGCCGAGCTCCGGATCTACGAGGGTGGCCACGCGTTCTTGGCCCAGGACCGCGACAGCCTCCCGGAGATCATCGGGTTCATGGCGGCCGATGACGTATCCACCGACCCGACGAAGGAGAACAACCCACGATGACCGACCGACCGGTGGCAATGGTGACCGGCGCCAGCCGGGGGATCGGAAAGGCGATCGCCGTCGATCTGGGCCGGGCCGGGTACGACGTGGCCATCGGCGCCCGTACCCGTCACGAAGGCGAGGAGCGCGAACACTCCTCCACGGTGGCGTCGTCCAACACCCGCCCGCTCCCCGGATCCCTCGACTCCACGGCCGCATTGGTCGAACAGGCGGGCGGTCGGTGCCTCCCCGTCTTCCTCGACCTGCTGGACCGGGTCTCACTGGGGACGGCGGTGACCACCGTGATGGAGCGGTGGGGCCGGATCGACGTCCTGGTCAACAACGGACGCTATGTGGGACCAGGCCACATGGACCGGGTGATGGACACGCCGGTCGACCTGCTCGACCGCCATCTCGAGGCCAACGTGATGGCACCGATCATCCTCACCAAACTGGTCCTCCCCCAGATGGTCGAACGGGGCTCCGGGGTGATCATCAACCTGGCGTCGAGCTCGGGCACCATGGACCCTCCGTCCGCGGCCGGCGACGGCGGCTGGGGCCTCGGCTACGGAATGTCCAAGGGAGCGCTCCACCGCATCGCCGGCATCCTGGCTGTGGAGCTGGGGGAGCGGGGGATCCTCGCCTACAACCTGAGCCCCGGGTTCATCGCCACCGAGCGGATCGCCCTCGACATGGCCGCCTTCGGCTTCGATGCCTCGGCCGGCGCCCCGGTCGAGGTGGTCGGGGCGGTGGCCGCCTGGTTGGCCACCTCCCCGGACGCCCGGGAGCTCAGCGGCCAATGGATCGAGGCCCAGGACCTGTGCCGCCGGCTCGGCCTCCTGCCCGACTGGCCCTGACGGGAGCCACGGAGCTCACTGCCGGCGCTGTGTCCGCCACCGCTACTGTGACCTCCACCATGGCCGAGTCGACGACGACCCCCGACCTCCTCCTCGACGCCGCCACCCGTCTCTTCGCCGAACGCGGTGTGGACAACGTCTCCCTCGCCGAGATCGTCAGGGCCGCCGATCAGCGCAACGCCTCGGCCGTGCACTATCACTTCGGGGGACGGGACGAGGTACTGCTGGCCGTGCTGGCCCGTCACGTGCCGGTCATCGCCGAACGGCGGAGCCGACTCCTCGAGGTGGCCGAGGCGCGACCCGACAGTGACGTGCGCGCCGCGGTCGAGGCCATCGTCCGTCCGGTGACCGAGTTCGCCCAGCGCGGCTGGCGCGAGCGGGCCTATCTGCAGATCGGCTCCGAGATGACCGGTGCGGTCGACCGGGCCAGCCCGGCCATCCGCGACCTGCTGGGCCGCACCGCCGGTCACGCGGCCTGGGCCCTCTTCCGTCGGCGCTGTCCCACAGTGCCCGCCGACCTGTGGCAGGTCCGTCAGGAGATCTGCATCGCATTCATCGGGCGGGCTGCCGCCGACCGGGCTCGACGCCTCGACCAGGTCGGGCCCGAGGAACCTGGCGTCCTCTCGGACGACCGGTTCGTGGACAATCTGATCGATATGGTGCTCGGGGCGATGGCCGCGCCCCACGCGGTGGGCTGACATGCTGAGGGCATGGGGAGTGAGTATGCAGTCCCGACCACCGCCGAGCTCGATGCGCTGTACGAGTCGCTCAAGAACTGGGGCCGGTGGGGGGCCGACGACCAACACGGCACCCTCAACCACCTGACCGCCGCCCGACGGGCCGCCGCCGCCCGCCTGGTCCGTACCGGCGAGTCGATCAGCCTGGCCCACGACCTGGCCACCGAGCCACTTCCCGAGCATCCCCACCCGGTGCAGCACCACATGCTGGCGTCGGGCGATGCCCGGGACTCCAACGGGATTCCCGGCTACGAGGCGGCACGCGACCATCTGGCCCTCGAGGTGCACGGGCTCTCCACCACCCACGTCGACGCCCTCTCCCACATGTTCGTCCGCGGGGAGATGTTCGGAGGCCGTCCGGCCAGCGAGGTGCGCAGCGACGGTGCCCGGTCCAACACCGTCTTGACCATGGCCGACGGCGTGGTGGGACGGGGGGTGCTCCTCGACGTGCCCCGTGCGGTGGGGATCGACTTCTTCGACAACGGCCAGGTGGTCACCGTCGAGGACCTCGAGGCCGCCGAGGCGTCCGAAGGCGTCCGGGTCGGCCCCGGTGACGTGCTCCTGGTGGCGTGGGGGCGTGCCGCTCGGCGTAAGGAGCGTCGGGGATTCGACGGGTTCGCCGGCCTCCACGCCGAGTGCCTCCCGTGGCTACAGGACCGGGAGGTGGCGGTGCTCGGGAGCGACGGCATCTCCGATCCGATGCCGTTCGTGGGCACGCCCCAGTGGCCGTTCCCCATCCATCAGATCGGCATCACCGCCATGGGACTCCCGCTGATCGACAATCTCAGCTTGGCCCGGCTGGGCCAACAGTGTGCGGAGGACGGGACGTGGGAGTTCCTCTTCACCATGGGACCGCTCCGGATCGTCAAGGGCACCGGATGTCCGGTCAACCCGGTGGCCGTGCGGTGAGCGCCCATGACGAGCTGCGCGCCCTGATCCAGCGGTACGCGCGGGCCGCCGACCAACGCGACGTCGACGAGCTGGTCGAGCTGTTCCACCCCGGAGCCGAGATCACCGGGGCCCGGGGCACCCAGACCCTCGACGAGTGGCTGGAGACCATGCGGGCGCCACGAACCTTTCCGGCCAGCATGCACATGATCGGGGATCCGCTCATCGCCCTCGAGGAGGGATCCCACCGGGCCTCCCTGGACACGTACGCCGTGGTCTACCAACTGGGGGACTCCACCGCCGGCCAGGGCGACTTGACCCTCGGCATCCACTACGTCGACGAAGCGGTGTCCGAGTCGGGCCGCTGGGTGATCCGCCGTCGTTCCGCCCGCACCCTCTGGATGCGCTGAGTCTCACCGGGCCCCGGCCTCAGCCCCGGCTCCCGGCCTCAGGCCGGGCGACTGCGCACCAGCTGGCCGGGGGTCGCCCCGGTCGGTTCCCCGTCGAGGATGGTCACGTCACCGTTGACCAGAGTGGCGGCAAAGCCGTGTGACCGCTGCTCGAGGCGGCGCCCACCTGCGGGCAGATCGTCCACCAGTTCGGGCACCGCCGGACCCACCGTGGCCGGATCGAAGACGTTGAGGTCGGCCCGCATCCCGGCGCGCACCAGGCCGCGGTCGGAGAACCCCCAGGCCATGGCCGGAGCCAACGTGATCATCCGGACCGCCTCTTCGAGGGTGAACTCCTGTCGGTCGCGGACCCAGTGACCGAGCAGGTGGGTGTGGATGGAGGAGTCGGCGATCTGGCTCAGGTGGGCACCCGAGTCGGAGAAGGTCATCACCGTGCGGGGATGGCGCATGGCCCGTAACAGCACCTGCTCGTCCTGCTGGTAGAGGCTGGGCTGGATGAAGAGCTGGTTCCCTCCAGACTCCACGCTCAGGTCGATCATCGCTTCGACCGGGTGTACCCCCCGCGTGGCGGCAACCTCGGCCACCGACGGATTCGGGGGGAGGCCGTGCTCGTAGACCCTGATCCCGTCGAAATCGGGTGGTCGGGCTTGGGCTCCCACCCCGGACCACCGGCTGTAGTCGGCGTCGATGGCCGCCTGCACGTAGGGGCGCTTGGCCTCGGGATCCCCGAGGATGCTGAGCTGATCGGCCAGGGTCCGGCTCCGCAGATCGCTCCACGAGTCGATCAGGTCGAAGGGCAGCCGCGTCTTCAACGAGAGGAGCACCGAGATCCCCCGGCAGTGGGTCTGGGCGATGAACCGTCCCCCGACCTCGGCCGACTCGTCGAGGAAGTCGAGGAGGTAGCCCGACCACTTGGTGGCGACCATGCCGAAGGTGATCGGGACCTGCGTGTCGGTGGCCAGCTCCTGGAGCCGCCGGAGGCCCTCCGCGCGCTCGTCGGGGTCGGCGGCCGACATGCCTCCGTCGGCCGTCTCGAAGATCCCCGTGCCGAGCTCGCCCATCACGCCGACCAGGGCCACCACCTCGTCCCACGAGGCCAGGCGGGAGGCCACCGGTCGGTTGTCCGAGGTCTCGTGGTGCTGTGTCCGGGAGGTGGAGAATCCGATGGCGCCGGCTTCGAGGGACTCGGCCAGCTGGCGTCGCATGGCGGCCAGGTCGTCGGCGGTGGCCTCCTCCTCGAAGGCGCGTTCGCCCATGGCCCAGGTCCGCAGGGCCGAGTGCCCGACCTGGGCGGCGAAGTTGATGCCCTTGGGGAGACGATCGACCGCATCGAGATACTGGGGGAACGTCTCGAAGTCCCACTCGATCCCGGCGGCGAGGGCGGCGGGGTCGATGTCCTCGGCCCGCTCGAGGTTGCGCACCACCAGGGCCCGCTGGTCGGACCGGACCGGAGCCAGGGTGAAGCCGCAGTTGCCCATCACCGCCGAGGTCACGCCGTGCCAGCACGAAGAGGACCCGGTGGCGTCCCAGAACACCTGGGCGTCCATGTGGGTGTGCCCGTCGATGAAGCCGGGAGTGACCACATGACCCTCGGCGTCGATCTCCCGGTCGCCCCTCTCCCGGATCGGCCCGACGAAGGCGATGCGGTCACCGACCACGCCCACATCGGCCCTGAACGACCCGAATCCCGAACCGTCCACCACGGTTCCGTTGCGGATCACCAGGTCATAGTGCATGTGGTCCCCTTGCCCGCTGCGACAGTAATGAGCGTATATTAGGCACGATGGCCGCCTCGTCCGAAATCCGCCGTCGACTGCACCACCCGGTGATCGACATCGACGGCCACATGGCCGAGCATCTTCCCACCCTCGCCCCCTACTTCGAGCGGGAGGGTCTCTCGTTGGACCACCCGTCGTTCCGGCGCATGGTTCCCCCCTACGGCGGAACCGACCGGTCGTGGCACGACCAGACGCCCGAGGAGCGAGTCGCCACCCGTACACCGCGGGGGCCGTGGTGGAGTGCGCCGGCCCGTCGCACCATCGACCTGGCCACCGCACTCTTCCCTCCGTTGCTCCACGAGCGCCTGGACGAGATCGGCATCGACTTCGGTGTGGTCTACCCGAGCCTCGGTTTGGTCTTCCTCCACACTGACGACGACGAGTACCGACGGGGCGCCTGTCGGGCCCTCAACCGGGCCAACGCCGAGACGTTCGCGCCCTTGGCCGACCGTCTGACCCCCGTCGCCGCGATCCCCATGCACACGCCCGATGAGGCGGTGGCCGAGCTCGAGTACGCCGTCACCCATCTGGGGTTCAAGGCGGTGCTCTGTGCCGGCTACGTCCAGCGCCCGTTCGATGCCCTGGCCGACAAGGACCCCGAGGTGTCCCGGTATGCGTTCTGGCTGGACCAGTTCGGCCTCGACTCGGCCTACGACTACGACCCGGTGTGGGCCCGGGCCCAGGAGCTCGGCGTGTCCATCGCCTTCCACTCCGGGTTCATCGGGATGACCCCGTACCGGTCGCCGTCCAGCTACGTGTTCAACCATCTCTCCATGTTGGCCGAGGGCCAGCAGTCGTTGGCCAAGTCGCTCTTCCTCGGCGGCGTCACCCGGCGGTTCCCCCACATGAATTTCGTCTTCCTCGAAGGCGGCGTGGCCTGGGCCGCCGCCCTCTACAGCGACCTGGTCGGCCACTGGGAGAAGCGCAATCTCCGTGCGCTCCGGGCCCATCTCGACCCCGCCCTCATCGACCGGGAGCTGATGCTGGGGATGATGCTCCGCTTCGCCCCCGACGCGCCTCGGCTGCGTGGCGACCTGGCTCGGCGACCGGTCGAGGCCGAGGACACACTGGACGAGTGGGCGGCGTGCGGCATCGAGCGGGCCGAGGACATCAAAGGCCTGTTCACCGAGCGCTTCTACTTCGGCTGTGAGGCCGACGACCCGCTCACCTCGATGGCCTTCAACACCGCGGTCAACCCATTCGGGGCCGAGCTCAAGGCCATGATGGGCTCGGACATCGCCCACTGGGACGTTCCCGACGTGACCGAGGTGCTGGTCGAGGCCTACGAGATGGTCGAGCACGGGTGGATCGACGAGGATGCCTTCGAGAGGTTCCTCTTCACCAATCCGGCCCACTTCTACACCGACACCAACCCTGCCTTCTTCAAGGGCACTGCCGTGGAGGCCGACGTCGACCGGCTCCTGGCCGGGGACTGAGATGCTCGACCTCCTGCTTCGCGGCGGCACCGTGGTCGACGGAACCGGGGCCCCGGGGGTGGTGGCCGACGTGGGCATCCGCTCCGGGATGGTGGTTGCGGTGGGGGAGGTCGACGAGTCGTCCGCCGAGGTGGTCGACGTCGCCGGCCAGGTGGTCTGTCCGGGCTTCGTCGACCTGCACACCCACTACGACGCCCAGCTGCTGTGGGATCCCACCGCCGGCCCGTCGGTGCTCCACGGCGTCACCACCGTGCTCGGCGGGAACTGCGGGTTCTCGATCGCCCCCCTGGGGCCGGACGACGTCGGCTACATCCAGCAGATGATGGCCGTGGTGGAGGGCATCCCTCTCGAGGCGCTCACCGGGGGCGGGCCGTGGGCGTGGCACTCGTTCGCCGAGTACCTCGACCGGATCGACCGCGGGATGGCCGTCAATGCCGGGTTCCTGGTCGGGCACTCGACGGTTCGACGGGTGGTCATGGGGGAAGGGGCTACGTCCGAGGCGGCCACTCCGGACCAGCTGGCCGCCATGGTCGATCTGGTCGAGGAGTCGGTCCGGGGTGGCGCCCTCGGCTTCTCGTCCTCGCTGGGTGAGGGTCACCTCGACGGCGACGGCCGGCCGGTTCCCTCCAGCGCTGCGTCGTTCGACGAGCTGGTCGCCCTGGCCGGTGCCGTGCGGGATCATCCGGGGACCACCCTCGAGTTCATTCCGTCCATCGGGCCCATCCCCGAGGACCGGATGCACCTGATGGCCGACATGTCGGTGGCCGCCGATCGGCCGCTCAACTGGAACCTGCTGGGCAGTCTGGCCTCCGAGGAGATCTACCACCAACAGCTGCAGGCCTCTGATGTGGCTGCGGACAAGGGCGGCTATGTCATCGCCCTCACGCTCCCCGACATGATGCGCATGCGTTCGAGCACGCTGCTTCCCGGGCTGCCGGGATGGCGGCCCGTCTGCGAGCTCGACACCGCCGGTCGACGGTCCGCCGTCACCGCGCCGGAGACGCGGGCAGCACTGCGTGCCGGAGCCGAGAAGGTGGCATCCCGGGCCCGTGGCGTCCTGTCCGACTTCAGCCTCATGGAGGTGTCCGACCCCGGATCCGAATGGGTGGGCCGGTCGCTCGGCGAGATCGCCGAGGCCCGCGGCACGGACGTGATCGACGTGCTGCTCGACGTCGTCTTGGTCGACGGGCTCACCCTCTTCGTGGTCCTTCCCTCCCTCACCCCGTCGCTCGGCCGCACCGACGAGGGATGGCGGGAACGTGTGCGGGTGTGGAAGGACCCCCGGGTGATGCTGGGGGGATCCGACGCAGGTGCCCACCTCGACCTCATGTGCCACGCCAACTATCCCACGGTGGTCCTGGGCGAGGTGGTGCGGGACCGGGGCCTCCTCTCGATGGAGGAGGCGGTGGCCATGATGACGGACCGCCCGGCTCGGCACTACGGGCTCCGCAATCGTGGCCGGGTGGCCCCGGGGTTCCATGCCGACCTGGTGGTGTTCGATCCTCGAACGGTGGGAAGCCTTCCCGTGGAGCTTCGTCACGACTTGCCCGGAGGCGGGGAGCGGCTCTGGGCCGGATCGCGGGGTGTCAGCCACGTCTTCGTCGCCGGCATCGAGGTGGTGACCGACGGGTCGGTGACCGATCAGCGCCCCGGCCGGGTGCTCCGCTCGGGTCGTGATACCGAGACGGTCACGCTGGCTGATGTCGTGCGCTGACCGGGGCCGATTCAGCTCAGGCGGTGGCCGCCCCATCGATGACCAGGGTGGTCCCGCTGATCGTGGCGGCGTCATCCGAGGCGAGGTAGGCCACGGCTGCCGCCACCTCGGCCGGGTCGACCATGCGACCCATGGGCGAGGCGGCCCGGGTGAAGAGCGACATGTCGGCCCCGTCGGGGATCTTGAAGTTCCGCAGGAACGGCGTGTCGACCGAGGCCGGGCACACCGCGTTCACCCGGACGCCGGCCTTGGCCAGCTCGATGGCCATCGACTTGGTCAACATGATCACTCCGCCCTTCGACGCGCAGTAGGCGGCGTTGTAGGGAGTCGCCCGCATCCCGGCCACCGAGGCCATGTTCACGATGGTCCCCGTCGAAGCGAGGAGCTCGGGGAGGGCGGCCTGGGAGAGCAGGAACGTCCCGGTGAGGTTGACCTCGATCACCTGGCGCCACTCGTCGGCGGACAGCTCGCCGATCAGCCGGGCGATGCCCACGCCGGCCACGTTGGCCAGGATGTCCAGCCGGCCGTGGCGATCAACGACCGTGGCCACGGCGGCGATGCAGGCATCCTGGTCGCGAACGTCACAGGTGATGCCCCCCGGGGCCTCGGTGATGTCGCAGTCGGCCACCACCGCTCCTTCGGCGGTCAGCCGCTGCGATACCGCCTTGCCGATCCCGCTGGCCGCTCCGGAGACCAGTGCCACTTTGCCGTCGAGTCGTCCCATGCCCGAAACGTAGCTGACCCGGTACTGTGACCGGCATGGGAACCTTGGAGGGGAAGGTCGCCGTGGTGACGGGCGCGGCGATGGGGATCGGGCGGTCGTCTGCGGAGATCTTCTCCCGTGAGGGCGCCAGCGTGGTGGTGGCCGACATCGATGAAGCCGGAGGCCGTGGGACGGTCGACCTGATCGAAGCGAGCGGCGGCCAGGCCACCTTCATCCGCACCGACGTGAGCGTGCCGTCCGACGTGGCGGCCATGGTCGCCCACGCCGTCGACACCTATGGCGGCCTCGACTGCGCCCACAACAACGCCGGGATCGCCGCACCACTGGCGCCACTGGCCGAGTACCCCGACGACGGGTGGGACCGGACCATCGCCGTCATGCTCTCGGGTGTCTACTACTGCATGAAGGCGGAGATCCCCCGGATGCTCGAACGCGGCGGCGGGGCCATCGTCAACACGGCTTCGGGGGTCGGCCTGGTGGCCTATCCCCACCAGGCGGCCTACACAGCCTCCAAGCATGGCGTGATCGGACTGACCAAGGTCGCCGCCCTCGACTACGGAGCCCAGGGGATCCGGGTCAACGCCATCTGTCCGGGCACGGCTCGAACCCCGATGGTGGACGAGGCGGTCCAGCGGGACCCGACCCTCGACGCCTATCTGAAGACACTCCACCCGATCGGCCGGATCGGGGAGGCGTCCGAGGTGGCCGAAGCGGCGGTGTGGCTCTGCACGCCGGCAGCCTCGTTCGTGCTCGGGGTCGCCCTCCCGGTCGATGGTGGGTACGTGGTGCCGTGAGAACCACGGCCACGTCGGCGACGGTCCGACGCCTGGCCGCCCAGGGCCATCTGATCGGAGACGCATGGATCCCCAGCGCTGCTGCAGGTGTCTTCGACCATCGCTACGCCGCCACCGGTGAAGTCCAGGCCCAGGTCGGGATGGCCGGCGATGCCGACGTCGACTCGGCGATCACCTACGCCCGCACCGCCCAGCCGGCGTGGGCGGCGTTCTCGCCGTCGAAGCGGGCCGCCATCCTCTACCGCCTGGCCGACCTTCTCGAGCACCATGCGCCCGAGGCAGCCGAGTTGGGCGCCCTCGACAACGGCACCCCGGTCGGGGTCATGCGACCGGGTGAGTTCACTGCCGGCTGGGTCCGCTACTACGCCGGGTGGTGCGACAAGCTCGACGGGGAGACGGTTCCTGGCGGCCGTGTCCAGGCGGCGGTGCAACGGGTCCCCTTCGGCGTGGTGGCGGTCGTCCCTCCCTGGAACGGCTCGATGATGGGCATGGGACAAAAGGCGGCTCCTGCTCTCGCTGCCGGCAATGCGGTGGTGGCCAAGCCCCCCGAGCTCTCCCCGTTCGGGGTGCTCCGCTTCGCCGAGTTGGCCCTCGAAGCGGGGCTGCCCCCCGGGGTTCTCAACGTGGTGGTGGGAGGAGCGGTGACCGGCGCCGCACTCGTCGGTCACCCCGGTGTCGACAAGATCAGCTTCACCGGGGGCTCGGCCACGGCCCGCCTGTTGATGGAGCGGGCCGCGGGCAACCTGACGCCGCTGGCCCTCGAACTGGGGGGAAAGTCGCCGAATATCGTCTTCCCCGATGCCGACCTTGACCGTGCTGCCGGGGTGGCCGCCCATCTGGGCACCGCCTTGCTCTCCGGCCAGGGGTGCGCACTGCCCACCCGCCTCTACGTGCACGCCGACGTCTACGACCAGATGGTCGACAAGGTGGTGGGCATGGTGAGATCGATGTCGGTGGGAGACCCGCTCGACCCGTCCGTCCTGGTCGGCCCGGTGGTGTCGGAGTCGGCGATGGAGCGAATTCTCGGGGTCGTCGAGCGGGCCGGTTCTGACGGGGCGACACTGTTGACCGGGGGTACCCGCCTGGGTGGGGACCTGGCCGCTGGCTGGTTCGTGGCCCCGACCGTGTTCGGTGATGTCGACCACGACAGCGATCTGGCCCGAAACGAGGTGTTCGGACCGGTCCAGGCCATCTCGAGGTTCTCCTCGGAGGACGAGGTGCTGGCCAAGGCCAACGACAGCGTGTTCGGGCTGGCCGCCTATCTGCACACCGGCGATGCCCGGCGCATCCACCGGTTCGTCGGTGCCCTCGAGGTCGGCACGGTGGTGGTCAACGGAATGGGCCGCTTCTCCCCGGCCACGCCGTTCGGCGGCACCAAGCAGAGCGGGTTCGGTCGTGAAGGTGGTCGTGCCGGCATCGAGGAGATGGTCCAGACCAAGACGGTATTCGTCGAGCCCTGATGGCGGTCAACCGGGAACCTTGGCCGGTCGTTCTTTCTGATTTCCTACGAATAGTAGGGAGAATTACGCCTCGCTCGGCCTACTACTGGTAGGAAATTCGCGAAATTGACCGGCCCGTTGGACCGACGGTTGAATCCGGTGTCGTTGCGCACCGTCGGTCGACCCCGCCCCTGCCCCTGCCGCACGGGTGACGGCGAGACGTTCGGAGTGCCTACAGGATGAACAGCATCTCCTGGTAGGTGGGGAGTGGCCACAGGTCGTCGGCCACCAGCGTCTCGAGGGTGTCGGAGGCGCTCCGGACGGCATCCATGGCCGGCAGCAGGCCCTCTTGAGCGTGCTCGGCGTGCTTCTCGGCCGACTCGACGTCGTCGTGGTCGATCTCCGAGCGAAGCGTGGCGATGCCTGCCCGCAGTTCGGCGATCGTGCCGGACACCTCGTCGAGGGTCGTCGTGTCCGCATCGACGCCGACCGCCTTGAGACTGGACACGTTGGTGGCAAGTTCGGTCTGGTAGCGGACCGCCGCCGGCAGGATGATGGTGTTGGCCATCTCCAGGGTCAGCGCGGCCTCCACATCGATGGCCAGGATGTACTGCTCCAGGGCGATCTCGTAACGGCTGTGCATCTCCCGGTGGTTGAAGACCCCGTAGCGGCTGAACAGCGCCATCGATTCCTCGGTGATGAGCTCGGGGAGCGCATCGAGCGTGGTGCGGAGGTTGGGGAGTCCGCGCTCGGCCGCCTCCACCTGCCACTCGTCGGCGTACCCGTCGTCGTTGAAGACCACCTTGCCGTGGGTGGTGATGATGTCCTGCAGCACGGTCTGCACGGCACCGTTGAACTCGGCACCTCCCGAGATGAGGGCATCCAGCTCGGTGGCGATGTGGTCGAGTGCCTCGGCCAGGATGGTGTTGATGGTCACCATGGGGCCGGCGATCGACTGCAGCGAGCCGGGGGCGCGGAACTCGAACCGGTTGCCGGTGAAGGCGAACGGGCTGGTGCGGTTGCGGTCGCCCGGGTCGGTGGGAAGCACCGGCAGGGTGTCGACACCGATCTCGAGGTGGCCCTTCTCCTTGGACGTGGTGGCGCCGCCCTCGGCGATCTGGGCGAAGACGTCGGCGAGCTGGTCGCCGAGGAAGATCGAGATGATGGCCGGAGGCGCCTCGTTGGCCCCCAGGCGGTGGTCGTTGGTGGCCGAGGCGACCGAGGCCCGCAGGAGGCCACCGTACTTGTGCACCGAGCGGATCACCGCGGCGCAGAACACCAGGAACTGGGCGTTGTCGTGGGGCGTGTCGCCCGGGAGCAGGAGGTTCCCCTCGGTGGAGTTGCCCAGCGAAAAGTTGACGTGCTTGCCCGAGCCGTTGATGCCGGCGAACGGCTTCTCGTGGAACAGGCACTCCATGCCGTGCTTTTGGGCCACCTTCTTGAGGGTGGTCATCAACAGCTGCTGATGGTCGGCGGCCACGTTGGAGCGCTCGAACATGGGGGCCAGTTCGAACTGGCCGGGAGCTACCTCGTTGTGCCGGGTCTTCGCCGGGATGCCCAGCTTGAAGAGCTCCCGCTCGGTGTCCATCATGTAGCCGAGCACGCGGTCGGGGATGGCGCCGAAGTAGTGGTCGTCGAACTCCTGGCCCTTGGGCGGCTTGGCCCCGAACAGGGTGCGGCCGGAGTTGAGCAGGTCGGGCCGGCTGAAGAAGAAGCTCCGGTCGATGAGGAAGTACTCCTGTTCGGCCCCGGCGAACGACACCACGGCGTCGGGGTTCTCGTGACCGAACAGCTTGAGCACACGCTCGGCCTGCTTGGCCATCGCCTGCTGGGAGCGGAGTAGCGGGGTCTTGTTGTCCAGTGCCTCGCCGGTCATGGAGATGAACACGGTCGGGATGCACAGGGTGTTCCCGTTGGGGTTCTCGAGGATGTACGCCGGGCTGGTGGCGTCCCAGCCGGTGTAGCCGCGGGCCTCGAAGGTGGCGCGCAAGCCGCCGTTGGGGAAGCTCGACGCGTCGGGCTCCCCCTGGGTGAGGGTCTTGCCCTGGAACTCGGCAATGGCCGATCCGTCGCTTCCCGGCTCGAAGAAGCTGTCGTGCTTCTCGGCGGTGAGGTGGGTCAGGGGGTAGAAGACGTGGGCGTAGTGGGTGGCGCCTTTCTCCATGGCCCAGTCCTTCATGGCCGAGGCCACCACGTCGGCCACCGATGGGTCGAGCGGCTTGGAGTGCTCGATGGTGGCCATCAGGGACTTGAAGACCGGCTTGGGCAGGCGCTTCTGCATGACCGCCTTGGTGAAGACGTTCTCGCCGAAGATCTCGCCCGGTGCCTCCGCCGGCGGGAAGATCGAGGTGGGGGCCTCGTAGTTCTTGACGGCGTCGATCGCGTCGAGCCGGGCCTTGCTTCCACTCATCACACGCTCCTAATTGCGTCTCGCAGGTGTCAACAGCCGGCCAGTTCGCGCTCGTCGCACCCAGTAGCGGGTCACCGATCTGTCATGCGAAACCTAGGGGGGCTTCGTAACGGGAGTATTTCGGCGGGATGAAGGTTCTGTTCACAGTGGGCGATTGGGATCGGCCCCGCCAGCGCCGATGGCCTACGTTGCAGTGTCATGGTGCGCTGGCTGAAGAGAAGGCGGGATAACCAGCCCATCGACGCCCTGTGGGGCCAGGTGAGCACGCTCCTGGCCACGAGGGGCCGGTGGAAGCTCGAACCGCAGGCCACGCCGGGGGCGCCATCGGTGTGGTGCTTCGGGACGGGAGGCGAGACCGAACTGTCCGTGAGTACCGACCACGACGCCATCTCGGTCTATGTGGTCGACAAGGACATCGAGTTCACCTTCCCGGACTGCGATGCCCTCTCCGTTTGGCTCGACGACAGCGAGCGCCTGTTCCTCAACCGTGCATCGATGTCCAGCGAGACCTACAACCAGCTGCTGCACGGGAAGATCGCCGCATGGCGCGGCGACGGCCGGTGACCGACGGTTCGTGTCGCTAGGGTGTCGCCGATGGATGTGGGGATGGCGCTGCCGACGATGGCCCAGGGGTTCACCAGGGCAACCTTCACCGAGTGGTGCCGGGGGATCGACGAGGGACCGTTCTCGAGCATCTCCGCCGGTGAACGGATCACATTTCACAATCCCGAGCTGTTGGTGACCAACACGGCAGCGGCGGCGTTGACCGAACGCGTCCAGGTGATCATGAACCTGACCGTCCTGCCTCTCCACTCGACCGCCATGCTGGCCAAGCAACTGGCGACGCTCGACGTCCTGGCCGAGGGACGTCTGGCGGTGGGCGTGGGCGTCGGCGGCCGCGAGCAGGACTTCCGGGCGATCGGGGCCTCGTTCGAGGGGAGGCACGCCCGTCTCGACGAAGGCGTTGCCGAGCTCAAGCGTCTGTGGAGCGGTGCCCCGGCCTACGACGGCGGGGAGCCGGTCGGGCCGGCTCCGTTCCGCAAGGGCGGCCCGACCGTGCTGGCCGGTGCGCTCGGCCCCAAGGCGATGGCGAGGGCTGCCCGGTGGGCCGACGGGGTGACCGGCTTCTCCATCGGAGCGGTCCGTGACGAGATGGCCGGCACCAACCGCATGGCCCTCGACGCCTGGGAGGCGGCCGGTCGAACCGAGCGGCCTCGTCTGGTGAACGGGTCGTTCTTCCTCCTCGGAGGGGACGACGCCGCCGGGGAGCTGAAGCGGTTCGCCCGGGCCTATCTCGCCGTGTTCGGAGAGCGGGCCGCCCACGCGCTCTCCGAGTTGGTCGAGTTGAGCTCCCCGGCCCGGGTGTGCCAGGCGATCGCCGATGCGGAGGCGGCCGGCTGCGATGAGTTCATCCTGGTGCCCGGGACGGTGGATCCTCGCTGTCTGGAGCAGGCGATCACCGCCCTCAAGCCATGAGGTGCGGGTGTCCCCGATGGGGATGACAGTGATGGCCTGAGCATCCGGCCGCAGTGAACGGGCCGTGCTGTGCATTCGCTCATCCGGTCCCGTTCCCGAGTGGGCCGGAGCCGGGAACCCCGAAGCAGACACATGACTGTCGGTGCTGCCGGCCAGTGGGGTCGTGGGGAACACCGGCAATCCGCAGGCCAATGGGTCGGGATCCCCTCAAGTGAAGGTCCCGGGCGGCCGATAATCCTGTGTGATGCCGAAAACGGTGGCTGTCGTGGACG
>JADGOG010000134.1 GCA_017883065.1 Acidimicrobiales bacterium | reverse complement strand
TGATGATTCCGGTGGCCAACTCCCTCCTGTACATCCAGCCGCTCTACGTGCAGTCGTCGCGCAACGCCTTCCCCGAACTCCAGGACGTCATCGCCGTCTACGGGAAGCAGGTGGCGATGCAGCCCACCTTGTCGGCCGCCCTGAGCAAGGTGTTCCAGGCCCCGGTCTCGACGACGCCGGGCGAGGCCGGCGGGACTGGAGCCCTCTCGCCCCAGGTGAGGAGCCTCCTCGACCAGGCCCAGACCGCCTACCAGCAGTCCCAGACCGACCTGAAGGCCGGCAACCTCGGGGCCTACCAGGCAGACATCAACAACCTGGAGTCGTATCTCCAAGAGGTCCAGACCCTGACCGGGGGAGTGGCGGTTCCCACCACCACGACCACCCCCACCTCCACTACGACGACAACGACCACGGGGTCGGCCAAGGCCACGTCCAAGTCCTGAGCGCAGGCTGACGGCCCCGGTTCCCCGGGGTCGGTCTGAGCGGGCCGATGAACGCGCCGGTTCGACAAGATGGTAAGTTCTCTTCTCGCGACGCGGGGTGGAGCAGTCTGGTAGCTCGTCGGGCTCATAACCCGAAGGTCGTGGGTTCAAATCCCACCCCCGCCACTAAGAGCCGTTCACGAAATTGACGGTGACGCAGTAACGGAAGTCCCGGTTTCCCTTGCGGAGGCCGGGACGTTCCGCGTCTGGAGGTCGATCCGGGCCCAGGATGACCGCGGCGCTGTCGGCGGGGAACTCGAGGCTCGGCGGCCGCCGAGGACGGACCGTCCCCCCACAGCAACCGGGCCGACCACAGGTGTGACCTCGGTCATGGGGCTCGAGTCTGCTCAGGTTGGATCCGCTGCGCGACGCCGGTTGTAGAGGCGGATCGCCCAGAGGTAGGAGGCGATAGCGATGCCGATGCTCCACGCAATGGCGACGATGGCGTGGTCACCGACCGGCGCGCCGGTGAGCAGCCCCCGCACAGTGTCGACCATCGGGGAGAACGGCTGGTACTCGGCGAACTGGCGCAGCCCGACCGGCATGGTGTTGGTCCGCACGAACCCGCTGCTGAGGAACACCAACAGGAACAGGATCATCGGGGTGTTGCTGGCGGTCTCGACGCTCTTGGCGGCAAGGCCGAGTGCCACGGCCAGCCAGATCCACGCGAAGGCGATCAGGGCGAGGAGTCCGAGTACGGCGAGCCACGCGAGCGCGCCCCCTGCAGAGCGGAACCCGAGAGCGAAAGCGACCCCGATGAGGATGCCCATAGCAGCCAACGTCTGGATAAAGCTGCCGAGCACGTGGCCCGTGAGGACCGAGGCACGGGCGATGGCCATGGTGCGGAAGCGGTCGATGATGCCGCCGGTCATGTCCATGGCAACCATGATCGACGTGCCCTGGACGGCTGCGGCCACCGTCACCAGCATGAGTCCCGGCACGACATAGTCGAGGTAGGCGCCGCGGCCCTGGTGCACGCCGAGGCCGGCGCCGAGTTGACCTCCGAAGACGTAGACGAACAGCAACAAGAGGACGATCGGCATGCCGATCAACATCAGCGTCATCGACGGGTAGCGCAGCTGGTGCTTGAGGTTCCGGCGCAGCATCACCCGCGAGTCACTGACCGTGTAGGCGAGCGTGCTCATCTGGCCGCAACTCCTTCTTGTGTCGATTCCACGTCAGACCCCCCAGCCTCGAGGCCGTGGACGACGTGGCTTCCGGTGACGGCGAGGAACACGTCGTCCAGGTCCGAGGTGTGGATCGACACCCGCTCGGCGGCGATCCCTTCTTGATGCAGCCCGTCGAGCAGCTGTCGGAGCGAGTCCACGGTGCCGTCGGCAGGGACCTTAAGGACCAAGCGGTCGTTGTCCGCTGTCGACGCCGGAAGCAGCCCGGCCGCCTGCCGCAACGAATCGGGTCCGGCGAATTGGAGTCGGACGTGGCCGCCTGGGATCCGGTTCTTCAGCTCTTCAGGGGTTCCCTCGGCGACGATCCGGCCCTGGTCGAGCACAGCGATGCGGCCGGCCAACTGGTCTGCCTCGTCGAGGTTCTGAGTGGTGAGCAGGATGGTGACTCCCGCTGCAGCGAGCTCGCGGACGATCTCCCACATGGTGAGTCGGCTGCGTGGGTCCAAGCCGGTGGTGGGCTCGTCCAGGAAGATCACTCGTGGTTGGCCGACGAGGGTCATCGCGAGGTCGAGTCGCCGGCGCATCCCGCCTGAGTAGGTCGACAGCAGATTGTCCGCGGCGTCGGTGAGATCGAACTGCTCCAACAACTCGGCCACCCGCCGTCTGCCGGCGTCAGGACTGAGGTGCCGGAGGTCGGCCATCAGCTGCAGGTTCTCGGTCCCGGTGAGCAGGTTGTCCACGGCGGAGAACTGGCCGGTGACCCCGATGAGGGCACGCACCCCATCCGGATCGGTGACCACGTCGTGACCGGCGATACGCATGTCGCCGGAGTCGGCCTGGATCAGCGTGGAGAGGATGCGGACGATCGTGGTCTTGCCCGCACCGTTCGGCCCCAGCAGCGCGAAGATCGTGCCCTCATCAACGGCCAGGCTGACCTTGTCAAGCACCAGGTTGTTGCCGAATGACTTGCACACGTCCGTGGCCACGATGCCCCGCATGCCGGGCCGTCCCGTCATCGTGTGCCCGCTTGTGGAGTATCCGGGGAGTCGGGGAGCTCGCCGGCGGCTCGTAGCGCCTCGCGCCGGTCCTTCCATTCCTGTTCGAGCACGGGAAGCCGCTCGACCAGGAAGTCGGCGAACGCCGCCCACTCCAGCAGGCTCGCTCGGCGTTCGAGGGGCGTGCCGTCCAGCAGGCGCAGACCTTCTCGTGCCAGCTCGCCCTGCTCCTGGTACTCGGAGAGGTCGAAGCCCGTTGCTCGCCTCGAGGACATGTCGATGCACACCCGGTCCATCCGCTCGCCAGCTGACCGGGAACGTCGGATGAGTCCGAGGGTCTCCAGCGTGCTGACTGCGCCGGCGATGGCGCTGCGGCTGGCGAGGAGGGCGTCGGCCAACTCGGCGATGCTCTGCTCGCGTGGATCGCAGACGGCCAGGTACCCCAGGAGGCGGCCGACCATCGGGGCCATCCCGTAACGGCGGGAGTAGAACCGCCCGGCGTGGTCGGCGAACGTGATCTCACCATCAGTGGGCATGCTCCCATAGTACATAGATTGCTGAGATAACACGAATCTGTGTGATTACAGGTGCTAGATACCTTCACTGTAGCGAGAGTCTTAACCACCCCCTGACCTGGGTCTTTGTACCTCGCGTATGAAGATCGGGCCTCCGGCGCATGAATCCGCCCCGCTCCGGCCCCCTCCGCCCCAGGCCAGAGCCGGTGTGAAGATACGGTTCATGCTTTCCGCTGTGGCTCCGGCACCTGGTTGACACGTTCCGGATGCGGCTCCGGTACCTGGGCGACTGTGGCTCCGGCACCTGCTTGACACCACACGCCTGAAAGAGTCCCCCAGGTGCTTCCCGCCACCTCTCTTGCTGTGGAGAGTAGCGTCCACGGATGCCAGGGAGGCCGCAAATGCTGGTGGAGCTGGGACTGGTGGAACAGCGGTTGAAGCCAGTGCACGAGGTATTCGACGCTGTGACCGTGACCGACGTGGCCAAGCGCAACGTCCTGATTCCGCCAAACTCAGTGCAGGCCGGATCTCAGTAAGTTCTGGCCCGATGGACCGTTGCCGCCCGGGATTCAGGTCCCGGCGACTCCCCTGCCAATGAGGATCACGGCGAACACCAGGAAGAGCACTGCCATCACCGTGGCGTTGTTCTCACCCAGCCAGGTCTTCCAGCTCTCGAGGACCCCCTGGGCCTTGTCGCCGAGGCCGACCATGACCACCAGGGGAGCGGCGACACCGAGCGCGGCGATGACGACGTAGACCACGATCGAGATGATCGACTGCCCGGTGGAAAGGCCGGCGGACGAGATGGCCACCGCTCCGGCGATGCTCACGGCGATGTTCTTCGGGTTGGCGGCGCCGATTCCTGCGCCGATCCCGAGTGACTTCCCCGGTGTGAACGAATCGATGCCCTTCGTCCACTTGGGCGGCGGGGCGACCTCACCAGCCTGTGGGCGGCCCCGGAAGCGCCGGATCGCGGCCACCAGCAGCACGATGCCCACAACGAGCTGGAGGGTACCCGCCCCCTTGGATGGCCCGGACTTCGACAGGTCGATGGCGTTGGCCACGAGGACCAGGATGCCCAGGACCACACCGACACCGACGATGAACCCGATCAGGTAGGCCGAAGCATTGGCCACAGGCTTCTTGGTGAACAGGAGCAGAATCTCGGCGATGATCGGGATAGGCGAGATGGTTACCGCGATGGCCAGTGGGAGAAGTGCTCCGAGAACCCCGTGCATCAGTACCGCCTTCCACCCGAGGGAGGTCGCTGGTGGTTGCTGTCCGGAATCGAAGGCCCGGGCCAGCGGATGCATGGTACTCCGGTCGGGAAACTCGCCCCCGAATGCGGCCCAGCTCGGATGCGGGATTCAGGGCCGGTACGGCCTATACCCACTGGTGGCTTCGATCTCGTGGGCACTCGTCGTAGGTGGCGGCGTCACCGTCGACCCGGCGCCCGGTGACGGGCCCCCGGTAGAGACCGCCGAATTCGGAACGGATCCTTGGCGGAGCGCGGATCGGGTGCCCGACCGGACGGGGTCCCCCCCGACACCCGGGTTGCGGCTACCCGGGTCGGGGTGGTGTTCTTGACCTTGTACGGGGTCGACCCTCGCACGTTCTCGACATGAAGCGGAGTACCGGTGACCGACTCGACCATCATCTATACGCATACTGACGAGGCCCCGGCCTTGGCCACCTACTCGTTCCTCCCCGTGGTGCAGGCCTATGCCTCGACCGCGGACGTCCGGGTGGAGACCCGCGACATCTCCCTGGCCGGGCGGATCATCGCCGCATTTCCGGAGTTTCTCGACGAGAGCCAGCGCATCGATGACGCCCTTGCCGAACTGGGCGCACTGGCCAACAAGCCCGAGGCCAACATCATCAAGCTGCCGAACGTTTCAGCCTCGAGCCCACAGCTCAAGGCGGCGATCGTGGAGCTCCAGCAGCACGGCTATGCGCTGCCCGACTACCCGGACGACCCGAAGACCGACGAGGAGCGCCAGCTCCGGACCCGGTACGACAAGGTGATGGGCAGTGCCGTCAACCCGGTACTGCGCCAGGGGAACTCCGATCGGCGTGCTCCCGCCTCGGTCAAGAACTACGCCAAGGCCCATCCTCACCGGATGGGAGCGTGGTCACCGGACTCGCACACGAACGTCGCCCACATGGAAGCCGGCGACTTCCGGTCCACGGAACGGTCCGCGGTCATCACCGAGCCCGGTTCGCTGCGCATCGAGCTGGTGGGCGACGATGGCAGTACCACCGTCCTGCGCGAGTCGGTTCCCGTGCTGGCCGGTGAGGTGGTGGATTCGTCCGTCATGCGCGTGGCTGCGTTGCGCGACTTCGTCGCCGCCCAGATCGCCCGGGCCAAGGCCGAGGGCGTGCTGTTCTCGGTACACCTCAAGGCCACCATGATGAAGATCTCCGACCCGATCATCTTCGGCCACGTGGTGCGTGCGTTCCTCCCGAAGACGTTCGCCCGGTACGGGGCGGCACTCGCTACCGCCGGCCTGAGTCCGAACGACGGGCTGGGTGCCATCTTCGCGGGGCTGGATTCGTTGCCTGACGGGGGGGAGATCAGAGCGTCCTTCGATGCCGAGCTGGCCGAGGGGCCCCCCCTGGCAATGGTGGACTCCGACCGCGGCATCACCAACCTGCACGCTCCCAGCGATGTCATCGTCGACGCATCCATGCCGGCCATGATCCGGGCCTCGGGCCACATGTGGGGCCCGGACGGGAACGAGGCAGACACCCTGGCCGTCATCCCCGACAGCTGCTACGCCGGTGTCTACCAGGTCGTCATCGACGACTGCCGCGACCACGGAGCCTTCGACCCGGCCACCATGGGCTCGGTGTCCAACGTCGGCCTGATGGCCCAGGCTGCCGAGGAGTACGGCAGCCACGACAAGACCTTCGAGATCCCCACGGACGGCACGGTCCGGGTCGTCGACACCGCCGGAAAGGTCGTACTCGAGGCGTCCGTGGGGGCCGGCGACGTGTTCCGCATGTGCCAGGCCAAGGACGTGCCGATCCGCGACTGGGTCAAGCTGGCGGTCAAGCGCGCCCGAGCCACCGGCGAGCCGGCGGTGTTCTGGCTCGATGAAGGACGGGCCCACGACGCCAACCTGATCGCCAAGATCGGGGCGTACCTGCAAGACGAGGACACCGACGGTCTCCAGATCGAGATCATGCCGCCGGAGCAGGCGACGGCGTTCTCCTTGGAGCGCATCCGCCGTGGTGAGAACACCATCTCGGTCACCGGCAACGTGCTGCGGGACTACCTGACCGACCTGTTCCCGATCATGGAGCTCGGTACCAGCGCCAAGATGCTCTCCATCGTTCCGCTGATCAACGGCGGCGGTTTGTTCGAGACGGGCGCCGGGGGCTCCGCCCCCAAACATGTCCAGCAGCTGCTCAAGGAGAACTACCTCCGCTGGGACAGCCTGGGCGAGTTCCTCGCCCTGGCGGTGAGCTTCGAGCAGCTGGCGCAGAGTACGGGCAATCCGCGGGCCCAGGTCCTGTCCGACACGCTCGACCGCGCCACCGGCACCTTCCTCAACGAGGACAGGTCGCCGACACGGCGCCTGGGAGGCATCGACAATCGCGGCAGCCATTTCTACCTGGCGCTCTACTGGGCCCAGGAACTTGCCGCCCAGACCGAGGACGCGCAGCTGGCCCAGGCATTCGGCGGACTCGCCAAGTTGCTGGCGGACCAGGAGCAGGTCATCGTGGACGAGCTGATCGCCGTCCAGGGATCGCCCACGGACATCGGTGGCTACTACCAGCCCGTACCCGCTCTGGCGGAGGCGGTCATGCGACCGTCCACGACCTTCAACGAGGCCATCGCCACCCTCGGCTGACGTGACGAAGTCCTGACGGGTCGCGCGGTGGCAGTCGGTCCTCCTGATTCAGACTGTGTCTTGCCGAGGAGCAGCTGATTCGGGAGCAGGTGGGTACCGTCCGTCCCCACGTTGATCGCCTTGAGCCTCTTGGCGCCGGTGGCAGTCGTGGTCAGCGAAGTGACGGCCTGCGTCGTCTCGCTGGACGGCGAGGAGGTGGCTCCACTGCCAGACCCAGCGAAGTCGCCCGGCACCCATGCATGGCCGGCCGTGGCGGCCAGGGATGCGCAGGAGCCCGAGGCCCCACCGGTGACCACCGTGACGTTGACGCTGCTCGTCTTCGAAGTCAGCTGCACGTTGGGGGTCCACTTGACGGTGACCTGACCGGCGACGGCCACCGGGCCGATCAGTGCGAGGGCGCTGTTGCCGGCACTGCGGAACACTCCGGGTCCCCGAGATGCCGTCGGGCTCGCCGGAGGGGGAGGGGAGACCGGTGCTGCCGGCCCGGCTCAGCCGGCCAGCGGGAGTACCGCCACCGCGACGGCAGGACGCGTGCTCCGACGGTCCGTGTCACGCCCGGGTTCCGGTCGGTAGAGT
>JADGOG010000228.1 GCA_017883065.1 Acidimicrobiales bacterium | reverse complement strand
GGTCGCCACCAAGCGGGCCGGCTTGTCGGCGATCGATCCCGACACCAGGACCACGCCCTGTTCGATGAGGTTCGCCGCCTGTTGGCGGGAGTCGACCAGGCCCCGTTCGACCAGTGCCCGATCGAGGCGGAGCCGAACCGAGCGGGTCAGTCGGACTCTCCGGGTTCGGGGGCTCTGCTATCAGCGGCGGCCCCTCTGGCGGAAGGCGCCGTCTCGGCCGTCGACGTACCCGGTGAAGGCTGCTTCGCGGTGGTCTTCTTCGCCGCGGCCTTGGGAGCGGCCTTCTTCTTCGCCGCGGCCTTCGTCGGTGCCGTCTCTTTGGCCGCGCCCTGCCTTGCGGCCGACGACTTCGTCGCGGCCTTCTTCGTCGTGGCCTTCTTCGCCGCCGGCTTCGAGGTGGCCGCCCTGCCGGCCTCGGCCGAGCGTCCGAGCATGGTCGCCACCTCGCGGGCCAGGTCGTCCAGACTGGTGATGCCCTTCGCTCTCAACTGGTTGGCTACCTCGGCCCGCACCTGGGCCACCAGCTGTTCGCTGCCCCTGCGGCTCCGTTCGATCAGCTCGTCGACCTTCGCCCGGGCGTCACCGCTCTGGAAGACACCGCTGTTGACCAACTCCCCCACCAACTCTTCGGCCCGGGTCCGGGTGAGGTCGGTGAAGGCGATTCCCGCGTCGAGGTACTTCTGTACGTCGTCTCTGTTCACCACTACCCCACCCTACCGGGACTGCTTGCTGGGAGCATGCACTCGCTCGTCCCTCAGCCGGCGGGATCTCCGAGCTCGAGGCAGGTGCGGACAAGGGTGACGAAGTCGATCTGACGCAGTGACACCGGCACGTCGGTGACCGGTGTTCCCGTTGCGGTGACACCGGAGTCGACCAGGGCGAAGGGGATCCCCAACCGCTCCGCCAGGCGGCCGTCGGTGCTCGGTTGATCACCGACCAGCACCACCGACGAATCGCCGTCGTCGAAGCCGAAGCGTTCCTTCAGCATCAGCGCCATCGGCTCGTTGGGCTTGCCGGCGACCTCCGGGCTCACCCCCGAGGCGGTGGCCACTGCGGCCAAGAGTGCGCCGGAGCCAGGCATCAGGCCGGCGGGAGTCGGGTGGGTCGGATCCTGATTGGTGGCGATCAGCCGTCCGGCGTTGCGTGCAGCCGTGGCGGTGGCGGCCAGGCTGTCGAAGTCGAAGGCGTGGCTCCAACCGACAACGGCGGCGTCGACCGGACCGGCCTCGAGCATGGTCACCCCTCGGGCGGTGAGCGCTTCGACCACTCCCCCTTCGGCCAGGACCTTGACCGCCTGCCCGGGTTGGAGCAACGAGGCCGCGGCGGTCGCCGAGGTGGCCAGGTCATCGGCCGTAGAGGTCACGCCCAGTCGATCCAGTCGGGCGATGAGCTCGGCAGAGGTGGGTGCGGAGTTGTTGGTGGCGAAGGCCACCCGGATGCCGCGGGCCCGGAGGTCGGCGACGGCGCCGGCGATGTTCCCGATGGGCTCGCCCGTCAGCCACACCACCCCGTCGAGATCGACGATCCACAGCGACGCCGAGGCGAACCGCTCGAGCGGCGAACGAGGACCGGACCCCCGCTCGCTCATTCCTGGGGCTGATCGGTGACCGAGGACCCCACGCTGGCGACACCGGCCCCCTTGCGGGTCCTCCGGGTCGACGCGGCCAGCTGGTCGGCCGATTCGAGGACCCGGGTGATCAGACCGGCGAGATGGGCGAGCGGCTCGGTCGTCGCCGTCTGCGGCGCACCAGGGGCGAGAACGCCACCGTCGTCGCCAGACGGCCGGCCGGGCCCGGGTGACGGTGGGGCGCCCGGGTCATCGGTCGCATCGGTCGGCGCCCCGTTGGCGGACCTCTCGAGGATCTCCGGCGAGCTGGTCATCGGGCGGCCGGCCAGATCGGCGATCCGTTCACCGGTGACCTTGGCGGCGCGCTCCCAGTAGGCCCGGAACATCCCGATGTCGAAGGCCCCGTCCCGCACCCGGGCCTGGTCGAGGAGCCGGGCCGGTGGATCCTTGAGATCGCGTACCACCCGGATGGCGGCAAGTCCCCGGAGGGCGTACCAGGTCGGGTCGAACTCCCACCAGGTGAAGCCCTGGCGGGCCGATGCGGGCAGGTAGTGGTGGTTGTTGTGCCAGCCCTCACCTCCGGTGATCACCGCGATCACCGCCGAGTTCCGACTGGTGTCCGGGGTGGCGAACCGCCGCCGACCCATCAGGTGGGCGGCCGAGTTGACCAGGAAGGTGCCGTGCCAGAGCAGGACGGTGGAGAGGAAGAACCCGATGAGCAGCCCACCCCATCCTCCGATCAGGAAGCAGGCGATGGCCAGCATCCATGGGCCGACCCAGTTGAAGCGTTCGAGGAGGCGGAGCTCGGGGTAGGCGGCGAAGTCCTTGATGGCGTCGAGATCGGTGCCCTTGTACTTCGTGGACAGGATCCAGCCGACGTGGCTCCACCAGAACCCGTCCCGGGGCGAGTGCACATCACCGTCGAGGTCGGTGTACCGGTGGTGGATGCGGTGGTGGCCGGCCCACCACAAGGGGCCCTTCTGGACGGCGGTGGTGCCACCGAAGGCCATCAGGAACTGGGGCACCCGACCCATCTTGTAGCTGCGGTGGGAGAAGTAGCGGTGGTAGCCGGCGGTGATGCAGAACATCCTGGCCACGTAGAGCACGGCGCACAGGACCCAGTCCTGCCAGGTGACCGTGACGAAGAAGGCGGCCAACGGAGCGAGGTGGACGGC
>JADGOG010000227.1 GCA_017883065.1 Acidimicrobiales bacterium | reverse complement strand
TAGAACGGGGTGCGGTCGAGGAAGATCTCCGCCTCACCCTGGTGTTCGGGATCCAGATCGGCCAGCACGGCCACCACCCGGACCGGCGCGGAGTAGCCGTCCGAACGCTGGCCGATGAACACGGTCTGCCCCTCGGTGTCCAGAACCGACCGGTAGGCGGGCTCGCCGGCGGCCGCCTTGCCGGAGCGGGCCGCCGCCCGTGCCTGGGCCCGTTGCTGGTCCATCGCCGCCTCGAACCCCACCAGGTCGACCGTGACACCGGCCTCCTCGGCGATCTCGACGGTGAGTTCGACGGGGAACCCGTAGGTGTCGTGGAGGCGGAAGGCCAGGTCGGCCGAGACGGTGCCCGAACCCGACGCCAGCTGCTCCTCGAGGATGGTCGAGCCGGTGGCCAGGGTCCGCAGGAACCCCTCCTCCTCACGGGCGACCACGTCAGTGACCAGCCGGTGCTGCTCGGAGAGGGACGGGTACGCCGCCCCCAGGATGCCCACTGCGGCGTCCACCAGCCGCGGGGTGAAGGGCTGGTCCACGCCGAGCTGTCGGGCGCGGCGTACCGCCCGTCGGATGATCCGGCGCAGGACGTACCCGCGTCCCTCGTTGGCCGGGAGCACCCCGTCGGCCACCAGCATGGACATGGCCCGCCCGTGGTCGGCAAGGATGCGCAGCCCGACATCGGTGCGCTCGTCGGCGCCGTAGATCTGGCCGGTGATCGACTGGGCGGCATCGATCATCGGGAGGAACAGGTCGGTGGCGAAGATCGAGTCGACCCCCTGCAGGACCGGGAGGATCCGTTCGAGTCCGGCCCCGGTATCGATGCTGGGCCGGGGAAGCGGCTCGGTCGTCCCGTCCGCGTTCCGGTTGAACTGCATGAACACCAGGTTCCAGATCTCAACGAAGCGCTCGGCGCCGCCGAATGCCGGGCCGCCGTCCTCCCCGTAGGCCGGGCCCTTGTCGAAGTAGAGCTCGGAGCTCGGTCCACACGGGCCGGTGTCCCCCATCTTCCAGAAGTTGTCCTCACCCATCCGCTGGATGCGCTCAGGTGGCACGCCGACCGAGTCGATCCAGATCTGCTCGGCCTGGTCGTCACTCTCGTGGACGGTGATCCACAACCGGTCGCCGTCCATGCCCAGCACCTCGGTGACCAGCTCCCAGGCGAAGGGGATGGCTTCGGACTTGAAGTAGTCGCCGAAGCTGAAGTTGCCGAGCATCTCGAAGAAGGTGCAGTGGCGGTGGGTGGTGCCCACGATGTCGATATCGAGGGTACGGAAGCACTTCTGGACCGAGGTGGCCCTCGCCCACGGCGGGATCTCGTCCCCCAGGAAGAACGGCTTGAACGGCACCATACCGGCGATGGTGAACAGGACCGAGGGGTCGTGCGGGATCAGGCTGGCCGAGGGCACCGCGCTGTGACCCCGCTCCGTGAAGAACCGGGTGAAGGCGCCGCGCAGCTGGTCGGCGTCGAAGGCCGTGCCGGGGGTCACGACCTCAAATACTACTTGGCCAGGTAGGACGCCGATTTCGCCAGGACCCGGCGCGATCGGCGGGTCCCCCGAGGGCCGCTGGTGTCCGCCTCCACCGGTTCGGCCGCCTCGGCGACCGGCGCCGTTGCGGCGGCCGGGAGTGACTCGACGCCCTGGGCGGCCAGCTCGGCCCACAGCTCCTCTTCGCGTCGCTGCATCTCGTCCCGTCCGGTGGACACCGCGTCCCGGACACGCCCGCCGGCGGTGCCGGCCACCTGCCGGGCCGAACGACCGACTTCGGCGACGATGGCGTCGGGCTGCAGCCTGGCCGCCGCCTGCTGGACCGACTGGCGCACCTTGCGCTCGGCCCACAGGGACGAGCCCGCTCCGATGGCCGCCCCGGTGACCAGCCAGAAGGTCCGTTTGGGCACGACTACCTGCGTCCGTTCCCGTTGCGGTGGGCGTCGTTGCGGATGGACGGTTCGGATCCGGCCAGCCTCCGGATGCCCGAGGCGGCTCCAGCCCGGACGGCGAGCACCTTGACCACCGGGTTGGCAAAGGCGCGGTAGGCCAGCCGTGATGCCGAGTCGACGGTGGCGTGCACCGACTCGGTGGAATCGAGGACCGCTCCGACACGTTCCATTTCGGTAGCGGCCTGGTCGACCACTCGATGGGCGTCAGCCACCAGCGGGACCGTCTGATCCGACAACTGATCCACGGCGCGACGTAGGGAACGGACCTCACGTCGGAGGCTGCCCAGACCGACCAGTAGGCCGGCCACCGCGGCACAGCTGGCGATGCTGGCCACGAGGATGGCGATCTGACCGGCGGACATGATCAGGGCAGCTTAGATGGTGCGATCAGGTGGGCGACATCCCCACGATCGGCTGGTTGAGATGCATCGCCCCGGTCGACCCGTAGAAGCCGGCATCGCCCGTCGTGAAGATGCCACCGTCGGAGGCCACCAGCCAGTAGCCCTTGCCGTCCAGGGTGGCGGCCATGCCCACGATGGGCTTGTTCAGGTGCAGACCGCCGGTCGAACCGTAGAAGCGGGCGTCGCCGAAGGTGAAGATCCCTCCGTCGGCGGCCACCAGCCAGTAGCCCCGGCCATCGAGGCTGGCGGCCATGCCCACGATGGGCTTGTTCAGGCGCATCGCGCCGGTCGAACCGTGGAACGAGGCGTCGCCGAAGGTGAAGATCCCGCCATCGGCGGCCACCAGCCAGTAGCCCCGCCCGTCGGGCGTGGCCGCCATGCCCACGATGGGTCGGTTGAGGCGCAGGGCACCCGT
>JADGOG010000043.1 GCA_017883065.1 Acidimicrobiales bacterium | reverse complement strand
CACGGAGGCGGCCCCGCCGGCGCGGGCGGTGCTGTGGACCAGGGCGCGCGCTATCCCGTTGACGGCGACCCCGATGAGCAGGAGGACCAGGCCGGCGCCGTAGAGCGCACTGAGCTCGGTGCCGGTGGCCTCTCCGAAGTTGTTGACGATGAGCGAGGCCAGTGTGGCCGCCGGCGCCTTGATCGAGTGGGCGATGAACGGTGAGTTGCCGATGACCAGGGCCACCGCCACCGTCTCGCCGAGGGCGCGGCCCATGGCCAGGGTGAATGCGCCGAGGATGCCGGTCCGGGCACCGGGCACGACCACCTTGCGGAGGACCTGCCAGCGGGTGGCCCCGAGGGCCATCGCCCCTTCCACCTGCTCCCTGGGGACCACCGCCAGTACGTCGCGGGAGATGGCCACCATGGTCGGGAGCACCATCACGAAGAGGATCACGCCGGCCAGCAGCAGGCCGACCCCGTTGTCGGGCCCGTTGAACAGGCCGGTCCATCCGAGGATCGAGGTCAAGAAGGGCTCGACGTGCTCACGGAAGAGCGGCCCCAGCACGATGAGGCCCCAGAGCCCGTACACCACGCTGGGCACCGCAGCCAGCAGCTCGACCGCGGTGGAAAGCGCCGGGCGCACCCGGTCCGGAACCAGGTGGGCGAGGGCGATGGCCGTCCCGAGGCCGATCGGCACGGCCAGTACCAGAGCAATGGCCGTGGTCTCGACCGTCCCGAGGATGAACGGCAGCAACCCGTACTTGTTGTGGCCAGGGTCCCACGTCTTCTGGATGATCCACGAGAACCCGAGGGTCGAGAAGGCCGGCTTGGATTGGACCACGATCGAGATCACGTACCAGGCGACCAACGCAACGAAGATCGCCACCATGGCGATCAGGATCCCGGTATACGCACCGTTGGGGAGTGCGAAGCGGCCAGACCGCTTCGCACTCCCCGTCGCCGGTGTTTCGGCTGTTGTCACTACCTGTTGTCAACCCCTCTTCAACAGTGGATCGCCCTGCGGCGACCTCACTTGGTGAGCAGCGTCTCCCCGGTCGGTCCGGTCACCGTCAGAAGGGCGGTGCGGTTGGCATTCTGCACCGCGGGTGGCAGCACCACGTAGTCGAGGGCGGGTGCAAGGTCCTGGCCACCTCCGGTGTGGGTGGTCCAGTCGAGGACCTTGACGACGCCGGCACCGACGGTCGCACTGGTCTGCTTCTGCAACAGGATGGCCCAGCTGTACCCGGAGATCGGATAGCTGGTGGCGCCGGGCTCGTTGACGATGGAGAAGTCGGTGGACGTCACGTTCACCTTCTGGTCGGCGTCGGCGGCCACCGAGTTGAGTGACGGGATCACATAGGTGCCGGCGGCGTTCTTGACGGCCGCGTAGGTGAAGCCGTTCTGGATGGCATAGGCCAGCTCGATGTAGCCGATCGAGTACGGGGTGGACTTGATGCTGGAGGCCACGCCCGAGTTCTTCGGTGTCTGCACGGCCGAAGAGGGCCAGGTGATGGTCTTGCTGGTCCCCAGGGTCCATGACGAAGGGGCGGCCTTGGCCAGGTAGTCCGTGAAGATGTACGTGGTGCCCGAGCTGTCGGCCCGGACCTCAGGGACGATGGCGTTGGACGGGAGGGTGATCCCCGGGTTGAGGGCGGCGATCTGCGAAGCATTCCACGTCTTGATGGTGCCGTCGAAGATGCCGGCCAGCGTGGTCGAGTCGAGACGGACCCGCTTGGTCACGCCGGGCAGGTTGTAGGAGATGGACACGCCACCGAGGGTGTCGGGGATCTGCACCACCGCCCCCGAGGCGGTGGGGACCTTGGCCAGGTCCGAGGCGGACATGGGCACGTCGGAAGCGGCGAAGGCGACCGAGCCGGCTTCGAAGTCGGTGATGCCGGTGCCACTGCCCACACCCGAGTAGTTCACCTGCAGGGCCTGGTTCTTCGACGTGTAGGTGTAGAAGGCCTTGGTGAAGAACGGCTGCACGAAGGTCGAGCCTGCGGCCTGGAGCGTGCCGCCCGGAGCCTTGAGGTCCGCGGCGAGGTACTTGGCGTTGTCACCGGTGAGCTTGCCTCCGAGAGGGGCGGTCGTGGTGGTGGCCGGCGTCGAGGACGAACTGCACGCGGCCAGAAAGATGCCTCCGGCAACCAGCCCGATGCCGACGACCCGCCTCGTCCTGTGGGACCTTCCCGTCTTCATCTGATCCGTCGTCTCTGATGCCACTGGGGTTGTTACCTCCGTTAGGTGCCGGATTGGCGCCCGGTGTCGACCGGGCTCGACGCTCATTTGGCGCTCCAGGGTGACAGTAACGATCCGAGGTGAACGTCCGGCAACAAGCGAGTGAACGCAGCACGAACATCTGATGCTCTTGCGATGAACCGCGTGGAGCGCCCGGTGAGCTGGTCACCACCGAGCGCGCGACCGCGATCACACGGTGGTGCCCACATCGCCTTCGTGCTGGTGACGCAGCACCCGCAGCAATTCCTCGTACGGTCCGAGCAGGTAGGCCTGGTCCCCGGGGGCGAAGCGGGTGTCCCGTCGAGGCGGGTGTTCGAGGCGGCCGTCGTCGGCCGCCCGGCTGAGGGCGATCACCCGGGTCTGGGCAGGCAGGTCGACCATGGCCAGGCCGTCGAGGCCCCGGCTCGGCGCCACGGTGAGCCGGCCGACGAGGAAGGCCTGTTCGCCGACGGTGAACGAGCCGGGGATGTCCAGGCCGAGGGCGGCGCCGACGAAGCGGGGTGCGGCCAGGGCCGAGGTGGAGCGAACGTGGCGGAAGTCGAAGTGGTGCTCGACGGTGCGGCCGAGTTCACGGTCGAAGACACGCAGCACCACCGGCACGTTGAGCCAGCGCTCCCCGAGGTAGTCGCGCACGGCCAGGCCGGTCTCGATATTGGTCAGGTCGTCGCTGGTGAGGACGGCCACCGCTGCCGCCGAGTGCACGTTGGCGTCCTCCAGGGTCTGACGCTGGGTGGAGTCGGCGATGAGCACCGGTGCGCCGAGGGCGCGGGCCTGGTTGAGGAACCGGTTGTTCTCGTTGCGCTCGACCACCACCACCTCCCGACCTTCGGCCTGCAGGCCCTCGAGCACCCGGATGCCCACCGAGCCGAGGCCGATGACCACGACGTGGCCCTCCAGGCCGACCAGCTGCTGGCGGCCCAGGGACTGCTCGATCCGCCACGACACCAGCACGTTGGTGATGAGGGCGAACACGGTGGTGAGCAGCGTGGCTCCGCCGGCGATCAGGAGGATCCCGAAGACCTCCACCGCCGTGGACTGGTCAGCGAAGGAGAAGTCGCCGTACCCGACGGTGGAGATGGTCTCGACGGTGAAGTACAGCGCGGTCAGCACGGTCATGTGGCCTCCGTGGGGGAGGCGGTAGGCCAGGCGGAGGACCACGGTGGACACCACGATCAGCGTGGACGCCGCCACCATGGCGTAACGCAGCGCACTGTTGTCGTCGGAGCCCAGCAGCGCGGCGATCCGCTTGAGGAGGCCGGCGCCGCTGTGGTGGTGCACCCGGAGTCCCGAGCCGTCGTCTCCGCTCTTGGCGGGGAGGAGGTCGGCCGCCTGGAGCTCCTCGGGGGTGCCGAGCACGGTCACCCGGTCACCGATGTGGACCTGGTGGTCCCGACCCGGGCAGGCCACGGTGCCCGAGCCGTCCGCCGGCACCACCGCGATGGGGGCCAGCGCCCCGAACAGGGAACGCAAGGAGGCGTAGCGGGCCACCTCCACCTCGGAGGTCATGAACTGGGCCCCGGCGAACTCGATCTGGAACGAGTCGCTGCCCAGGCACGCTTCGACGATGGAGGGGGCGGCGAGCGCGGCCACGTCGAGCACGGTGCCCGGACCGGTGACATCGGCCACCGCCGCGCCTACCGCGGCGTTGGCCAGCTGCACCACCACCCGGATGTCCGGACGCCGCTCGCTCACCAGCAGGGCAGTCTCCAGCGTCTGGACCTCGGTCCGCTCGGCACACACCACGGCCTGGGCCGTGGCCAGTCCCGCCCGGTCCAAGATGCCCCCGATCCGGGGGCTGCCGACGATGACGGGGATCTCCCAGGCCTCGACGATCCGGACCAACCGGGGATCGGGGTCGTCGTCCACCACCACCACCTGCACCCCGGCCTGGTGGAGCTGCTCGACCATCCTCAGTCCGACGCCCTGGAGGCCGCAGACGATGACATGGCCCTCCCAGCTCGGCACGGAGGCCCGATCCATCCCCGTATGGTGCCCTACCGGCGTTTCGTCCGGATTGCCGTTGTGTTTCCGGCAGGTACACAGGTGGCCGGCCGCCCACGGCAGGCCTCGTTGCCGCGTCCCGAGCGCCGTCCTCCGGGGTCCGCAGCCCGCCCCTGGGGAATACACGTTCGTCTTTTGGGTTGATCCCTGCGCAGCGCCGATCTGTACGAATGTGGAGGAATCATTTGGAAACGAACCCGGAAACGACGACCCAGAACCTGCCCCTGCTCCCCCTGACCTCGGGCGTGGTGCTCCCCGGGATGGTCTTCACCATGGCCCTCGAGTCCGACGAGGCGAAGGCCGCTGCCGAGGCGGCGGGAGCGGCCGGTGGCCACTTCGTCATCGTGCCCTTCATCGACGGTCGCTACGCCGCCGTCGGGGTGGTGGCCGAGGTCATGGAGACCGGTGAGCTCCCCGGCGGCATGGGAGCGGTCGCCGTCCGGGGTGTCGAGCGGGCCCGGCTGGGCACCGCCGTCCCCGGCACCGGGCAGGCGCTGTGGGTGGAGGTCGAGACCATTCCCGAGGAGCCGGTGAGCGCCGAAGCCACCGAGCTGGCCCGCGAGTACCGGGCCGTGCTGGAGAACATCCTCCTGAGCCGCGGGGCGGGCCGCCTGGCCGAGCGCCTGGCCGACGTGAGCGAGCCCGGGCGGGTGGCCGACATGGCCGGGTACTCGCCGGACCTGTCACTGGACCAGAAGGTGGAGGTACTGGAGACCATCGACGTGGCGGCGCGGCTGCGGCTGGTCATCGCCTGGGCGCGCGAGGTGCTGGCCGACCTCACGCTCCGCGAGCGGATCAAGACCGACGTCGAAGAGGGCATGGAGAAGACCCAGCGGGAGTTCCTGCTGCGCCGTCAGCTCGAGTCCATCCGCAAGGAGCTCGGCCAGATCGGCTCGGACGACGAGGCTGCACCGGACGACTACCGGTCCAAGCTGGCCGAGCGGGAGCTGCCCGAGGCGGCCCGCACCGCGGTCGAGCGCGAGATCGACAAGCTCGAGCGGATGAGCGAGCAGAACCCCGAGCACGGGTGGATCCGCACCTGGCTGGACACCGTCTTCGAGCTCCCCTGGGGCGAGGAGTCCGACGACCGGCTCGACGTGGGCGAGGCGGCCCGCATCCTGAATGAGGACCATGACGGACTCGACGACGTGAAGGACCGCATCCTCGAGCACCTGTCGGTGCGCAAGTTGCAGTCCGAGCGGGGACTGTCGCCGGTCGGCGGTCGGGGTGCCGGGGCCATCCTGGCCCTGGTCGGTCCTCCGGGGGTGGGTAAGACCTCGCTCGGCGAGTCGGTGGCCCGCGCCCTCGGGCGCTCGTTCGTCCGGGTGGCCCTGGGCGGCGTCCGTGACGAGGCGGAGATCCGGGGGCACCGCCGCACCTACGTCGGCGCCCAGCCCGGCCGGCTGGTGCGGGCCCTGCGCGAGGCGGGGACGATGAACCCGGTGATCCTGCTCGACGAGGTCGACAAGCTCGGTGCCGACTACCGGGGCGACCCGTCCTCGGCCCTGCTGGAGGTGCTCGATCCGGCACAGAACCACACGTTCCGCGACCACTACCTCGAGGTCGAGCTCGACCTGTCCAAGGTGCTGTTCATCGCCACGGCCAACATGCTCGACACCATTCCGGGGCCGTTGCTGGACCGCATGGAGGTGATCCGACTCGACGGCTACACCGAAGAGGAGAAGGTGGCCATCGCCCGCAACCACCTCTTCGGTCGCCAGCTCGAACGGGCGGCACTGCGCCGTGACGAGGTGACCATCACCGACGACGCCCTCCGTGGGATCGTGGGTGACTACACCCGCGAGGCCGGGGTGCGTTCGCTCGAGCGTGAGCTCGGTCGGCTGTTGCGCAAGGTGGCCGCCCGTATCGCCTCGCACGAGGCGGAGACTCCGCTGGCCATCGATGTCGACGACATCAAGGAGTGGCTCGGCCGACCGCACTTCTTCTTCGAGGCGGCCGACCGCACCGCAGTCCCCGGCGTGGCCACCGGATTGGCGGTCACCGGCACCGGCGGCGACGTGCTCTACGTGGAGGCCTCGATGATGGACGGTCCCGAGGGGCTGACCCTCACCGGGCAGCTGGGCGACGTGATGAAGGAGTCGGCGGAGATCGCCCTGTCCTACATCCGATCCCACACCGAGGAACTGGGCATCGACCCGGCCACCTTTGCCGGCAAGCGGTTCCACGTGCACGTGCCGGCCGGGGCCATCCCCAAGGACGGGCCGTCGGCCGGGGTCACCATGACCACCGCGCTGGTCAGCCTGCTGCGTGACGTGCCGGTCCGTTCGGTGCTGGGCATGACCGGTGAGGTCACCCTGCAGGGACGGGTGCTCCCCATCGGCGGGGTGCGCCAGAAGGTGCTGGCCGCCCATCGGGCCGGACTGACCACCGTGGTGCTGCCCGTCCGCAACGGGCCCGACCTCGAGGACGTCCCCGAGGCGGTCCGCGACGAGATGACCTTCCATCTGGCCACCGACATCAGCGAGGTGCTGGCGGCGGCGCTGGACGGCGGGACCGGTGCTGCCGGCGACGGTGTGGTCACCCAGGGCAAGGAGGATCGGGCGGCAGCCTGATCGTCCATGGGCCGGGTCCCCGGCGGGGCCCGGACCTCAGCCCGTCTCGAGGAACGTCGAGATGATCCTGGCCAGCTCGAGGGGCTGGTCGCCCTGGATGCTGTGGCCGGCCTCGGCCACGGTGATCACCTGGTCGGTCGGCCGGCGGCGCTGGAACTCGGCCTCGTCGGCATCGTCCACCACTGGGGAGAGCGCGCCCCGCACCAGCAGCACCGGAGCGGCGATGCCTTCGAGGTCGTCCCACTGGGAGCCGAAGTCGACCGACTCCACATGGAGCCCGGTGGCGCCGGCCGGACGACCCAGTTGATGGCGCCAGGTCCAGGTCCCGTCCTCCCGTTGCACCGAGTTGTGGAGCACGCCGCGCCGCAACGAGGACTCGGACCGGGTCGGATTGAACAGCATGGTCCGTTCGAGGATCTCGTCGAACGTGGCGAAGGTCTCCGGACCGGCCAGGAACGCGGCGATGTCCGAGCTCTTCTCCCGGGTGACCCCCGGGGTGATGTCGACCAGCATCAGCCTGGCCACCAGGTCGGGACGGGTGGCGGCCAGGGCGATCGACGTGGCACCTCCGAGCGACATCCCCACCACCAGTCGTGCCTTCGGGGCCAGCCGCTCGATGACGACGCCCACGTCCTCGGCCATGGCGGCGCGATCGAGGGCCCGTGCGTCGCCGGGCCAGTCCGAGTGCCCGTGCCCGGGCAGGTCGATGGCCACCAGGGACCGACCGAGGGCCAGGGCGACGGTGTCCCACGTGTGGGCGTTCTGGCCACCTCCGTGGAGGAGGACCAGCTCAGCGGGCTCGGTGCCCCACACCAGCGCGCTCAACGACCGGCCCTCTGCCACCTCCACGAACTCGCGGCGGACCACGGGAGGGCCGGTGTAGGGGAGGCCCGCCTCGTTGGCGTTCTCCTCGAACAAGGAGAACTCGTCGTACCCGGTCCCGGTCGGTTGACTCACGACTGCACTCCTGTCGAGGTCGGGTCGATCGAGGCCAGCTCGGCGACCATCGCTCCCAGGGTCTCCTCGCTGATCAGATAGGGCGTGTAGAAGCCGACCCGGTCGACCAGCCCACCGAACCGCCCGACGATGTCGAGGGTCACCTCCTTGGGAGATCCCACCGCGGCGAGGGCGGCGAGCATGGTGTCGTCGATGAGCCCGGGCATCTCCTCCCACCGTCCGGACTTGGAGAGCATGTTGAGCTCGGGCTGGAGGTCCTCCCACCCTTCGGCTTCGAGCACGGGGAGGTAGGCCGGGGTGGAGGCGTAGAACGAGAGCAGCCACCGTCCGGCCACCCGGGCGGTCTCCATCTCCTCTTCGGTCCGACCGCAGCAGACGATGACCTCACCGGTCACGGTGAGGTCCGAGCGCTCGCGGCCACCGCGGACCAGTCCCTCCCCGATGGCCGGGACGGTGCGCTCGGCGAAGTGCCGGGCCGTGTTGAACGGCATGATCAGCACGCCGTCGGCCACTTCGGCGGCCAGCCGCACCATCTGGGGACCGAGGCCGCCCAGGGCGATCGGTGGCATGCCGTAGGGGTTGGGCCCGGGGTTGAACATGGGCGGCATCAGGGTGTGCGAGGTGAACTCGCCCCGGAAGTCGAGTCGTTCGCCGGTCTCCCAGGTGGCGAAGATGGCCCGCAGAGCGGCGACCAGCTCGCGCATCCGGGCGATCGGGCGGTGGAACGATGCGCCGTACCGCTTCTCCACCTGGGCCCGGATCTGGGACCCGAGACCCAGGGTGAACCGCCCCTTCGACAGGACCTGGAGGTCGTAGGCCTGGTGGGCCAGTTGCACCGGGTTGCGGGGGAAAGCGATGGCCACGTTGGTGGCCAGCTCCAGCGTGGTGGTGGCCCCCGCCGCCAGGATCAGCGGGGTGAACACGTCATGGGGCCCCTCGAAGGTGAAGGCGCCGTCCACGCCCAGCTCCTCCAGCCGGCGGGCGTGGGCCGGGGCGTCCTCCAGCCCGGCCAGCATGGTGTCGATCTTCATCGGCTCATGATGGGGTGTCGATCTTCATCGGCTCATGATCCCACTCGACGCCGGGCCATGCTGACGGAGGACCGGGTGTCGGTGACACACTGGGTCGATGGCACCCATCTTCTGCACACCCGAGGAGGCGGTCGCCCACGTCCGTCCGACCGACATGATCGGGCTCGGGCTCGGTCCGGCCAACCCGGACGCCTTCCTCACCGCCCTCGGCACCCGGGACGACTGGGAGGGGCTCACCCTCCTCGGTGCGCTCCTCCTCGGCTACCTCACCGCGCTCGAGAACCCCCACGTCTCCTATCGGTGCGGATTCTTCGGTCCCGCCGAGAGGATGCTGTTGGCCGAAGGCGCCAACATCGAGCTGGTGCCGGGGGGGTTCCGTCAGTTCGCCCCCATCCTGCGCCGCTACAACCCCCGGGTGATGACCGCCCAGGCCGCACCCCCCGGCCCCGACGGTGCCGTCAACCTCTCGCTCCACTTCGGGGCCACCTACGAGGAGCTGGTCATGGCCGGGCGCGATCCCGAGCGGCTGCTGATCGTGGAGGTCAACCCCAACCTGCCCCGGACGTGCAGCCTGGCCCCCAAGTACACCAACACCATCGACCTCGACCTGGTCGACGTGATCGTCGAGGCCGACGGGGCACCCTACGCACTGGCCGAGGCACCACCCGACGAGATCGACCGAGCCATCGCCGAATGGGCCGGCACGTTCGTGACCGACGGAGCCACCCTGCAGATCGGCATCGGGGCGGTGCCCAACATGGTGGCTTCCCGGCTGGCCGCCGGGCCGGGCGGGTCGTACGGGGTCCACAGCGAGATGTTCACCGACGGGCTCATGCAGCTTCATCAGGCCGGCAAGGTGACCAACGACGCCAAGAGCGTGTTCAACGGGGTGTCCATCACCACCTTCGCCCTCGGCTCGGCCGAGCTCTACCAGTGGCTCGACGGAAACGCCGATGTCGCCTTCGTACCGGTCCAGGTGGTCAACGACCCGACGGTCATCGCCCAGAACCACGCCTTCGTCTCCATCAACGGTGCCCTCAGCGTCGACCTCTACGGCCAGGTGGTGGCCGACGCCATCGACGGGAGACAGATCTCCGGGGTCGGCGGGCACGAGGACTTCGTGGCCGGCGCCGAGATGCGCATCGAGGACCACTCCTTGATCTGCCTGCGCTCCACCGTCACCTCCAATGGGGTCACCCGCTCGCGCATCGCGCCCCTCCTGCCCGAGGGGTCGGTGGTCTCCACGCCGCGGCACCACACAGGGGTGATCATCACCGAGTACGGGGCCGCCGACCTGTCGGGCCTCACCGTACGGGAGCGGGCCGACGCCCTGGTGCAGATCGCCCACCCGGACTTCCGTGCCGAGTTGGCCGAGGTCGCCGCCGGCCTGGGCCGACGCTGAACCCGGTGGACGGCCGGATCGGGAATGGGCTGCGGCCGGTCCTGACCGTGGCCAGCTTCAATGTCCACATGGGCATGGACGGCTGGGGCCGCCCCTACGACGTGGTGGGCGAGTGCCGCGCCCTCGATGCCGACGTTCTGTTCCTGCAGGAGTCGTGGACCCCCGACGACGGTGGCCCGAGCACAGCCCAGCTGGTGGCCGTCGAGCTCGGGTGCCAGGTGGTGGCCGAGGTGGGGTTGGCCCACGGCAAGCGGTTCGGTCCCCTCCCCTCCCAGTCGGAGCGGTGGGCGCCCTGGCCGGGCCAGGTGCGCAAGTCGTTCCGGCTGGACGACGAGAGCTGGCGGTCGAGGAACGGCCCACCCGACCGGCCCTTCGAGCAGGGGCAGTGGGGGGTGGCCATGCTGGCCAGGGTGCCGGTCCGGGACACCGGGGTCATCCATCTCGGGCAGCTCCGTCGGGACCCGGCCCGGCGAGCGGTGATCGGAGCCACCACCGACCTCGGCGGCCGGGACGTGGCCCTCTTCGGCACCCACATGTCCCACATCACGCACGGGTCCCACGCCCAGTACCGCCGGTTGGGGGACCAGCTGCCCCATCCGGACCATGCCGCGGTGTTGGCCGGAGACATGAACATGTGGGGGCCGCCGGTGAACTCGTTCTTCCCGGCGTGGCGGCGGGCGGTGATCGGAAGGTCCTGGCCCGCCGGCCACCCCCACAGCCAGCTCGACCACATCCTGATCACGCCCCCGCTCTCCGTGGTGCACGCCCGGGTGGCACCACAGTCAGGATCCGACCACCGACCGGTGGTTGTCACCCTTGCCCTGGCCTGAGCGCAACCCGAGTCGTTCTCGAATCGCGGGGTAGCGTCGGTCCATGACCGATCCACTCGACGGTTTCGAACGCTCCACCTTCACCGCCGAAGGCGCCACCCGGACCGTCTACCGGACCGGTTCGGGCCCGGCGGTCATCGTGATCAGCGAGATGCCCGGGATCACCCCGAACGTGGCCGGGTTCGGCCGGACGGTGGCCGCGGCCGGGCTCACCGCGGTGCTGCCCCATCTCTTCGGTGAGGACGGGAAGAGCCCGACCACCGGGTACGCCCTGTCCAGCGTGGCCAAGGCGTGCGTCGCCAAGGAGTTCACCGTGCTGGCCACGGGGCAGACCAGCCCGATCATCACCTGGCTCCGGGCCCTGGCCCGTGACGAGCACCAGAAGTGCGGGGGTCCGGGGGTCGGCGCGGTCGGGATGTGCTTCACCGGCGGGTTCGCTCTCGGCATGATGGTGGACGATGCGGTGGTGGCTCCCGTGCTCAGCCAGCCGTCCCTCCCATTTCCCTTCTCCAAGGCCCTGAAGCGCGACGTGGGGCTCTCGCCCGGGGACCTGGCCCGGGTGCAGCAGCGCGCCGCGGCCGGGTGCAGCGTGCTCGGCCTCCGGTTCACCGGCGACAGGATGAGCCCCCATGACAGGTTCGAGCACCTCCACGAGCTGCTCGGCGACGCCTTCATCGGGGTCGAGATCGACTCGTCGCCCGGCAACCCCTACGGCCACAAGAAGATGGCCCACTCGGTCCTGACCGAGGACCTCGACGACCGCCCCGGCACCCCCACCCGGGCCGCGCTCGACCAGGTGCTGGCCTTCTTCACCGAGCGCCTGTCGGGTTGACCGCCCTGGCCGAGGCGTGGCGGCGGCGAGGTCGTCTCCGCTCGCTGTGCGGGCACCGGATCTTCACGATCGATGTCCCGGCCACCGGCATCGAAGTGCGCCCGCCGCTACTGGTCCTCCACGGCTTCCCCACCTCTTCGTTCGACTTCCACCGGGTGGTCGACCGCCTGGCCGAGGATCGCAGGGTGCTCCTCTTCGACATGCTTGGCTACGGACTGTCGGACAAACCCGATCTCGCCTACACCTTCGACCTCCAGGCCGATATCGCCATGACCCTCCTTGCCGACCTCGGAGTGGACCGACTCGGTCTGCTGACCCACGACGTCGGGGACACGGTGGGGGGCGAGCTCCTGGCCCGCCACCTCGAGGGGGGCTGGACGGTCGAGATCACCGACCGGGTCATGACCAACGGCAGCATCTACCAGCGCCTGGTCCATCTCAGTGTCGGCCAGGAGTTCCTGTTGGCCCTGCCCGACCAGAAGCTCCCCGTCGACGCCGCCCTCGACCGGGCTGCCGTGTTGGCCGGAGTGGCCGCCACCTTCAGCCCGGCAACCGCCGTGGACGATGACGAACTCGCCGCCCAGTGGGAGATGATCGCCCACAGCGACGGCCACCTCCTCCTCCCCCGCCTGATCCGCTACATCGAGGAGCGCAGGCGCCACGAGTCCCGCTACACCGGGGCCATCGAAGCCCACCCCTCCCCGCTGGTGGTGGTGTGGGGTGTCGACGATCCCATTGCCGTGCCGGCCATGGCCGATGCCCTCGTCCACGCTCGTCCCGACCTCCGGCTCCGCCTGCTGGACGGGGTCGGCCACTACCCGATGGTGGAGGCGCCGGACCGCCTGGTCGACGCGCTGCTCGGGGCCACACCCTGAGCCGGGTCCGGCTGCACAGGCCTGTCTGTACAGGCCCGGCTACACGGGTCCGGCTACACGGTGGCGACCACCTCGCCGTGGATCACCGCGAACCATCCGTCGGGTGACGCCGCCCACTGCCGCCATGCCCGAGCGAACCCGGCCAGGTCGTCGCTGGTGGCGATTCCGTGGGCCAGGAGCTGCCCGGCCATCGACGACGCAGTAAACCGCTCGGCCCACAGGTCACCCCACCAGGTCCGCTCCTCCGGCGTGGCGAAGCACCACACCGACGCCGAGGGGACCACCTCACTGAAGTCGGTGGCGTGTGCCCACTGGAGCAGTCGGCGCCCGGCGTCCCAGGTCGCCCCGTTGGCACGGGTCAGCGCCCCGTACGCATCGAGGGCCCGTGCGATCTCCGGCTCGTCGGGGAAGAAGCGGAAGGTCGGGTAGTCGGCGTCACGGACCGCCACCATCCCGCCCGGGCGGCACACCCGCTTCATCTCGGCCAGGGCCGCCAACGGGTCCCCGACGTGCTGGAGCACCTGATGGGCATGGACGACGTCGAAACTCCCATCCTCGAACGGAAGGGAGTAGAGATCCCCGACCTCGAAGGTGGGTTCGGCGCTGCCGCCGCCGACCAGGGAGCGGGCTTCGTCGATCACCGACGCCGAGGCATCGATGCCCACCACCCGACCGGGGGCGAGCAGCCGGGCCAGATCGGCGGTGATGGTGCCCGGCCCGCAACCCACGTCGAGCAGGCTCATGCCCGGACGGAGGCGGCCCACCAGGTACCCGGCCGAGTTCGCCGCAGTGCGCCAGCGGTGCGAGCGCAGCACGCTGTCGTGATGCCCATGGGTGTAGGGGATGTCCGTCATCGTGCCAGCATGCGCTGGATCCCATCCATAGGCAAACAAGTTCTCCATGGATTCTCTATAAGCTCAGCCAATGGCTGCATCGGAATGGCTGCGCACCTTCGTGGCCATCTACCGCACCGGATCGGTCAGCGCTGGGGCGGCCCAGCGGGGGCTCTCCCAACCAGCAGCCAGCCAGCAGCTGGCCCTCCTCGAGCGCCGTGTCGGCCTGCCCCTGTTCGTCCGGACCTCCCAGGGAGTGGAGCCGACCCGACGAGGTCGCCAGCTCCACGCCGAAGTGGCCGACTCCCTCGATCGGCTGGAGCCGGTCCTGGCCGGCATCGACGGAGGAGCGGTGGTCACGCCGGATCCCACCATCAGGATCGGGTCGGCAGCCGAGAGCTTCGCAGCGGTGGTTCTGGCCCGCATCGGCCCCGACTCCCCGCCACTGACTGCCCGGTTCGGCTCGGACCAGGTCCTCCTCGACCTCCTGGAGCACGGTGAACTCGATCTGGCGGTGACCAGCACCACGCCGAGCCGACGATCGCTGTCGTCGACACCCATCGGGATGAAGCGGTTCGTGCTGGTGGGACCGCCCTCCCTGGTCCCTTCGACGCCTGCCGGATCACGGTCGGAGCTGGGGGCGTGGCTGACCGGCAAGCCGTGGGTGGCCTACAGCTCCGAACTTCCCCTGACCCGGCGCTTCTGGCTGGCCGCCTTCGACCGGCCGTTCGGCGGCGACCTCCGTCTGGTCGCCCCCGATCTGCGGGTGGTGGTCGCGGCGGTGGCCCGGGGTCTTGGCATCAGCCTCCTCCCCGAGTTCGCCTGCGCCGACGCGCTGGCGCGCGGCACGGTGGTAGAGGTGTCCCCGGTGGACGACGTGGTGGCCACCGAGCCGTGGTTCGCCTGCATCCGTGCCGTCGACGCCGGCCGCCGGCCACTCAACCGGCTGATCGCCGCCCTGCTGGACGCTGGTGGACAGTAGGCAGGCCGGCCCCGCCGGTTCGACGACCCGTCACCCGGTGACGCCGGGCACCGGTCGCCCGTCCTCGAGGTAGACGGTGCCGGCCACCCCGAGCGAACGGCCCACCCGTCGTCGGACCGGCCCGCTCAGGAGCCGGTCGGCCTCCTCGGGGGTGGACCACCGATACTCCTCGATCTCCTCGACCGGGAGGACGATGTTCCCCTGTTGGAGCGGCGTCACGGTTCCGCAGTCGAAGAGGAAGCGGAGACCCCCGGGCCTGTCCGGCCTGGGCCGCAGGAAGTCCACGCATACCAGTCGCCCGGTGCCGACGTCGAGGCCGGTCTCCTCGGCCACCTCACGTCGACACCCCTCCCACGGGGTCTCGCCGTCGGCTTCGATCTGGCCACCCGGGATGGTCCATCCCGCCTTGTAGGTGGGCTTGAGGATCAGCAGACGGCCGTGGCCGTCTCCGATCAGTCCCCCCGCCGATGCAGGGACCCGGGGCAGGACGTACTCGGTCACCCGTCCATCATCACCGATCTCGCCGTGCATGGGTGGCACTATCGCCTCATGTCGACGATCTTCGAACACAAGCCCCATCCCTACATCGAGGAGCGCAAGACAAGGGGGCCGTCAAAGGTCAGCGACCAACTCCCGAAGGACAGTGCATCTGGCCGGTTCAACTCGTGGTTGGCCATCAAGATCACCTCGGCGGTGGGCACCATGTGGTGCGCCTACGCGTTTGCAGTCCTGGCGCTCATCAGCCTTCCCGATGCGATCAAGCACGGTCGGGCCACCATCATCTCGTGGATCGCCCAGACCTTCCTGCAGCTGGTTCTCCTGTCGATCATCATCGTCGGTCAGAACATCCTCAGCGCGGCGTCGGACAAGCGGTCGGAGGCCACCTACAAGGACGCCGACGCCATCCTCCAGGAGGCGTTGCAGATCCAGAAGCATCTCGAAGCCCAGGACCGTGCCATCGAGCAGGTCCTCTCCACCATGGGTGCCCTGCCGGTGAGCCCGGCCCAGGCGGTTGCGCCGATCGACGGTGCCCTACCCGAGGCACCGCCGGACTCGCCTGCCGGTTAGGAGGATGCGCCCGGCTACACCCGGGCCATGTTGTCGAAGCGGGCGTGATGACCGATGAAGGCCAGTCGCTTCACCCCGGTGGGACCGTTACGGTGCTTGGCCACGATGATCTCCGCCGTCCCCTGGGTCTCGGTCGAATCCGGATTGTAGATCTCGTCGCGATAGATGAACATCACCACATCGGAGTCCTGCTCGATCGAACCGGACTCCCTCAGGTCGGCCAACATCGGTCGCTTGTCCTGACGTTGCTCAAGGCCTCGGGAGAGCTGGGAGAGCGCCACCACGGGCACCTCCAGCTCACGGGCCAGGATCTTGAGTCCGCGGCTGATCTCGGACACCTCCACCTGGCGGTTCTCTGCATTGTTCCGACCGGTCATCAGCTGGAGGTAGTCGACCACCACCAGTCCCAGCCCGTGCTCCCGGCTCTTGAGCCGACGGGCCCGGGCCCGGATGTCCATCACCGTCAGGTTCGGGTTGTCGTCGATGAAGATGGGCGCCTCGCTCATCCGGCTGATGGCGTTGCCCACCTTGGCCCAGTCGGACTCGAGCAGCTTGCCGGTGCGCATCCGGTTGGCATCGACCCGGGCCTCCGAGCACAAGAGGCGCTGGGTCAGCTCCATGTGGCTCATTTCCAACGAGAAGAGCAGTACCGGCTTGTTGAGCTTGATGCCGGCGTGGGCCACCATCCCCAGGGCGAAGGCCGTCTTGCCCATGGCAGGTCGGGCCCCGACCACGATGAGATTGGACGGCTGCAGTCCGGACAGGTGCTCGTCGAGGTCGGCGTACCCGGTGGCCAGACCGGTGATCGACTCGCCCTGGGCGTAGAGGCGTTCGAGGTGGTCGAGCCCCTCGCCGAGCAGATCCCGGAGCGGGGTCATCGAGTCGGACACCCGACGCTGGGCCACTTCGAACACCAGGCTCTCCGCCCGGTCGAGCACCTCGGAGACGTCCTCGGGCAGGCTGTAGCCGAGCTCGGTGATCTCGCCCGCCACCGACACCAGCCGGCGCAGCAGGGCCAGCTCCTCGATGATCTTGGCGTAGTACTCGGCGTTCCCGATCGAAGGGGTGTTGGCCTGCAGGGAGACGAAGACCGACGGGTCACCGATGCTCTCGAGCAGGCCCCGGCGCCGGAGCTCCTCGGTGACCGTCACCCAGTCGGCTGACTCGCCCTTGCTGAACAGCGACGTGATCGCGCTGAAGATGTATCCGTGCGAACCCTTGTAGAAGTCCTCGGGCTTGCAGACCTCCATCGCCGTGGCGATGGCGTCCCGGGAGAGCAGCATGGCTCCGAGCAGGGATTCCTCTGCCTCGAGATTGTGGGGTGGAATCCGTCCCGCCGGTACCCCGGCGCCCCCCATGGGGGACATGAGGCGGTGCGGGCGGGAGTTGTCGAATGCTTGAACCATGGCTCCTCAACCCTCGCCGACTTGCCCTGTGGAGCGTAAGCCCCTCTTGTTGCGGAAATAGGGGTGCCAACGTGTGGACGAACCGTGGACAACACGGACTGCTCTGCGGACGCCGGAGGACATGGTGCCATCATCCTCACTGGGTGTGACGGGCGACACGCGGATGCCCTGGACATCCACCTGGCTGCCGGCATCTCACCGACGCCTCGGCCTGTGGAGAACTACGTCCCGGCCGCTTCCAGCCTTCGGCGGTGCTGCTGATCAGCCTTCGGCGGTGCTGCTGATCAGCCTTCGGCGGTGCTGCTGATCAGCCTTCGGCGACGATGTCCACCGTCAGCTCGAAGACCACGCCGCCGACCAGTTCGACCCGCACGTTGTGCTCGCCGACCGTCTTGAGGGGATCCTCGAGGACCAGATCCTTGCGATCCACCACCGCACCGGTCTGTGCCTCGACCTGGCGCACGATGTCTGCGGCGGAGATCGAGCCGAACAGGCGCTCACCCGTAGCCCGGGCCTGCATGGTGATCACGTTGCCGACGAGGGTGCGGGCCACCGTCTCGGAGGACTCGCGGTCCCGGGCGTCACGCAGGTCCCTCGACCGGCGCATGGATGCGGCCTGGCCTTCGACGCCGGGTGAGGCCACGATGGCCTTGCCCGCCGGCAGCAGGTGGTTGCGGGCGAAGCCGCCGGACACATCGATGATGTCCCCGCGCTTGCCCACGCCGTCGATATCGCTACGGAGGAGCACCTTCATCTCAGGCCTCCTGGCCTTCGACGACGACCTCGTCGACCACGACCTCGTTGAGTGAGCCGTCGCCGATACCGGTCACCTCGAGCACTTCCTCGACATCTTCGACCACGACAGCCCGCGGGGCGTCGTCGGCCAGCGCGGTGGACGTGGCGTCCGCCGACAACGAGCGCTCCTCGTCTCTGCGACCGCGGCCGGCACCCCCCTGGCCGCCGTAGCCGCCCTCACGCCCACGACCGCCACCACGACCGCCGGGGCGCTCGGTGGTGGTGCGCTGGGTGTAGGGCAGCAGGACCAGCTCACGGGCGGTCTTGATGGCGATGGCCACATCACGCTGGTGCTGGGTGCAGTTGCCCGACACCCGACGGGCGCGGATCTTGCCCCGGTCGCTCATGTACTTGCGGAGCATCCCGACGTCCTTGTAGTCGACCCACTCGACCCGGTCCTTGCACAGGGCACAGGGCTTCTTCTTGATACGGCGCCCGGTGTCCTTGGGAGCTCGCCGGGTGGTTCCTCCACGATCGTTGTTACGCGCCATGACTAGAAAGGCTCCTCGCTGTATCCATACCCTTTGGGCTCAGCGGCCGGGCCGCCACCCCCACCTGATGCTGCCTGCGGGCGGCCGCCGCCCTGTCCGCCGCCGGGACCACCGTCGGCGGGACCGCGTCGCTCGTTCTTGGTGACCTGGGCGGTGGCCCAGCGGATGCTGGGTCCGACCTCGTCGGCCACCACTTCCACCTTGGACCGCTTGTCCCCATCGGGGGTCTCCCAGCTGCGCTGCTCGAGTCGGCCGGTCACGATCACGCGGGAGCCTCGGGTCAGGCTCTCGGCGGCGTTCTCCGCCATCTCGCGCCAGCACACCACGTCGAAGAAGGAGGTGGCCTCCTCCCACTCCTGGGTCTGGCGGTTCTGCCAACGGCGGTTGACGGCCAGACCGAAGCTGGCAGTGGCCTGACCGGTGTTGGTGAAGCGCAGTTCGGGGTCGCGGGTGATGTTGCCCACCAGCGTGACGACGTTTCCGTTGGCCATGGGTCAGCCCTCGCTGCTGGCGGCGGCTGCGGCGGCACGGCGGCCGGCCACCTTGTCGGGCAGCCGGATCACCTTGTGACGGAGCACCTCGTCGGCCAGGACGAACACCCGCTCCATGTCGGCGACGGCCGGAGGCTCGGAGGTCAGCTCGATGACGACGTAGTAGCCCTCACGCTTGTGCTGGAGCTCGTAGGCGAACGTACGCCGACCCCACCGCTCCACGCGGCCCGGGTTTCCACCCTTGGCCCTGAGCGCATCGAGTGCCCGATCGAGCACTCCGTTGACCGCTGCCTCATCGGCACCGGTATCGAAGATCACCATTGTTTCGTATGGCCGCATCGGCGGCTCACCTCCCTCTGGATCGGGCGATGGTGCACCCGAGCCCCACGGCGTGGGGCAGGTCGGAACTGGATGGCCACCCGCAGATGGCCGGAACGACCGGAGTACCTTACCGGCAATCCGCCGTGTCCCACGACCGGGCCGCCCGATGGCCGCCCGGCGGCCGGTTCAGTGGTAGGTCTCGGTGTCGGTGGGAAAGGCCCCCGAACGCACGTCGGCGGCGTAGGCGGCCACTGCGGCGATAGCGGCATCGCCTAGTTCCGCATAGCGGCGCACGAACTTGGGCACGCTGGCGTTGAAGCCCAGGAGATCGTGGAAGACCAGCACCTGGCCGTCACAGGCCGGCCCGGCACCGATGCCGATGGTGGGCACCTCCAGCTCGTCGGTGATCGCCGCTCCCACCTGCTCGGGAACCCCTTCGATCACCACGGCGAAGCAGCCGGCCGCCACCACCGCCTTGGCTCCGACGGCCAACGCGTGGGCGGCAGCGTCGCTGCGGCCCTGGACCCGGTAGCCCCCCATGGTGTTCACCGACTGGGGCGTGAGTCCGAGATGTCCCATGACCGGGATCTCCGCCGAGACGAGCGCCTCGATCATCGGCACCCGGATGGCACCCCCCTCGAGCTTGACTGCCTGGGCACCCGCCCGGATCAGGATGGCCGCGTTGCGCACGGTGTCCACCGGGTCGAGGTGATAGCTCATCCAGGGCAGGTCGGCCACGATCAGCGGCTTGGGCTTGGCCCGGGCCACTGCGGCGGTGTGGTGGGCCATGTCCTCGATGGTCACCTGCAGGGTGTCCTCGTAGCCCAGCACGTTGTTGGCCACCGAGTCCCCCACCAAGATGAGATCGACGCCGGCGGCATCGGCGATGCGGGCCCCCGGTGCGTCGTAGGCGGTGACCATCACCAGGGGCTCATGCCCGTCGCGTCGTTTGGCGGCGCGCACCACCGGGACGGTGACCGGAACGGTCCGGGGATCGGGCATGGGAATCCTCCTGTTCGAACCGTCCAGCGCCCGGGGGCTGCCGGCGGCATGGGCGGTAGCGGACGACCACCGCGGAGCACTGCGTACTGCCGTCTTCAGACTAGTGGCCGGCCGGGCCCGGGGAAATGGTTAGCAATCGGTGGGCCGCCATCGGGTCCGGGTGATCGGTGCGCCAAGCCCCTCAGGACGGGCGATCGGACAGTGACGGCGCCTCCGACGGATCGGTGAGCGAGGGCTCCTCGGCGGCGCCGGGGTCCTCTTGAAGCCCCGGCCGCAGACCCACCAGGGCGATCACCCCGGCCACACCCATGGCCACGGCCAGGCCGATGAAGACGGTGCGGGTGGCCTGGGCGAAGTCGAGGCTGACGAAGTGGGGGATCGCCTGTGCGCTCCCCTTCCCCCCCTGGGCCTGGGCGATGGTCGCCGCGTCACGGGTGGCCACGTCGGGGGGAACTCCCTGGGAGACCAGAGACGAGGTCACCCCCGTGCGCATCCGCGAGACCAGGACGGACCCGAGGATGGCCAGTCCGAGGCTGGCAGAGTAGTTCCGGATGGTCTGGGTGATGCCGGTGGCCTCGCCGTAGGAGAGCCTCGTGGCCCGGTTCACCGCATCGGTGCTGGCCGGTCCGAGCATGAGGCCCATGCCGGCCCCTGACGTGATCACGAACCAGATCTGGTTGGAGAACTCGAGCTGGGTCACCTTGCCGGCCCACAAGGAGAAGCCCACGCAGGCCAGGACACAGCCGAGCACCACCGGGCGCTTGGCCCCGCCCTTGTCCAGCATCCGGCCGCCGACCTGGGCGGCCACCGCGAAGCCGATGAAGAAGTACAAGAGGTAGAGCCCGGCCTCCGAGGCCGTCTTGCCCAGAGAGATCTGGGCGTACTCGCTGGCGAAGAAGAACACCGGGACGAAGGCGATCATGGCCACCCCGAGCACCATGTTCTCGACCAGGAACGCCCGGTTGCGGAAGATGCGCACCTCCATCAGGGGCGACGGGGTTCGGCGCTCGACGAAGAAGAAGACGACCAGCAGCACCAGGCCGGCAGCCACGCACAGCCAGATCCCCGGATTGGTCCACCCCCAGATGGACGACTGCTGGAAGCCGAACACGCTGAGGGCCACACCAGAGGCGATCAGGACCAGGCCCCGGTAGTCCATGCGGGCCGACTTGTAGGTGGTGGCCGGCTTGGACACGAGGACCAGCACGAGGGCGATGACCGCCACCGGGATGTTCACCCAGAAGATGGCCCGCCAGGTCCACTGGGTGAGGTAGCCGCCCAGGATGGGGCCCACCGCGGTCAGGCCACCGGCGATACCGAAGAAGGTGGCCAAGGCCTTACCCCGTTCACGGAGCGGGAAGGTCTGCACCACGATGGCCAGCGCGGCGGGGAACATGATCGCCCCACCCGCCCCCTGGACCACACGGAACGTGACGATCCAGGCCTCGGCGATGCCGCCCTTGGGGGTGAGCCCGCACATGGCCGACGATCCGGCGAACACGACCACCCCGAGCACGACCATCTTGCGGTGCCCGACGGTGTCGGCCAAACGCCCTCCGAAGGCGAAGAGCGCAGCCAGCGACAGCAGGTAGGCATTGACCACCCACTGGACGCCGGTGGCACTGAGGCCGAGCTCCTTTTGGATCTCCGGTACCGCGATCGAGACGATGGTCTGATCGATGAAGGTCATGGCGACGGCGAAGATCATCGCCGTCAGAATCAGGTTCTTGGACCAACCGGTGGTGGTTCCGGTGCTCACCATGACCGACCTCTCTCCGCTTCCGCCGCGTGCCGCTCGAGATGCGTCGTGCGCCGTGGACCTACAGTCTGGCCATGGCCCTTTCGCGATTCAACGACCGATCGGTACTCGTCACCGGCGCGGCATCAGGAATAGGACGGGCCACCGCCCTGCGCCTGGCCGAGGAGGGTGCGGTGGTGGTGGCCACCGACATCAACGCCCAACTCCTGGAGAAGCTGGCGGTGGACGCCGACGGGTTGGGGAGATCGGTCACCTCCCTGGTCGCCGACGTGAGCTCCGAAAGCGGGATCCGGGCCATGGTCGCCGAGACGGTGGACCGCCTCGGGAAGCTCGACGTGGTGGTCAACGTGGCCGGCATCCTCTCGTTCTCGCACACCCACGAGCTCTCGCTCGACGAGTGGAACCGGCTCATCTCGGTCAACCTGACCGGAACCTTCCTGGTCTGTCGCGAGGTCCTCCCCCACCTGCTGGCCACCAAGGGGAACATCGTCAACCTGGCCTCGACGGCGGCCCACAAGGGCCAGCCGTGGGCCACCGCCTACGTTGCCTCCAAGGGAGGCGTGCTCTCCTTCACCCGGTCGCTGGCTGTCGAATACGCCGCTCAGGGACTCCGGGTCAACAGCATCAGCCCCGGTGGCATCGACACCCCGATCAC
>JADGOG010000226.1 GCA_017883065.1 Acidimicrobiales bacterium | reverse complement strand
GGACGCCGCCGTCGGCTACTACCGAGCCCTGAGCTTCCCCCTGCACGCCCTCCCGTCGACGGGAATGGCTAGCGCATCACCCGTCGCACGCCCTCGCCGGTGGCCAGCTCCGGCGGGACCATGTCGATGAAGGTGGGAACGGGGATGGCCTCGAGCTCCTCGTGACCGTCACCGGGCCGTGGCTCGGTCTCCACCGTCGAGTAGCTGCCGGTCGAGGACCGCTCGATGATGACGGCACGCTTGCGCTTGCCAATGCCCTCGGCCGCCCGCATCTCGTTGCAGATCTTGTAGGCCACGACGTAGGCCACGATCGGTGAGATCACCATGGCGAACCGGAAGAACCACAGCACCGACTTGAGGGGCAGGTCGAAGAAGTTGGCCATCACGTCGGTGGACGAGGCGAAGAAGGTCATCCCGAGGAGCATGAGCATGGCGGCACCGGCCGCGGTGCGCTTGGGCCTGTCCCTCGGTCGGTCCAACAGGTTGTGGTACGCCAGGTCCTTGGTGTGTTTGGACTCGATGAACGGCCACACCAGCAGGATGTTGAAGATGAGCCCCGGGAAGATGACCGCCGGCAGGAACACCTCCAGTGGGATGGTGTGCCCGAACCCGACGAACTCCCAGCTCGGCATCACGCGCAGGGCGCCGTCCAGCCAGCCCATGTACCAGTCCGGTTGGACCGCATAGGAGATCTGGAACGGCTCGTACTGGCCGAACTGCCAGATCGGGTTGATCTGGGCGAACCCGCCCAGCAGGAAGATCACCGCGGTGGTCATGAACAAGAAGCCGGTGGTCTTGGCCATGAAGGTCGGGAACATCGGGGAGCCGACCACGTTGTGCTCGGTCTTCCCCTTCCCCTTGAACTGGGTGTGCTTCTGCTTGACCAGCAACCCGAGGTGGGCACCCAGGAGTCCCATGATCAGGAGCGGCACGATCAGGACGTGGAGGAGGAAGAACCGGGGGATGATCACCCCGTTGCCCGGGTAGTTGCCACCGAACACGAAGAGGGCGAGGTAGCTCCCGACCACGGGGATCGACTCGATGATCGAGTAGGCGATGCGGATACCGGTTCCCGACACCAGGTCGTCGGGGAGGGAGTAGCCGAGGAACCCGTTGACGATGCCCAGGATGAGCATGGACACACCGACGATCCAGTTCAACTCCCGCGGCTTGCGGAAGGCGCCGGTGAAGAACACCCGGGCCATGTGCACGGCGATCGAGCCGAGGAAGATGTCGGCCGCCCAGTGGTGGGCCTGGCGCATCAAGAGGCCCGACTTCACGTCGAAGGAGAGCCCCACCGAGGAGGCGTAGGCCTCGGAGACCCGCTGGCCTCGGAGCGGAAGATAGGAGCCGTGGTAGATGATCTCGTGGGCGGAGGGGACGTAGTACAGCGAGACGAACACGCCCGTGGCCAGCAGGACCACGAACGAGTAGAGGGCGATCTCGCCCAGCATGAACGACCAGTGGTCGGGGAAGATCTTGTCGAGGAAGGTGCGGCCGCCCTTGGCCACACCCAGCCGGTCGTCGACCCATCGGAGCGACTTGTCGATGGTCTTGTCGATCATGGCCGCTCCCAGAACCCGGGGCCGACGGCCTGGTCGAAGCTGCCGTTGGCCTTCATCAACCCCGAGGAGTCCACCGTGATGGGCAGCTGGGGCAGCGGGCGGGGGGCGGGCCCGAACTCGGGGATGGCACCGGAGTTGACGTTGAAGATCGACTGGTGGCAGGGGCAGACCAGTTGCTGGGTCAGCTCCTGGTAGAGGCCCACCGGGCACCCGAGGTGGGTGCAGAGCTTGGAGTAGGCCACATACCCCTGCACCCCCCACTCCGTCCGGCCCGGAGCTGCGATCGGGTAGGGCGGGTCGTTGGGGCCGAGCTCGGCCAGGCGGATGAGGATGACCTGGTCGGCCGAGGAGCCTTCGAAGCCCTTGGGGAACACGGTGAGCACGCCGCCCACCTCGAGGTCGTCGGCGAAGACCTCGCGGCCGTCCACGGTGACCAGCTGGGCGCCCTTCTTCCAGTTGGTGTCGAAGAGCGACGTGTCGGTCGGGCCGGTGGGGGCCTCGTCCTTGGCCGGCTTGGGTCCGAGCGAGCGGAGCAGCGGGAAGAGGAGCACGATGCCCATGGCCGTCGAGCCCAGCAGGAACAGCCCGCCGAGCAGCTTGCGGCGCTTGACCACCATGCCCCCGCGCTCGGTGATGGCCGCGGTCATGGCGTCGCGCTCGGCCTCGGTGGAGTGGAAGTCGTGGCGCTCCTCGACGAAGGGTCCCTGGGGCATCAGGTACTTGCCCCAGGCGATGACGCCGAAGCCGAGGGCGAGGAGGCCGACGCCCAGGGTGATGGCCTGCCACTGGGAGTTGCTGGTCACCCAGTAGGCGATCCCGAAGCCGATGAAGCCGAGGAAGCCGACGACCATGGCCACCGCCGCGATCGCCTGGGCGCGCTCGGGATGCCTGGCCAGGGGCTGCAGATGGGGGTCGTCCAGGGCGGCCGGGGGCAGCGGCCCTTCGAGACGAGAGGACTCGTCGCTCACGTGCGGTCTCCGATCCAGAAGCAGACGAGCATCAGTATCCCGACACCGAGCAGCAGGCCGACGAAGCCCTCACCGACCGGTCCGATCCCACCCAGGCCGAATCCGCCCGGGTTGGAAGGGTGCTGGATGACCCCGTCCACGTAGGCGGCGATGTCCCGGGCCTCGGTGTTGGTGATGTTGCCGGGGCCGAAGTGGGGCATGTTGCCCGGACCCGAGCGGATGGCCTCGACCACCTG
>JADGOG010000225.1 GCA_017883065.1 Acidimicrobiales bacterium | reverse complement strand
GGCGGGCCGACCGCCAAGTGGGTGATCCAGACCCTGGCGTGGACCGTCGGCCTGCTGATCGTGTTCATCCCCGTGGCCACCCGGCGGTACCGGACCCGGACCTGACCCCGAGGGGGCTCCCCCGCAGGTCGCCCGGCACACGGCTCGCCCCCCCGGCTCGCCATCGGCGGTCCCGACGGTCAGAATGGACCAATGTCCCAGACCTCCCCCTCCCCGGCCCCCGACTCCTTCGGGGCCCGCGGCGACCTCACCGTCGGCGATGCCACCTACGAGATCTACCGGATCAACGCTCTGGCCGACCGCTTCGACGTAGCCCGGCTCCCCTACTCGATCAAGGTGGTGCTGGAGAACCTGCTCCGTCACGAGGACGGGCTCGCCGTTCGACCGGCCGACATCGAGGCGGTGGCCGCCTGGGGCGACCGGCCCGAGCGCCACGGGTTCGGCAGCGATGACGCAGCCGAGATCGCCCTCACTCCCGAGCGGGTGCTCATGCAGGACTTCACCGGTGTCCCCGGCGTGGTCGACCTGGCCGCCATGCGCGACGCCCTGGCCGCCCTCGGAGGGGACCCGAGCAAGGTCAACCCGCTGGTCCCGGTGGAGCTGGTCATCGACCACTCGGTCATCGCCGAGGACTCGGGCCGACCCGAGTCCTACGACAAGAACGTGGACATCGAGTACCAGCGCAACATCGAGCGGTACCAGTTGCTCCGGTGGGCCCAGCAGGCCTTCGACGGCTTCCGGGTGGTACCCCCGGGCACCGGCATCTGTCACCAGGTCAACCTCGAGTACCTGTCCCGGGTGGTCTTCGCCACCGACGACGGCAGGGCCTACTTCGACACCCTGGTCGGGACCGACTCGCACACCACCATGGTCAACGGCCTCGGAGTGCTGGGCTGGGGCGTCGGTGGGATCGAGGCGGAGGCGGCCATGCTCGGCCAGCCACTGTCCTTGTTGGTGCCTCCGGTGGTGGGGTTCCGACTGACCGGCGAGCAACCGGCCGGAACCACGGCCACCGACCTGGTGCTCACCATCACCCACCTCCTGCGCCAGCACGGAGTGGTGGGCAAGTTCGTCGAGTTCTTCGGCCCCGGCGTCGCCGCGGTGCCGCTGGCCAACCGGGCCACCATCGGCAACATGTCGCCCGAGTACGGGGCGACGTGTGCCATCTTCCCCATCGACGAGGTCACCCTCGACTACCTGCGCTTCACCGGACGGGACGACAAGCACGTCGATCTGGTCGAGGCCTACGCCAAGGAACAGGGGATGTTCCATGTGGCCGGCGGGATCGAGCCCGTCTTCTCCGAGACGATCGAACTCGACCTGTCCACCGTGGTCCCGAGCATCGCCGGCCCGTCCCGTCCTCAGGACCTGGTCACCCTGGCCGAGGCGGGGACCGCCTACCGCACCGCTCTCGGGCGCGACCAGCGCTCCGGTGAGACGATGCTCTCCGACGGCGTGGCCGCCACGGTCGAGGACGGGGCGGTGGTGGTGGCGGCGATCACCAGCTGCACCAACACGTCCAATCCGCAGGTGATGGTGGCGGCCGGGATCGTGGCCAAACGGGCGGTCGAGCGAGGACTCCTGCCCAAGCCGTGGGTGAAGACGACACTGGCCCCCGGATCACGGGTGGTCATGGACTACCTCGACCGGGCCGAGCTGACCGAACCACTGGCGCAGATCGGGTTCGACCTGGTCGGATTCGGCTGCACCACCTGCATCGGGAACTCCGGGCCGCTACTGCCCGGGGTCTCCGAGGCGGTCCACCAGCACGACCTCTCGGTGGCCTCGGTCCTCTCCGGCAACCGGAACTTCGAAGGTCGCATCCATCCGGACGTGCGCATGAACTACCTGGCCTCCCCGCCCCTGGTGGTGGCCTACGCGCTGGCCGGCACCATGGACATCGACCTGACGTCCGACCCGCTCGGCACCGACTCGGACGGCGCACCGGTCTACCTGGCCGACCTCTGGCCCACTGCCGACGAAGTCACCGAGACCATCCGGTCCTCACTGACCTCGGACATGTTCCGCCAGCGCTACGGGGCTGTGTTCGACGGCGACGAGCGGTGGCAAGCGGTGGAGACCGCCGTCGGCAACACCTTCGCGTGGGACACCTCCTCCACCTACGTGCTGCGCCCCACCTTCCTCGAGGGACTGTCCATGACCCCGTCACCGGTCACCGACGTGGTCGGCGCCCGGGTACTGGCCAAGCTGGGTGACAGCGTGACCACCGACCACATCTCGCCGGCCGGCAACATCAACGCCACATCGCCGGCCGGGCACTACCTGGCCGAGCACGGTGTGGGCCAGGGCGACTTCAACTCGTACGGAGCGCGCCGCGGGAACCACGAGGTGATGGTGCGGGGAACGTTCGCCAACGTCCGCCTGCGCAACCAGCTGGCACCGGGGACCGAGGGTGGCGTTACGGTCCATCTCCCCGACGGCGAGGCGAGCACCATCTACGACGCCGCCGAGCGCTACGCCGCCGACGGCGTTCCCCTGGTGGTGCTGGCCGGCAAGGAGTACGGATCCGGCTCGTCCCGCGACTGGGCGGCCAAGGGCACCTCGCTCCTCGGGATCAGGGCGGCCATCGCCGAGAGCTACGAGCGCATCCACCGCTCCAACCTGATCGGCATGGGCGTTGTCCCCCTCCAGTTCGCCGAGGGCCAGAATGCCGAGTCGCTCGGGCTGACCGGCCGCGAAGAGTTCTCCGTCACCGGCCTGGAAGCGCTCAACGACGGGGTGACCCCGAAGACGGTGGCGGTCCGGGCCGTGGAGGG
>JADGOG010000133.1 GCA_017883065.1 Acidimicrobiales bacterium | reverse complement strand
GTCGGTCCTCGTCGTCGGCCAGCAGCTCCCAGGTCAGGTGCTCCATGGTCGGGTTGTGGCCGACCACCATGACGCTCATCACGCCTTCGTCGACCTCGCGGACATACTGCAGGATCAATTCGGATCCGGCGCCGTAGAGCGACCGGTAGGCATCCAGCGGGAGCCGCCCGCCCATCGCCTCGGCCACCAGATCGGCGGTCTGCCGGGTCCGCACGGCCGCCGAGCAGATGCCCAGCTCGGGCAGTGGGATGCCTTCGAGCCCGAGGCTGGCTCCCTCGCCGGCCATCCGTGCACCGAGCGCCCGGGCGTCGCGGCGACCACGGTCGGTCAGCGGCCGTTCGCGGTCTCCACCGCCTCCGGGAGCGTCGGCCTTGGCCTTGCCGTGCCGCAGCAACCAGAGGTACCGGCCCGCTCCTGATCCCATCGAGGTCATCCCATCCCGTCCGAAGCGCCTGGAGCCGAGGGCTACGCCTCGACCTCGCGCCGGCCCTCGAGCGCCCGGCCCAGGGTGAGCTCGTCGGCGTACTCGAGGTCGCCTCCCACCGGCAGGCCGCTGGCGATGCGGGTGACGGTCAGGCCCATCGGCTTGAGCAGCCGGGCCAGGTACATGGCGGTGGCCTCGCCCTCCAGATTGGGGTTGGTACACAGGATCACCTCGGTGATCCCCTCGTCCTCCACCCGGACCAGCAGCTCACGCACCCGGAGCTGCTCGGGGCCGATGCCCTCGATCGGGTTGAGGGCGCCCTGGAGGACGTGGTACTTCCCGGCGAACTCCCCGGTCTTCTCCACCGAGACGATGTCCCGGGGGTCCTCGACCACGCAGACGGAGAAGGCGTCCCGACGGTCGTCGAGGCAGATGGCGCACAGCCCACCTTCGGCCACGTTGAAGCACCGGGTGCACAAAGTGATCCGCTCCTTCACCGCGATGATCGCCTCGGCCAGGCGCAGTGCATCCTCCGGAGCCACCTTGAGCAGGTGGAAGGTGATTCGCTGGGCCGACTTCGGACCCACCCCGGGAAGTCGCCCCAGTTCATCGATCAGCGTCTGCAACGGTCCAGAGAAGATGGCCATCTACACGACCTCTTCCGCGCCGGGGAATGCCTGGAGCACCCGGGTCTCGGCCGAATTGTCGACGTCGGCGACCACGCCGAGCTCGGACTCGTCGAAGGCCGACAGGTCCTCCAAGTCGTCGGGACCTGCATCCTCCTCGACCGCCTCGGGATCGGGCCGTGGCGACGTGGCCGGCCGAGGGCGGGGCGGGGCGGGTGCCCGCTCAGCCGGACCGTCGGGTCCGGACGACCCAGAGGGAATGGCGGAGGCGGAGGAGGCGGGACTGGGTGATCCTCCCTGCAGGCCGGAGTCCACCACCAGCTCGAGCCCGATTGGACGGCGGAAGTGCTCGGCGAGGGTTGCCTCGATCTCGACCTGCATCTCGGCACAGCGCGTGCGGTGGATCTCGTTAGGCAGTCCGAACTGGGCCCGCTCCCCGTCGACGCCGACGAATCGCCCGGCCTGGTACAGCGCCTTGGCCTTGGGTCGAAGGCGCCCGATGATGTGGTCACCCCAGGCCTGCACCAACTCGTCCCTGCTCGGGAACGGGACCGAGGTCGCGGTGCCCGGCGATGCGACCGCCGGTGTCGGGTCGGGTCGGGTCGGGTTCTCGACCACCGGAGGGGGGGATGGGGCCTCGACCTCGACGGGGGCCGGGGCCGGGGAGGTGAGGGACTGACGCCGGGCCGCGCCCACCGTGCGGACCGGGCCCGAGGGGCTCGGCGGTGCTGCAGGTGCGGCGGCCTCGGCGGCGGGAGGAGGCGTGGGAGCCGGTCGCTCGACGGAGGCAGGACCGGAGGCAGGACCGGCTGCGGGCCCGGGAGAGGGCACTGCCCGGACCCCGGCCTCGAGGCGCTCGATACGCACGAGCAGGGCCTCGGGACTGTCGTCGGCCTCCGGGTGGGTGAGTCGGACCAGGGCCACCTCGAGGTTGACCCTCGGATCGGGGGCGTCACGCATGGCCACCTGGGCCCGACCCAGCACCTCCATGGACCGGACCAGCAGGGCCAGTCCCACCCGCTCGGCTTGGGCCTTGAGCGCCTCGTGCTCCGAGCCGGCCACCGCCACCAGGTCGGGGGCCATGAGGGCCAGGAACCCCTGGCGGAGATGGTCGACCAGGTCGCCGGCCAGCTGCTGGGGGCTGAATCCCGCCGACGTGAGGTGGGCGATGGCCACCAGCGCCCGCCCGACGTCCTGTTCGGCCAGGGCCTCGACCATTTCGTCGAGCTCGGGGAGGTCGTCGTCGACGGTGTCGGAGGCAGCCACCTGATCCAGCACGGAGAGCGCGTCGCGGGCGGATCCCCGTCCCCGCCGGACCGCCAGGTCGAGGGCGTCGTCGGCCACGTCGAGGTGGGCATCACGGCGCACCTGGTCGAGGAGGGCCGTGAGGGTCTCGGGCCCGAGCAGCCGGAACTCGAAGTGCTGGGTTCGGCTCCGGATGGTGGGGAGCACCTTCTGCGGATCGGTGGTGGCCAGCACGAAGATCACGTGGGCCGGCGGCTCCTCCAGGGTCTTGAGCAGCGCATTGGAGGCCGGCGTCGAGAGCATGTGGACCTCATCGACGATGTAGACCTTCTGGCGACCAGGGGTGCCGAGGGCGGCTCGGGAGACCAGGTCGCGCATGGCCTCGACCCCGTTGTTGGAGGCGGCATCCAACTCGTGGACGTCGAGTGAGGTCCCCTTGGCGATCTCCGTGCACGAGGAGCACACCCCACAGGGCTCGCCGTCGCGCAGATCGGTGCAGTTGAGCGCCTTGGCCAGGATCCGCGCCGTCGAGGTCTTTCCGGTGCCGCGTGGCCCACTGAAGAGGTAGGCGTGGGCGACCCGACCGTCCCGAACGGCGTTGCGGAGGGCCAGGACCACGTGATCCTGGCCCCGGACCTCCGCGAAGGTGGACGGCCGAAAGCGCCGGTAGAGCGACTGGTACGGGGTGTCGTCAGGAACGTCGGCCACGTCGAGGGAGCCTACCGGTCACGGGGCGCCGGATTTCCTCTGGCCACCCGACCGGCGGGTGCGGGTGGAGGCCCCAGGGGTCCCGGCGTTCGGTGCGACGGCCAGGTTGACTGCGGCACACGGCCGGACCTGCTGAGAGCTGCTGCCTTCCGACCCTGACTCGATTCACAGGAGGACGTTGCGCAGGACCCAGCCGTCGCACGGAACGTCGGGACGAAGAGATGCTACCCCCGTCGCGCCAATGGCGTTCCCGCGCCCGACCGGGCCCGCTGCGTCCGGTCGTGGTGGGCAGCCGGAGTAGCCTGTCGACGCTGTTGACAGCCCGGATCCACCCGTGGCGGTCGACCACCCGGAGGCGTGCGAGAGCGGCCGAATCGGCACGATTGGAAATCGTGTGTGGGGAAACTCACCGTGGGTTCAAATCCCACCGCCTCCGCCACTGGGGTCCACACGAAGCCGGACCCCGCCATGGACCGAGGAGCCTCGCTCCGGGATGCGGCGGGCACCCCGTCGTTTCAGGGGTTCCGACTTTCGGCCCTACGCCCGACCGCTGAGCTGCAGCACCATTGGGAAGGTGGATAGGAGTCCCTGGTTCGGATCTCGGTGGATGGCGTCGCGCCCGGGAACACTCCTGCCGCTGGGGCTCACCGTGTCCGGTTTGGTCGTGGGTGGCCTTCTCCACTGGATAGGACTGGGCGGCGGAGGGAACCTGGTCTGGATCATCGCCGCCGGCTGTGGCATCGCCTTGTCACTCTTCTCGATGGTCGAGAGCCTGCGGGTGGGTCGGCTGGGGGTGGACGTCATCGCCCTCCTGGCCCTGGTAGGTGCCGTGGCCGTCAGGGAGTACCTGGCCGGGGCGGTCATCAGCGTGATGCTGGCCAGCGGACGGGCCCTCGATGGATGGGCCGCCGGCCAGGCCCGCCGAGAGCTCCAATCGTTGCTCGAGCGGGCGCCGAAGTCAGCTCACCGCTACCAGGACGGCGGTCTGGCCGTCATCGCCCTCGACCAGGTGGTGCCGGGCGACCTCTTGTTGGTGGCTTCCGGAGAAGTGGTGCCGGTGGACGGCTCCCTCGTCTCGGCCTCGGCCGTCCTCGATGAATCGGCGCTCACCGGGGAATCGCTCCCGGTGGAGCGCGCTCAGGGAGACCGGGTCCGCAGCGGCGTGGTGAACGCCGGGGGGCAGCTCGACCTCCGAGCAACGACCAGCGCCGCCGACAGCACCTACGCCGGAGTCGTCCGGCTCGTCGCCGAGGCCGAGCGCTCACAGGCGCCGGTGGTCCGGCTGGCCGACCGCTATGCCCTGGGCTTCCTGGCTGTGACTCTGGTTGCCGCCGGGATCGCCTGGGCGGCGGGCGGGGCGAGCCGGGCGGTGGCCGTCTTGGTGGTGGCGACGCCCTGTCCACTCATCCTGGCGGCGCCGGTGGCCCTGGTCTCGGGCCTGTCCCGTGCCGCCAAGCGGGGGGTCATCGTCAAGGGTGGGGCTGTCCTCGAGCGCCTGGCCACCTGCACCACCCTGCTGATCGACAAGACAGGGACGATGACCGTGGGACACCCGGTGCTGACCGGGATCTTGTGTGCCGGGTCGGCACCTGCCGGGCGGATCCTTCAGCTGGCTGCCTCCCTGGACCAGGTCTCCCCCCACGTGCTGGCCGGTGCCGTTCTCCGGGCGGCGCTGGAGCAGAAGTGCGAACTCTCACTCCCGGAGGGGGTCGAGGAGATTGCCGGCCAGGGCATCCGGGGGGTGGTGGCCGGACACCGGGTGGCAGTAGGGAAGGCGTCGTGGTCAGGAGTGACCGGTGCACCCGGCTGGGCCCGCTCGGCACGTCGCCAGGCACACCTCGATGGGGCCCTCACCGTCTTTGTGGGCATCGATGGCGCCCCGGCCGGCGTCCTGGTCTTCGATGACCCACTACGACCCGATGCCGCCCGGACCCTCCGCTCGCTCCGGAAGAACGGGATCACCCGCATCGTGATGGTCACCGGCGACAGGACCGAGGTGGCCGAGACCGTCGGGGCGGTGATCGGGGTCGATGAGGTACTGGCCGAACGCTCCCCGGGCGAGAAGCTCGATGTTGTGAAGCTGGAGACGCGCCGCACCCCGACCATGATGGTCGGCGACGGGATCAACGACGCACCCGCACTCGCCCTGGCCGACGTTGGGGTTGCCCTGGGGGCCCGAGGGGCCACCGCCGCCTCCGAAGCCGCCGACGTGGTGCTCACCATCGACCGGCTGGACCGCCTGGGTGAGGCGGCTGCCATTGCCAGGCGCACACGGCGGATCGCCATCGAGAGCATGGTGGTGGGGATGGCCCTGTCGCTGGCCGCCATGGGCTTCGCTGCGGTGGGCCTCCTGCCTGCCGTCTGGGGTGCGATTCTCCAGGAGGTCATCGACGTGGCGGTGATCCTCAACGCCTTGCGGGCGCTGCGCGGGGGTGTCGGCGAGAACCGGCTCGGCGACGAGGACTCCCTTCTGACCCAGCGGTTCCAAGAGGAACACCTGGCCATCCGGACCGATATCAATCGCCTCCACGAGGTCGCCGACTCCCTAGGCTCGCTCGATCCCGAGACAGCCCTGGAGGAGGTGCGCAGCGTGCACAGGATGCTGGTCGACGAGGTGCAGCCCCACGAGATGGCCGAGGAACAGGAGCTCTATCCGGCGCTCGGACGGTTCTTCGGAGGCAGTGACCCCATGGCCACGATGAGCCGGGCGCACATCGAGATCACCCACCAGATCCGCCGGCTCGGTCAACTCATCGACGACATCGGGCCGGACGGGGTCGACGAGGTGGACCTCACCGAGTTGCGGAGCCTGCTCTACGGGCTCTGCGCCATCTTGAAGCTGCACACCGCCCAGGAGGACGAGAACTACCTGTCGCTCGCCGACGAACCGAGACGCGAACGACGTGTGCCCGGGGCCCGGTGAGGGCGCGACGCCTCAGCTCTTCGACGGCCGGTCCAGGAAGCGCCGCCACTTCACCAACGGCAGGAGGCAGACGCCCACCAGCAGGACGACCTGGAGCGCGATCGACCACGGCGACCCGAAGATCTGCCCTACGACGTTCCCCAGCTGCTTGTCGGCCAGGGTGGCCACGCTCACGTAGATCGAGTAGCTCACCAGCCGACCGAGGAAGAAGGCCAGGGTCAAGAGGCCCAGGGGGAGGTCGAGCAGGCCAGCGGCGAGGAACAGCTGGGCCGACGGCAACGGCGACACCACGAAGACCACGAAGAGGGCGATGGCCCCCACCCGCTTGCGCTCCAACAAGGTGCGCGCGTCCTCCAGGTTGTCCCTCATGCGGCCGGGAATGCGTCCTTTGAAGTGGCGTGCGCCCCGGGCCAGGAGGTACCGGCCGCTCATGGCGGCCACCGCTCCGAGTAGGACCAGGGCGACCGGGTTCAGATGCCAGTGGAGCCGGGTGAAGACGAGCACGGACCAGGTGGGTGGGCCGAATGCCGGCAAGAGGTTGACCCCGAAGACGATGGCGAAGAGAGCCAGGTACTGCACGTCGCGACCCTATGGCACCTCTCGGCCCGGTGACGGCGACCGTGAGGCCCGTCCCGGGCCCGATGGACCTGCGACCCCGGGGATCACGCAGCGGGCCCAGAGAACCGTGGCTGCCGACGCCTGAGGAGCGAGCAGTCCCGTGGACATGGCTGCGCTCATCAACCGGTCTCCGGGCCGCTGTCTTCAGCTGTCGGGATCCGCCCCCATCGGAAGTAGGAAAGGGGGCCGACGAAGTTGACGGCGATGATCAGACCCCATCGCCACTTCGGCCCCCGTACCTGGCTGCTCGGCCGACGCGCCAGATCCGCCCATGCGGCTCCAGCCAACGCGAACTGGATCAGCGCGCCCAGGACCATGACGGCTCGGCGCGTCGGGCTCATGTCCCGCCAACGTGGATGTTGTTCGTGCTCCATCGCGCCTCCATCACGGCTTCGTCGAGACCTTCTCAAGCACATGGTGAGTCAGTCCGGGGTGCGCGTCCAGGGCCGAAGGTCATGCAGTCGGATCCGGCGACATCGATGGAGAGGTGAACCACTCATCCACGTGCACGGGCGATGGCGTCCTGTCCGGATGTCGGCTCTCCTGCCCGCGCCCTGACCTGGCCCTACTGGGTTTCGTTAGCATCCCGCCCCATGAGCACCGACGCGCCCGGGCAGCAGCCAGGTCCACCAGATATCGAGAGCACCGGTCCCCTCGTTGACGACGAGTCGGCGATGGCCCTGGCCCTGGCCGAGGCGGACGTGGCGGTCGGGCACCGGGACGTCCCGGTGGGCGCAGTCGCCTTGGTCGATGGCCGGGTGATCGCCTCGCGGCACAATGAGCGGGAGCTGCGGGGCGATCCGACCGCCCATGCCGAACTGCTGGTGTTGGCCGATGCGGCGCGGACCCTGGGGACGTGGCGGCTCTCCGATGTCACCGTGGTGGTGACCCTAGAGCCCTGTCCCATGTGCGCAGGAGGGCTGGTGGCTGCCCGGGTGGGACGAGTGGTGTTCGGGGCGGCGGACCCCAAGGCCGGCGCCTGTGGCTCCCTCTACAACCTGTGCGCCGATCCCCGGCTCAACCACGAGGTGGTGGTGGTGGCCGGGGTCAGGGCCGCCGAGGCCATGCAGCAGCTCCGTGGGTTCTTCGAGGGACGCCGCAGCATCTGAGGCGGGTCGGGAAGAGA
>JADGOG010000224.1 GCA_017883065.1 Acidimicrobiales bacterium | reverse complement strand
GCGTCCGGCGAGCGGACGCCGTTCTCGTCGCGCCGCCGGCACCGCCGCTGATCGTGTAAGAGCCCGCGTCGGCGCGTCTTCGGGACGCTGCCAGGCGGCTGGATGACGCGACCAAAGGCCAACGGCTCGCGGCGCTCGTGATCGATGACATCAACCGACGGTACGACGAAGCCGGCTGACAACAAGATTTCGAGAGTTACTCGCTTCGCCGCGATGTCACCCGTGTCGCAGCGGAAGCCGCGCGAAACCCGTTGCTCTTCATCCACTATGGCTCCGTTTGATCACCCCTGGCATTGACGGAAGTGCCACCGAGTGCGCTGAGGTTCAGCGTCCGCCCGGAGCGTTCGGCCCACGCGATGACGTCGTCGAGAGTCCAGACGCTCCCCATGATCAGCACGGCTCGAGGCGCCGGAAAGTCATCACGGGTCACGAGCTGGCTCACCCGCTGACGGCTGACTCCGAGCAGCTTCCCGAGTTCGGCATTGCCCAGCAGCGTCTCCACCTCGCACAGGGTAGGCATCTGCCAACCATATCCAAGTACTTGTCACATGCCGAGTAGGCACATGCCTAGTCAACTAGGCATGTGCCAAGAGGCCGGCTGTTCCGGTCGAGCCGGGAGGAAACAGGTCATGGCTCACGATCTCGAAATCTGGAGCGGGGGACAGTCGGCGTCGTGTTCGTGTCGGCCCGTCAGCACGCGGTGCCATTGGCTCGGCAGATTGAAGGGTGACCAGCGGTCAGCGTCGGTTTGTGCCAGTGGGCCGAGAGTTCGGGTCCGGGTAGCAGCGCAAGGGCTGGCTTGCGCGCGCGTCCGGATCGCTTCCATCCCTGCTTATGAGAGTGTTTCCCGGTGGGTACCCATGGCTCCGGCGACGACCCGAAACGGGTGATCGTAATGAATCGGGCATGCGTAAGGCCAGGTCACGACGGGATGGGACCCCCTGTTACAAAGCCTGACACGACTCGAATGCGGGGAGTCTTCCGGGAGTTTGATGATCATTGACGCGGTCAGAGAGGGGCCTGACCAGCGGAAACAATCCCATCAACGACCGAACCGCGGACAATGAGTCCGCTGCTCTGCCACGTGAGCCAGAGGCCCTCGAGCACGTCCCATCGGTCCCCGGAAGGGCCCCGGACGCGACGCGAGCGTACCGGCTCGCTTGGATGGTGTGGACACCAGCGAGGGGATTGGGCCATGACGCCGGTAGATGACGGACGCGACAACGACGAGACGCAGGTCGTTCGGCCGCCGCACGACCCACCGACCGATCGGGCCTGGGGGGCCGTCGACGACCCCGGGCAGGACCCGTCAGCGCCACCGGCCGGCGAAGATGTGGCGGACCGGGACCAGCCGCCGGGAGCCGACCGCGGGGCGGGATCAGAGCTGTCTTCCGGCGACGACGAGGCGCCCAGCCAGATGATCGTCGTGGCGGACCCGGACGACGACGCGCCCGTCCCCGCAGCGGGTTCGGCCGAGGTCACGTCGGGAAACGAACCGCCAAAGCCACCCGAACCCGCACTGGAAGCGACCGGGCTCACCCTGGAGACCAAGCGCGGCACCCTGTTCCACGACATCAGCCTCACGGTCCGCCCGGCGTCGCTGGCCGCGATCGTCGGTCCGTCCGGAACCGGCAGGTCCAGCCTGTTGCTGGCGCTGACCGGGCGGATGGGCATCACCATGGGCGTGCTGGCCATCGCCGGCCGCAAGCTCGCCGACAGTGCCAGTGAGATCAGGGCGTTGACGTCGGTGGCGCGGATCGGCAACACCATCGGACCCGAACCCGCGCTGACGGTCAACGAGTCGGTCGACGAGAGCTGCCTGCTGGACAACGTCAACATGGCAGAGGGCAGGCTGCGGTTCGCGGAGGCCTGCACGGCGCTCGACCTGACAGTGGAACCGTCGTTGTTGATCGGCGACGTGGGCGGGGAACGGGCCACCCTGCTGGCCGTTGCGCTGGCCTGCGTGCGGATCAGCGCGGTCATCGTGGTCGACGACATCGATCGGGGGGTGGACACCGCGACGCAGCACCGGATCGTGCAGGCCCTTGACCGTTTGACGAAGATGACCAAGACCGGGCCCGCGATCATCGTCACCACCGCCGATCGTGGGCCGGTGTCCAACCTGCCGGTGATCGTCGAGTTGCCGCCCCGTGTCGAGAAGTCCGACGTCCCGAATTGGCCCATTCCGTACCGCACCCAGGTGCCGCCGCCCGCCGGGACGCCGATCGCGGAGTTGCCGCCAGGCATCTCCGATGCCCGCACCACCGGGATTCCGGTAGTCGCCGACCCGCCCACCACTGTGATCCCCGTGGTGCCGGAGGCCGAGGACGCCAATCACGTTCCCAGTCCCGCTCCGGATCCCGAGACCGGCCCCGATTCGGCTGCGGTGCAACCGGACGGTTCGTTCGCACCGCTGTCCGCCGGCCCCGGACCGCTCAGCCCACCACCGCCGGCAGATCCGGACGCCCCGCCACCCGCCGACCCAGCTGCCCCCGAGGACGCCCGATGATCAACACGTTCCGTCTGGCCGGCTATGAACTTCGGCGATTCAAGGGTCCCCTGCCGATCCTGGCGCTGCTGTTCCTGGTGCTTGTCCCGCTGCTCTACGGCGCGCTGTACCTGTGGTCGAACTGGGACCCGTACGGCAAGCTCGACCAGGTTCCGGTGGCCGTGGTCAACCTCGACCAACCGGTCACCACAGAGGACGGCAAGACCATCGACGCGGGCAACCGGCTGGTCACCGAGCTGGAGGCCGATCCGATCTTCGACTGGCAGTTCGTCGACGCCGAC
>JADGOG010000223.1 GCA_017883065.1 Acidimicrobiales bacterium | reverse complement strand
GGTCCCGACCGCGCTGCTGGGCGGCACGGTGTCGTGGGTCGTCCCGCCACGCCTGGTGATCCTCCGCGGAGGCGAAGGTGACCAGCGACACCCGTTCGCCGTCCTCGGCCGTGAACGCCTTGAAGTCGACGAATCCGGGCATCCGCCGTGCCGCGTCCTCCATCGCCTCGACCAGTTCGAGGTACTCGGCCTGGCCTTCGGCACGGCGACGTGACCGGAATACGGTCATCACCTGCCCCTCGGCGAATCCCGGGCCAGGGGTAGGTGAGGTACCGGTCACCGGCACGACCTCAGGATTCGACGGTGTGCACGTCGCTGATCCCCGGAGTCGACCGGAGCTCCTCGAGGGCGGCCGCCGGCACGACCCGATCGGTCGACAGCACCATCAACGCCGTGTGGCCGGTGGCCGACGGTCCCACCGCCATCGACGAGATGGAGACCTGGGCATCGCCCAGGATGGTGCCCACCGCGCCGATCATCCCGGCCCGGTCGTCGTTGCGGACCACCACCATGTGGGGCGCCGGAGGGACTTCGACGGTGTGGTCGTCCACCATCACCAGGCGGGGTTCGGAACGGGGCCCGCTGAGGGTGCCGGCCACGGCGTGGTCGCCGCTGCGGAGTGTGATCAGGTTGACGAAATCGTGGGCGGTCACCGTGGAGGTCTCCCGCACCTCGAGCCCCCGCTCGGCAGCCATCTGGGGCGCATTCACGTAGCTCACCGGCTCCTCGGTGGCCGCGGCGAAGAGCCCCTTGAGGACTGACAGGGTGAGGATGCCCGTCCCCGCACCGGCCAGACCTCCCTGGTACTCGATCTCCAGGACGTTGGGCAGGCCGTCATTGAGACAGGAGACGATCTTCCCCAGCTGCTCGGCCAGGCCCATGAACGGTCGCACGGTCTCGGAGACGTCGGTGGCGGCCACGTTGACGGCGAAGGGGACGAAGTCGCCGTTGAGGGCCAGGATGACCTGCTCGGCGATGGTCAACCCGGCCTTGTCCTGAGCCTCCGCGGTGGATGCCCCGAGGTGGGGGGCGACCACCACCGACGGGAGCTCGAAGAGCGGGGACTCCGTGGTCGGCTCCTTGGCGAACACGTCGAGCCCGGCCCCTTGGACCTGGCCGGACCGGATGGCCTCGGCCAGCGCCTCCTCGTCGACGATGCCGCCTCGGGCGGTGTTGATGAGCCGGAGTCCTGGCTTGGACTTGGCCAACAGGTCCTTGCCGATGAGCCCGAGGGTCTCGGCGTTCTTCGGCAGGTGAACGGTCACGAAGTCGGAGGTGGCCATCAGGTCCTCGAGGTCCATCAGCTCGACACCCATGTGCTTGGCCCGGTCGACCGACACGAAGGGGTCGTAGGCCACCAGGTGCATGCCGAAGGCCAGCGCCCGCTGGGCCACCAGGGCGCCCACCCGGCCGAGGCCGATCACCCCGAGCGTCTTGCCGTGCAGCTCGACGCCCTCCCACTTGGAGCGCTCCCACTTCCCCGCCACCAGGGCGGCGTGGGCCTGGGGGATGTTCCTGGCCTGTGCCAACAGCAGGGCCATGGCCTGCTCGGCCGCCGACAGGATGTTGGACTGGGGGGCGTTCACGACCATCACGCCGCGCTCGGTGGCGGCGGCCACGTCCACGTTGTCCAACCCGATTCCGGCCCTGCCCACCACGACCAGGTCGGTGCCGGCGGCCAACACCTCGGCGGTGACCGTGGTGGCCGATCGGATGATCAGGGCGTCTGCGCCCACAATGGCGGCGGTCAACTCTTCGGGGGACAGGCCGAGCTGTACATCGACCTGGTGGCCGGCCTCGGCCATCAGCTCCAGGCCCGGCTGGGCCAACTTCTCGGTGACGAGCACCCTACCCATGGTGTTCCTTTCGTACGGTGGAAGAACGGTTCGAATCAGCAGGCGGCGTCACGCGGCGTCGCCGAAGAGCTTGGCCAGACGGGACACGCCTTCGACCAGGTCGTCGTCGCCCAGGGCGTACGACATGCGGAAGTAGCCCGGTGCCCCGAATGCCTCACCGGGCACCACGGCAACCTTGGCTTCCTCGATGGCCAGGTCGGCCAGCTCGGCGCTGGACGTCGACCGGCGCCCACGGATGTCCCGACCGTAGAGCCCCTTCACCGACGGGTAGACGTAGAACGCCCCCTCCGGCAGCAGGCATTCGATCCCGTCGATCTCGTTGAGCATCGAGTGGATGGTCAGTCGGCGCCGGTCGAAGGCCGTGCGCATCTCGGCCGCTGCGGTCAGGTCACCGGAGACGGCGGCCAGCGCGGCCCTCTGCGAGACGTTGGCCACGTTGGACGTCACGTGGGACTGGAGGTTGGTCGCCGCGGTAATGGCGTCGAGCGGCCCGATCATCCACCCGACCCGCCATCCGGTCATGGCGTAGGTCTTGGCCACGCCGTTGACCACGATGCACCGGTCGGTCAGCTCCGGGACGACCACCGGCATCGAGTGGTGCTCGGCATTGCCGTACACCAGGTGCTCGTAGATCTCGTCGGTCACCACCCACAGCCCGTTCTCGACGGCCCACTGCCCGATGGCCTCGATCTCCCCGCGGGGGTAGACAGACCCGGTGGGGTTGGACGGGGAGACGAACAACAGCACCTTGGTCCGGGGGGTCCGGGCCGATTCCAGCTGCTCGACCGTGGCCCGGAACCCGGTGGTCTCGTCGGTGCTGATGACCACCGGCACGCCGCCGGCCAGGGCGATGGACTCGGGGTAGGTGGTCCAGTACGGGGCCAGCACCAGCACCTCGTCGCCCGGGTCGCACAGGACGGCGAACGAGTTGGCGA
>JADGOG010000132.1 GCA_017883065.1 Acidimicrobiales bacterium | reverse complement strand
CGGGCCAGAGCGCTACCGGCCGGCACGACGTTGCCGCACATTGGATACCGGGCTTCGCTCAACCCCGCACTTCCTCCTCCGCCTGGCCGGGCTGGCGACCGAGATCAGGCCACCCTTTCCGGGGATCCTCCCGCCGTGCCGGCCGGGGGCCCGACGTGGCACTTCTCGTCTTGCGACGGACCCATTCCCAGGCAGGACGAGTCCCCAACCGCTACGGTCTCACCCATGACCGATTGGCCAGAGGGCTGGATTCCTCAGACAGCGGAAGAGGCGCAGGAGTACCTCGACTTCCACCGCGTCGGCGGAGGAAACTCCGAAACGATCGACATGTGTGCGGCCATGCTCGACCAGAGAGATCATCCGAATTGGAGCCGGCCCGCCGATGACGGCGGACAGTCGGTGCCAGTGCCGATCCCGAAGCCATCGGAGGATCAACTGGAGGAATTCGGAGCGGACTAGGCAACCCAATCGGCGGGCCACTGCGGACCTGAGCCGAAGGTTGGATAGACCTCGTTGACACCGACTCCGGGGGGGATACCGCCCGCCGGGTCACACTTGGCACCCGACGACGTTGGCCAGTGCAGCTACTACCGGATACTCACGCCGTGAGCCGGCCCTCAAGCCCTCCGAAGGCACCGGATCACGAGCTCCCTCCTTAGGGGCGACTCACGTCCGGTACCGGAGTGCATGCCCATCACGGTGCACCTGAGCGTTTGGCTCGTCAGAGCCGGACCAGATTGGGGACGCAGATGGCCCGCCGAGGGTCCGGTGCCCGAACCGGTGCGCCGCTCACCGCATCGGGACCTCCCGCTCGGACGGTGTCCTCTAGCCGACCACACCCACGGTCAGCGTCTTGCACCCAGGAGGGGCAGTCGAGGGTCCGACACACACTTTGACCGTCATCGCTCCGATCGCCGGGCCCACTCCCAAGATGATGGCCGATTGAGCCGTCTTCTTCGGTGCAAGGATTCCCGGTTCACAAGAAGGTGTGTCGGGGGAGATGTTGTAGTGGGTGGAAGGGAGCGGACAGACGATGTCGACATACGTGCTGTTGGTCGACGTATAGGTGATGATGGTGTCAGCAGCCACCGCGCCGGTATTCGTGACGCTGAAGCTGAAGGCCAGCACCCGGCCGGGACTCGACGTCTTCACCCCGCTGACAACAGAGCCGGTTACGGTCCAATGGGGGCCAGCTGCGGCTGTAGCGCTGACCGGGCCCGTAGTGGCCTGGGACGTGGTCGTACCGGCGACTGTGCCGGCCGCGACCACGACAATGCCAGCAACAATCAGGACAATCCTTCGCATACCGTTCTCATCTCACTCGTCGAAGTGTCGGAACTGTGGTTCGGAGCAGTGCATCCTTGCCCTCGCCGAACTCGACAGGCCCAATCGTCTCCGCTGAAATGAGGAGCAACTTCCCGCCTGCCGCCGTGTTGCAGTTTCCGCTCAGATGCAACCACCGTCGTTCTAGTACCTCGTCCGGGACTCGGCAATCGACAAATTTGACCATCCCTGCATTCCGAATGCATCAGGTCGAGTGACCTTGGCGGGGCCTGCACCTCGCATCGACGCAGAGCGACCACCCCATCTCCGTCCGGGATCGCTGCCGCTCCGCCCAGGGTGGTGGGCTTCCCGGACTACCGGTCCCGCGGCCTTGTGTCATACATGGCCAGCATCAGATCGGCGACAACCTGACCGGCCCTCTCGTCGAGTTCCTCGGGGTCATAGTCCCGGATGGCACTGGCGGCCGTGCACTCCTCGGCCAGCGCGATGAACCCGTCGAATGCGGTTCTGAACTCCTGATCCAGCACCGGGTCCGGGCACGGGTGCTCGGACTGCCATCCCCGGACCTCGAAGGCGACGGCGTGGATGTCCAGAGCAACATCCCGCATCGTCTCGGGCCCGTGGGCCACCACGCCAGGGATCCGGTTCGCCGCCGTCATCAGCGCCGTGATCGACGGTGTGGCCTCGGCAATCCAGGCCGCGACCTCGGGACCATGCAACTGTTTGGGTTCTTCTGGCCGGTCATTGCCCACACCTTCATCGTTGCAGATCAATCCGGACAGCATCACCCCGGTGCCCCGTCGTGCTCCGCGTCGGCGTCCATCTCATACGGCATCACCTCTCGAAAGGCCGCCATGCCGGTCACGCGATTCTGGTGGTCGTGGGCTTCGCTCACTGGTTCCATCGGGGGAAGCGGAAGACCAGCGGTTGACGGTCGGTTCCGTGCAGGCCGATGCAGACTGCCCGCCGCCGTTCCCGCCAACGGCATGGACACGTGCGCCCTCCTCGACCGGCGGTGTGGGCCAACGTCCTGCATGCGACCGGTCGTGCCAGTATCTGGACGTGCGCTTCCACACAGAACATCGCTTCAATGCATCGAAGCAATCGATTGGGAAGCTGCTGGCCGAACCTTCCTTCTACCTCGACCTCGACCTCCCCGATCTCAGTCGGCCCGTTCTGCTCGAATCACACCAGGACGGGCGAATCTCGGTGGTGAAGCTTCGGTACGCGTTCGTTGGTCCTCTGGACCCGATCGCTCAACGACTCGTCGGGTCGAGCCCGTTGGCCTGGATCCAAGAGTTGCGGATCGATCGTCGGGCGGGTTCAGGCGCACTCCACTTCGAGGCCGAATTCGACCCGCGTCGGCTGCACGGCACAGGTGACTTCGTCCTGGCCGAGACGATCGATGGCACAGTGATCCGTGTTGATGGTGATCTGATGATCGGGATTCCGGGCATAGGCCGACTCATCGAACGACAGATCGTTCCTCTGCTCCTGCACCGCCTGGACATCGAGGCCAAGGCTCTCGACGACCATCTCCGTCAGTTGGCCAGATAGCCACGAAGGGCTGTCCGCACCGAGACTGTCCACCGGCAGGTCGCCGGCGGCCAGACTGGGCGGATGCGTCTGGAGATCCATGTCCGTCCCGGCGCATCGTCGACCGAAGTCGGCGGAGAGCACGACACCGCACTGGTTGTCCGTGTGGCCGAGCCTGCCGACAGAGGCCGGGCCACCGATGCAGCGCTCGCGGCGGTGGCGAAGGCCCTCGGGATTCCGCGCCGCTCGGTGGCTCTCATTCGGGGCGCCACCAGCAGACGGAAGCTGATCGACATCGATGTTGGACCTGCTGACGCCGAACCTGTTGAGAGGGCATTGGCACGTCTGCGCAGTCAAGGTCACGGTTGATCAGGGCGGGTGTCCATGCCCTCCCGACCCGGAACACAACGCCGTCGACGCTGGCGCCACCGGGACCACGGCCGCCGAGCTACCCCCTGAGGAAGTCCTGTTCCATCTCGGCGATGATCTCGTGCTCTCGAGCCAGGGCGTCCGCTTCGGCTGCCTCCATTGCAGCGAGAAGCCTGACTTCGCGCCGGATCAGGAGACGACGGCGGATCCAGACAAACCCGGCCACGGCAATCAACAACAACGCGATCACGGATGCAGCGTAGCGAACGACGGATGCGTAAAGGCCCTCAGCATTGGCTGAGGGCCCCCGCCCGCCGGTACACCCTCCGCCCAGGTGTCCTGTCACCGGGTCTAGTCCGAAATCCAGAAAAGTCAAGGTGTGGATCCGGAAACGGCCCGCTGCCACTGACCGCAGGCCCGGTCAGTGGACCTCCTCGTCAGAGAGGGAACGCACCACGCGGGCCGGTGTCCCCAGGGCCAGTACTCCCGAAGGCAGCTCCCGGGTGACGACGGAACCAGCTCCGACCACGGTGTCGGTTCCGATCGACACGCCGGGGCAGACGATGACGCCACCACCGAGCCAGACGTTGTCGCCGATGGTGATCGGCGCCGCCGATTCCCACTTGGAACGCCGGGCGGAGGCCTCCAACGGGTGGCGGGGCGTCAGCAGCTGCACCCGCGGGCCGACCTGCACGTCGTCGCCGATGGTGATGCGTGCCACATCGAGCGCCACCAGTCCGAAGTTGATGAACGTCCTGGCGCCGATGTGGGTCTGGTAGCCGAAGTCGCAGTGGAACGGGGGCCTGATGACCGTGCCGTCACCGATCGACCCCAGGAGCTCCGCCAGGATCTGATCGCGCTCCTCCAGTTCGAAAACCGATGTCGTGTTGTAGCGGTCGGCCAGAGCCATCGCCCTCCGGTTCTCGTGGACGAGCACGGGATCATCGGCGAGGTAGGGATCACCGGCCAGCATCCGGTCACGGTGAGTCTGCTTGTCAGCGTCATCTGATCGGGAGCCGCTCACGGGGCCACCTTCCTTCCATGGTTCGAGCCGACCCCGAGCACCGTATCCGGCGAGATCGGACGAGCGTTGCTCCGGACCCGCCCACAACCCCTTCCACCTGGACATTCTTCCCCTATCCGTCCTGCACGGCATCCCGATGGCTTCAGAGACCACCCGAATCAGCCGATCACACAAGTAGTCCCCGAGCGTTGCTCGTCCACCGGGGGAAGGAGCCCGCATGGGAAGTGTCAGCTTGCATCGTCTCGCCACCAGGGCCTCCCTGGTCATCGCCGTCGTGGTCGCGTCCGTCACCTTGATGGTCGCCGGCGCCGGCGGCCAGCCGGTCGCCACCCCACCGACGTCCGGCCCGGCGGTGCATGCGACGCAGGCCGGACTGGCCAACACCGCATCCGTGGCTCCGGCCCCGCAGGGGATGTACGCCTACTACTACCTGTGGTGGGACACCCACCACTGGCAGACCACGCTCGGTCCCAACTTCCCCTTCGGCCAGTCCCCACTCCCGCTTCCCGCCACCCTCGACGCCAGCGGCTGCAATCCCACCAGTCAATTCGGCGGCAACATCGAGACCGACACCCCTCCCGCCCTCTTTACCCAGGACGATCCGGCACAGATCGCCTATGACGTCCAGAGTGCCATCGCCGCCGGTCTCTCCGGGTTCGCCGTGGACTGGAACGGCACCGGATCGGCAGGCCAGACCCCTTCGTCCTCGGCCAACGACCGCCGGCTCGATCTCCTCGTCCACGCTGTGGACCAGGCACAGGCCCAGGGCCACCCGTTCCATCTGTGGCTGTCCTACGAGGCGTCGGCCACGGCCCTGACCCAGTCCAGCATCACCGGTGACCTCTCCTACCTCTCCGGCCGGTACGGAAACGATCCGGCATTCGACCGGAGCAACGGCGGCAAGCCGACCTTCATCTGGGTCGGCTCGTACAAGTACGCGAACTCGGTGGTGGCGACCATCAGCGGACAGTTCCGGTCGGCGTGGTACCTCGTCGGGGGCTACCAGTGGAACCAGTGGAACTCGACCGTCGCCCAGTATTTCGACGCCGACAGTCCGTACTGGTCCAGCCAGGACCCGTGGGGCAATCCCCAGAGCTTCTCCCAACTGGCCAGCCTCTCGGCCACGCTCCATGCCGAGGGCAAGAAGTACTTCGCGCCGCTGGCCCCCGGGTTCGACCGACAGCTCGACGGCTCCCAGACCTGCGTCACCCGTGGCAACGGAGCCACGCTCCACGCGCTCTACCAGGGCAATGCCAGTGGCAATCCACAGGCGTGGCTCTTGATCTCGTGGAACGAGATCACCGAGGGCACCTATGTGACTCCGGAGCTACAGCGGTACGGAGGTACCTACGGTGGTGCGAACGGCTTCGTGCACGCCCTGCTCACCGGGTCCACCTACTCGGTGTCGCCACAGTCCTCCGCAGGCCCAGGATGCAACACCCATGCCAACCAGATCGCTCCGGGCACCTACCTGGCCATCGCCGCGGCCGCGGGTCCAGGTGGTTGTCCCGGATACTGGCTGGTCGACTCTGCCGGTCAGGTCCGAGCATTCGGTGGAGCATCCAATTTCGGGTCTCTCAGGGCCGCTCCTGCCGCACCGATCGTGGGGATCACGTCGACACCGGATCACGGTGGGTACTGGCTGCTGGGCGCGGACGGAGGGGTCTTCAGCTTCGGCGACGCGCGCTTCCACGGTTCGACCGGCGCACTGCACCTCAATGCACCGGTCATCGCCATGACCGCCACCAGTGACGGTGGTGGCTACTGGCTGGTGGCCAAGGACGGCGGGGTGTTCTCCTTCGGAGACGCAGCGTTTCACGGCTCCACCGGGAACTTCCGGCTCAATGCGCCGGTGATCGGCATGGCGGCCACCCATGACGGTCGCGGCTACTGGCTGGTGGCCTCCGACGGCGGAGTGTTCTCGTTCTCCGCCCGCTTCCTCGGCTCGATGGGTGGGGCCCGCCTGAACCAACCCGTGGTTGGCATCACCGCCGATCCGGCGGGACGGGGGTATCGGATGGTGGCTGCCGACGGTGGGATCTTCTCCTTCGGAGCCCCGTTCTACGGGTCCTTGGGCGGCAAGCCACTGTCCGCCCCCATCCACACCATGGCCCCGTCGCTCGACGGCAACGGCTACTACCTGCTCGGCAGCGATGGTGCCCTGTACACCTTCGGCGACGCCCCCTACCTCGGCCGGGTCCTCCACTAGCCCGGTGACGGCGGGGAGTCTCGACGGATAGGGCAAGGGCGCGGACGAGCGTCACCGCTCGGACTCCATCGCCATAGTCGGTCCGCCCGACGGCGCCGAGGACATGGTCTCTGACATCTCCCGGATGGGGGAGTGGAGCCCGGGCCGTGCGTGCTGATGGTGGGACGACGGCGACTCCGCCCGAATGGGTACATGGTTCGCCGGCAGGAACGTGCATCCGGCACGGCCCTCGGCTCCCCTTGACGTGGGGCACGCGCTCCCCTAGAACGTCACCCATCCAGGGGGAGGGGTCGGACCATGAAACGAGTGCTGTTCGTCGCGGTGTTGTGCCTGACGATGGCGACGGGCCTCGGGGTGGGTCCCTTGGCGCCGGGCGCCACTCCGGCTGGCGCGGCACTGGCCGCCGGCGGGACGTCCGTCAACCCCCACGCCTCAGGAACAGGGACGTCTCGCATCGCGGTCAGCACTACTCGGACGACCAAAAAGAAGGGCCCGTGTGGCACCATGCCACCGTCCTCGACGACGTACACCCACGTGGTGTGGATCTGGATGGAGAACCACAGCTCCTCGACCATCATCGGATCGCCCCAGGCCCCGTACATCAACAGCCTGGCCGCTTCGTGCGGACTGGCCGCCAACTACCACAACATCTCCCACCCGAGCCTGCCGAACTACCTCGCCGGCACCTCCGGCCTCTCGTTGACGGCCATCCAACCCTTCACCTCGGACTGCGCTCCCTCGAGATCGTGTTCGACCAGCGCACCGAGTCTCTTCGGCCAAGGAGAGTCCTGGAAGGCGTACGAGGACGCGATGCCCTCGAACTGCCACGCCTCGGACGCCGGCCCCTACGCCGTCCGCCACAATCCACCCGCCTACTACACCACACTGCTCGGGTGCAGCTCCTACGACGTTCCCTTCAGCCGACTGGGAACTGACCTCAAGAGCGGGGCGCTTCCCGCGTTCTCGTTCGTCACACCCGACGTGGTCAATGACATGCACGACGGGACGGTGGCCCAGGGGAATGCCTGGTTGGCCAAGACCGTGAAGAAGATCACCAAGAGCACCGGATACCGCACCGGCAAGGTGGTCCTCTTCGTCACCTGGGACGAGGGTGAAGGAGGGTCCAGCAACAGCTGCGCCACCAACGCCGCCGACGTGGGTTGCCATGTCGCCACCATCGTGGTCAGCCCGAGCACTCCCGCCGGGATCACGTCGTCGACACTGTTCAACCACTACTCCCTCTTGATGACCACCGAGCAGCTGCTCGGCCTCCCGCTCCTCGG
>JADGOG010000222.1 GCA_017883065.1 Acidimicrobiales bacterium | reverse complement strand
GACGGCGTCTGACTCCGAGCACCGCTCGGAATGCCACCTCGCGTGGGTGGACCACTGAGCTGACCCTGGCAGGGTGAGGCACCCGCCCGTCGTGCCTCCGAATGGCCACGACCGAACCGGCGACTGGTCACTGGTCCCGCCCGCCGCGCCCGCTCATCCCGGGAGTCGCTCCTAGTGGGTGAGGGTGGAAGCGTCACCCGGTTGGCCGCATGTACTGAGTGCCCGCCCGCCGGCAAGACGCCCTTCCATCCACTTGAGGATGGCCGGGACGGACACGAAGACGACTGTCGCATGGGTGGCGCCCTTCACATGGAGATAGTCAACGGAGTCACCGATCGGGCAGGCCTTGGCCGTGACAAAGACGTCAGTCAGCGGTGGTGGCACGGTGCCATCTGCGGTGCCCTGGAGCACGAGCATCGGCACTGGCGTGCGCGCACTGCCGGGGTCGTTGGCCTGCGCGTGGGCGATAACGGCCGGGTTCGTCTCGGCACTCGACGTGAAGGTTCCACCGGGCGTCACGTGGTGAGAGACGATGGCACCTACAAACGCATCGAGGCAACCCCTGGTGACTTCAGCGTTGGCGAAGCGTGCTCCGGCCGGGGTGAACACGTCGGTGGAAGGCAGGTCGTTGTAGGTCTGGGTCCACGAGTACGCGGCGGGGATGCTGAAGGAGAGGAAGCGCCGCCCCGTCGGGTTGCCGATGACCGAGATCAACGTGCTGAGACCGGTGGCGGGGGCAGCGGCGACCACCCCCACGACGTGGAGGTCCGGCGCGTAGGCAGACGCCATCTCCCCGGCGAAGAGGGCGGCGTGGCCACCCTGGGAGTGGCCATAGATGATCACGGTGTTCGCGGTCCGGACGCCGGTCAGTTGCCGGGCCGCCCGTGTGGCATCGAGTACGGCCCGGCCTTCACTTGCCCCCAGGAGGTAGGGATGGACGCCATCGGCCACCCCCTGGCCCTGGTAGTCAGCAGCCGCAACGACGAACCCGGCCCGGAGGTACCTGTCGAGCCCTGGGATCAGGTAGGGGCCGGTGCCACCTCCCGAACTGGTGAAGAGCGAGGGAGCGCAGGGCGCCGCGAACCCAGTTGTGCCGTGGGCCCAGGCGATGACAGGGAAGCCGGTGGCGGGGGGAGAACCGCCTGGAGCCACCACGTAGCCGGACTCTGCCAGGTCCGCGCCGTAGATCGTGGTCGAATGGAAGAGGATCCTCCACACGATCGCACCGGCAGGGACCCCAGGCACGCCGCTGATCCGCTGGGAGCGGATCAATGTGCCGGCCGGAGCCTCAGGCAACGGTTGGGGCGGGTGATAGAAGGAAGGGACGGCACGGGCATGCACCGGGGCGTCGGATCCCGAAGCTGGGCTCGAAACGGGCGACGACGTGGACGAGCCGCATGCACTGGTTGCCATGGCCAGGACCACGGACCCGAGCACCAGCAGTGCAACCAGTCGCTTCCGGTGTGACGGCGAGATCCGCATGTTGACCCCCAGTGTCGATCTGCAGCTGTGACCATACCGCGGGTCCCGGGCCGGACGGGGAGTCCCCGACCCTAGGGGTAAGTCATGCCCACCGGTCCCTCTACTCGGTGGCGTCGCCTTGCCGGGATGGACCTGGTGAGCGGAGCAGGGTGATCGAGGCGATCACCCACACGAGAACCAGGAAGAGCCAGATCACCAGTCGGACCCACGGATGAAGGGCGCCGGGCAGGCCCGGTGTGTTGTAGGTGTTGGAGAGCGGGGCGTACGCAACCCATCCGGTGGCCCCGATGCCACGGGTGGTGGCCCAACCTCCGAAGAAGAAGAGGGCGACGCCCAACCCGACAACGACCACGATCCGCTGTCTCGCATTCAGCCTGCTCGGTCTCATCCGCCGAGTCTGCCAGACCGGGAACGCAACGGTCTTGCTCGCCGGGACTGCCTCCGAGCACCACTGGACTGATGCCGGTGCAGCTCGATAGGACCTTCTCCAACGGTCCGGGCGCTACTGTCACCCCCCGCAGACGGGCACGATCTCGTATCCCGCAGCTCGAATGCCGCTGATGATGCCCGGCAGGGCGGCCACGGTCTGGGAGCGGTCGCCTCCTCCGTCGTGCATGCCCACGATGGCGCCGGGATGCAGGGCGGAGAGCACGCGCTGGACGATCACCGAAGCGCCTGGCCTCAGGTAGTCCGAGGGGTCCACGTCCCAGTAGAGCTCGGCCAGACCATGCTGGCCAAGTTGCCCCACCATCGTCGAGTTGGTGGTCCCATACGGAGGCCGCAGGCACCGGACCGGGTGACCGGTGATGCCCTGGAGGAGTGCGTCGGTCTGGTCGACCTGTCCGGGCCATCCAGAGGCGGGAAGCGTCGTGAGGTCGACGTGGGTCCAGGTGTGGTTGGCGAGGGACATGCCGTTTGCCGCCTCGTTGCGCAGGATCTCGGGGTGGGCGGCGCCGTACTCGCCGACGATCTGGAAGCTGGCGGGAACGTGGTCGGCGACCAGGATCTGCAGCACTTGCGGCGTGTAGATGGGAGACGGCCCGTCGTCGAAGGTGAGAGCGACCACCTTCTGGCCGGGCCTGTACGGGGAGCCGGGCGCGGAGTCGAGGTTGTAGATCACCGTTCCCGGCACCGCCCAGTCGACGGCCGGGGGCTTCGGGGGTGGCACCGTGGGCAGCAACCAGTAACCACGCCCGTCCGGGGCGGCCAGGATGGCCGTGATGGGACTGGAGATCTGCTGGCCCCCCAGCGATCCGTAGAACCGGGCGTCGCCGAAGGTGAAGATGCCGCCGTCGGAGGCGACCATCCAGTAGCCGTGGCCGTCC
>JADGOG010000221.1 GCA_017883065.1 Acidimicrobiales bacterium | reverse complement strand
TCCACCACCAACACCGTTGTCACGCGGACCACGATACGGCGGCCCAGGCGAAGCCCCGGTCACAATCGCGTGGCGGCCACGGCGTTCGCCACGACAGCCTCTTCACGGTCGTCCCTCCTGCCCCGCACCCGGGGCGAGAGGCCGCATCCCCGCGCACGACGACGAGGTTTCAGGACGAGTCCCCGAAGGAGACCTCCTTGGTGCTGACTGTTCCAGCCGTCCGCCCCGGCGCCCGGTGGTAGGTCCAGTACAGGTTCGTGTGCGCGATGACCGCGTCCGGCGGCGGCGCTCCCCATTCCTGGTGGTCCTCCGTCGTGTGCGCGTCGCTGACCAGGGTCGCGTCGTAACCCCTGACCACCGCGCCGTGCAGCGTGGCGCGGATGCACTCGTCCGTCTGGGCACCGGCAACGACCAGCCGCCCGATGCCCAGGTCCGAGAGCACGGTCTCCAGGGTGGTGCCGTCGAACGAGTCGGCGTAGTGCTTCTCGACAAGTGGCTCCTTGTCGGTCGGCTTCAGCTCGGGGACGATCCGCCAGCCCGCGCTCCCCTTTTCCAACTGCTCGTCGGAATGCTGCACCCACACGACGGGAACCCTCTCGCGCCGTGCGTTCTCGACGAGGTCGCTGATGTTCGCGACCACCGCGTCCCGCTCATGTGCTCCCTCGAGGTTGCCGTTCTGCACGTCGATGACCAGCAGCGCGGTGTTCGGGCGGTTCTCCAGCGTGGTCATGTTCTCCCCTTGGTCAGCTGAGCCGTGGTTTCTGGGCCAACGTAGACCGACCCACCGACACCGGTCCGGAGTACCGGGCAGGCAGCAATAGCCGAGCGCAGCACCCGGGGCTTGACGATCATCATGTCGGGACCGGGACAGGTCGGCGGAGCACCGCTCCGGTCCCCGAACGGTGATCACCCTCGACGTGCCGGCCTGAGCATCGATGTCCGGCAAAGTGCGCACAGGATGAGCACTTTGCCGTAGATGCTGGACCTGACCGACCAGGAACCGAGCACGAACCCCCCACGAAAGGACACCACCATGTTGCGAGGAATGGCCACCGTCAGCTACTTCGCCGCCGACCTGCCGGCCGCGGGTCGTTGGTACACCGAACTACTGGGCGTCGAGCCGTACTTCGAGGTTCCGGGCGCCTACCTGGAATTCCGGGTCGGCGACCACCAGCACGAACTCGGCCTGATCAACAGCAAGTTCGCACCCGCAGGCACGTCAACGGACCCCGCACCGGCCGGCGAGATCCTCTTCTGGCACGTCGACAACGTCGAGGACGGCCTGGTGCGGCTGCTCTCGATGGGCGCCCGCGAGCACCAGCCGGTGACCGACCGCGGGCACGGGTTCGTCACCGCATCGGTGATCGATCCGTTCGGGAACATCCTGGGCATCATGACCAACCCGCATTACCTGGAGTTGCTGGCCGGCCGATGAATGTCGGCCACCCGCAGGGTCGTGCGTGCATGAGAGATCTGATCATCACCGAGAGCATCACGCTGGACGGAGTCGTGGAGGCGACCGACAACTGGTTCGAGCCGGCCGGAAGCCCGTCAGATCAGAGGTCGATCAGTCCGACCATGAGCGGGCCATCCGCGAACAGCGCGAGGCGGCAGACGCCTTCCTGGTCGGGCGCATCACCTACGAACAGATGCGCAGCTACGGGCCACAGCAGACCGATGACACCACCGATTACCTGAAAAAGGTCAACAAATATGTCGTCTCGGGCACCCTGCGCGACCCGCAGCGGGACCCGACGACGGTGCTGCGCGGCGCCGTCGACGAGGAGATCCGGAAGCTGAAAGCGTTGCCGGGCAGGGACATCGTGGTAACCGGGAGCATCGCCCGCCCTGGCGCACGCGCTGATCGCCGCCGAACTGGTCGACGAATTCCGGTTGTTCGCCCGGTCGTCGTCGGCCGCGGCCGGCGGTTGTTCCCGGACGGCACCAGCCTGACCACCCTGCACCCGGTGGAAAACCGCCAGTCCCGCTCGGGAGTGACCTTGCTGCGTTACCGGACCGCCTGACCCACGAGCGCTCGCGGCGGCTCCGGCGCCGCGAACACCCGGCGGCAGTGCCGCACCAGCTGCGCCAGGGCCGGGCTCAGCGTCGGCGACCAGACCAGCGCCAGCACCGCGGGAATGTCGACGTCCGCAATCGCCAAGGCCGTCCGACGGTCGTCGTCGACGACCATGGAGGCACTGAGCACACCGACCCCAAGACCTCGGACGGCCAGGTCGATGACGGCCTCGCCTGCAGTCGCCTGCAGTGCGATGTTCGGGGTGAGACCCTTGGCCGCGCAGGACCTGTCGAAGACCGTCCGGATGCCGGTGCCGGTGGGCATGCACACCACCGGATACCCCACGACGTCGGCGAGGACGACCGTCCCGCTGTGGGTCAACGGGTGCCCGACCGGGACGACGGCGACCAGCCCCTCGCTGACGATCGACAACGTGCCGAGGCCGGCCGGCGGAGCCCCCGCCGCCCCGATCAGGGCGATATCCGTTGCTCCGGAACGGATATCGTCGATCAGTCGATCGGAGTTGTCCTCGTACAGCGTCATCTCGATGCCGGGATGAGCCCGGTGAAAAGCGGCGAGCGCGTCGAACAGCGGCAGGATGGTGCAGCCGCTCACCATGCCGACCGCCAGCCGTCCGCGGACCACCCCGGTCACCTCGTCGACCGCATGGCGCAGCGCCTGCACCGCCGCGAGAGCTGCGCGAGCATGCTCGAGGGCCGCCGTACCGGCGGCGGTGAGCGTTGCCACCCGCCCCGACCGGTCGATCAGCGTCGCGCCGAGATCATGCTCCAGTT
>JADGOG010000220.1 GCA_017883065.1 Acidimicrobiales bacterium | reverse complement strand
GACGGCTACTGGCGAGCCGGCAAGTGGATCGACCACAAGGAGAAGGCCGACCAGGCATGCGATCTCGCTGTTCGGGAGGGCCATCGGGTCGAGAGGGTTCTCATCTGGGAGCGCCACCCCGGGCAGTACCGCAGCGACCACGCCCTCGTGGAGGGTCGCGACGTGGTCGTCGACGACGTGATCGGCGAGTTTCGCGGGCAGCGGGTGGAGCCCGAGCGCATGCGGGCCGACGAGACACTCTTCCTGATGTACACCAGCGGGTCCACGGGAAAGCCCAAAGCGGCCCAGCATTCCACCGGTGGCTACCTCGCCTACGTCACCGCGATGTCCAAACTCATCCTGGATCTGAAGCCGACCGACGTCTATTGGTGCATGGCCGATATCGGCTGGATCACCGGTCACTCCTTCATCGTCTACGGGCCACTCTCGCTCGGGGCTTCCTCGATCATCTACGAAGGGGTGCCGAACTATCCCGACGCCGGCCGGCCCTGGCGGATCGCCGAACGGCTGGACGTCAACATCCTGCACACCTCACCCACCGCCATTCGCTTGTTACGCAAAGACGGACCCGAGGAGCCGAAGAAGTACCACTACCACTTCAAGCTCATGGTGACCGTCGGCGAGCCGATCGAGCCCGACGTGTGGAGGTGGTACTACAACGTGGTCGGCCAGCGGGAGTCGGCCATCGTCGACACCTGGTGGCAAACAGAAAACGGCGGATTCCTCTGCAGCACCATGCCGGCGCTCCAGCCGATGAAACCCGGGAGCGCTGGACCCGGTGTGCCCGGCATCCACCCGGTGATCTACGACAACGACGGCAACGAAGTCCCGGCCGGCACAGGTAAGGGTGGCAACATCTGCATCCGGAATCCGTGGCCGGGTTCCATGATGGGGATCTGGGGCAACCCGGATCGTTACGTGGACACCTACTACGCCCGCTACTGCAAGAACCGCGACAGCAAGGACTGGCGCGACTGGCCGTACTTCGCCGGTGACGGAGCCATGCTGGCCACAGACGGCTATTTCCGGATCCTCGGCCGGATCGACGACGTGATCAACGTTGCCGGCCATCGCCTCGGAACCAAGGAACTCGAGTCGGCCGCTCTGACGGTTCCCGGCGTGGCCGAAGCCGCAGTTGTCGCCACCCACGACGAGATCAAAGGGATCATGCCGGAGATATTCGTCTCCCTCGCGCCCGGCGTACTCCCGTCCGACGAGTTGGGTCAACGAGTGATCGACTCGATCGTCCGTGACATCGGCCCGATAGCCAGACCGCGCAAGGTGTGGCTGGTGCCCGACCTGCCGAAGACCCGCTCCGGCAAGATCATGAGGAGGGTGCTCGCGTCCGTCTCCAACCACACCGAGGTCGGGGACGTCACCAGCCTCGCCAATCCGGAAATCGTAGAGCAGATCCGCGAGATGGTGCAGGCCGAGCGGCTTGGGCACCCATGACCGGCCGATTGCGACAGGCATAGGTAGCCGACGGTGATCGCCCACGGCCGGGATGGCCCAGCTCGGCCAATTCAACGTCTGCGGACGACCTGACGCGCCTGGCGCAAACCTGGGATCAGGGGGGCATGGTGCCTGCCGGCTCTGGCGCAATCCTCGTACCTCGACGTCTTCGTGATGTGGGTGGTGGTTCTGCACGGCCGCGACGACACGGTCGAGTAGTTCGTAGGTCCGACCACCGCCACCCTGGCATCGGCCGACCGTCGCCCGCCAGCGCATCAAGACGTACTGACGGGCAGGCGGCAAAGCTCCTGGATCTGCGCCTTTCCCGGGCCGGGAGCCGCGCATCAAGCGATGCGGCGCGCCGGGCGCGTCGTGAGCGCAGCCGGCCGCTCAGGCGCCGGAAACGACTCGCCAGAGCATGGTGGCGGGGGGCCGTCGTCCGGGCTCCAGCACCTGAGGGCGGCCCTGAGCCCACTCACCGTCGGGTGGAGTCCCGTCCGGTGGTCATTGATCAGGCGGGGTAGTCCCGGAAGTCCCTGGAGCGGACGAAACCTGCGGTGGCGGTTGTTGACGGCCACGCAGTTTGCATATGACGGCGTCAGTGACCATGCGGATGTGGCGTTCCATGTCGTGCGCGTTTTGGGGTCCTGATCCGCGCCATGGCGCCGAGCCACGAGAGCAGTCTTACGCCGACGGGACATCGCCCGCAGAGAAGGGCTGCCGCGCCGCTTCCGCTCCTCGACGCTTCGCACCTGCGGTGCGGGTCGGCTTGCCCTCGAACAGATCCTCCAGCGAGGACTTCACGGCCTTGGGCGAACCCCCGAAGGTGTGCACGCGGCAGTGGCCAGCGCAACCAGGTCGAGAGTGGCACCCCGGGCCAACGGGGATGAGACGCTGGGCGCCTCGTCCGAGCCTTCCGGTGGGTGCAACCGGCGCCCGGTCATTCAGCCATCACCTCGTAAGTGTGCATACTCTCCAGTCGTTCGAGTTTGACAGCGCGTCTGAGCAACGGATCCATCCGATCGTGGGACACCTGGTGGTCGCTGCTCCTCATGTACTCCCGGAAGTCGTCCTTATCTCGCCACCGGCTGACCATCAACACCTCGGCCGGGTCACGGTCGGATCGCCACACCTGTAGGTCGACGAAACCCTCGTGGGACTCCACCAGTCCTGCGCGCTGCCGGAAGGCGGCGACGAGTTCATCGGATCTGCCAACCTCGATTCGCAAACGGGACACCGATACAAACATGATCCTATTCTAGTGTGCTGCGCCGTTGACTCGTTGCATAAGTCTTCCGATTGAGCTCAGGATCTGCTCGGCGGTCTTGGTCCAGATGAAAGGTTTCGGGTCTTCGTTCCATGC
>JADGOG010000131.1 GCA_017883065.1 Acidimicrobiales bacterium | reverse complement strand
CAATGCAGCATCGAGCCTCCCCGGTTCCTGGTCTGCCTGTCCAAGGTCAACCACACCTTCTTCGTGAGCGAGGGCGCGGTCGGACTGGCACTGCACCTGATCGGCCAGGACCAGATCCCGCTGGCTTCGTTGTTCGCCGAGGAGACCGGCGACACCACCGACAAGTTCGCCCTGTGCAAGTGGCATCCGGGGGTGACCGGCGCCCCGGTGCTGGACGAGTGTGCCGCCTGGGTGGAGGGCCCGGTCCTCGACCGGCTCAGCGCCGGCGACCATGAAGCGCTCCTGATGCGTCCGGTCGCCGGAGGGGCCGGCCCCGGCCACGGACTGCTGACGTTCCGGCACTCGCCGGACTTCCGACCGGGTCATCCCTTGTCACCCTCGTGACCGTGGAGGTCAGGCCTCGACGCGCTCAGGGTTCGAGGGTGGAGGACTCCCCGATGGCGCCCAGGCAGAGATCATCACGTCGGGACGATGCCGGAGCACGGTTCCGACCACCGACGATCCCGCTGACGATCACTCGTCGATCCGCCCGATGTCCAGCCTCCCGGGCTCGGGTTCGGTCGACCCCTCCGCCGCCGCCTCCAGGTCGGTGATCGGCCCGGACGTGAACAGGTAGGTCCGCAGATGCCGGTCGAGCACCGGGTCGTGACGGCGCAGCCACTCCAGTGCCATCGCCGCGTGTTCCTTCTCCTCGTCACGGTTGTGGGCGAGGACGGCGGCGAGGTCGGGGTCGTCGGTGGCCGCGACCCGCTGGTCGTACCAGTCGACTGCCTCCAGCTCCTCCTGAATGGAGACGATGGCCCGGTGCCGGTCGATGACCTCGGCCGGGAGCCGGTCCTCTGGCTCATGCAGTCCAGCACTCTGTGCCATGGGAAGATCCTCCTGGTCGGCGTCGTCACGGGTACGTCCGGTGGGCTGGACCGAGAGTACGGTCCGCCTACCGGCAGACGGTATCCCACCGTGGCCGGACCGCGTTCACCCGGCAGCCGGCGGCTCATCGCACCCCCGGCGGCCGGAACTGCATGCTGATTCGAGGCCCAACCGGGCGAGCGGTTTTCGGGACGGCGTGCTCCCAGGTGCGTTGGCAGCTGCCCCCCATGACCAGCAGGTCGCCGGCACCCACCCGAAAACGGACGGTCGCTCCCCCGCCGGTCGGCCGGAGGAGGAGGATCCGCGGCGCTCCCAACGAGACGATGGCCACCACGACGTCGTCCGTCGCCCCCCGTCCGACGGTGTCCCCGTGCCAGGCCACACTGTCCCGGCCGTCGCGGTAGAGACACAGGCCCACCGACGCGAACCCACAGCCGGCGTCCGCCCGGTACCGCTCCCCGAGGACCCGACGGGCAACATCGAGCGAAGGGTCGGGCAGCTCGTCGCCACTGCCGTAGAACGCCACCAGCCGGGGAACGTCGACCACCCGGTCGTACATCGATCGGCGCTCCGCCCGCCAGGACACCACCGCGGCCAATCGTTCGAAGAGGAGGTCGGCACCGGCCATCCAGTTCCGCTGGAGATCGACCCACGCACCCGAGCCCAGGTCCGTCCGCTCCGACGTGTCCGTCGACGTATGCGGTTCGGTTCGGTCCCCGGCAGCGAACAACGATCCCTGGAGCACGACCACGTCGGTCGATCATAGACGAACATACGTTCGCTCCCTGCTTCGGAAATGCCCGGTCTCCCCGCTTCGACCCGACGCCCGTGGGTGGTGTCCTCCCCGATGGGACGCTCGGCGCCGCGGACCGCCCCTGAGCTGGACCTTCTCATCGGGATCGACCGGATCGGCGGTGCGCTGTGTGCGCGGCATGGGAGAATGGGCAGACCGAGCAGTGCCCGTCCCTCTCTTCAGAAACCAACGGTACGACCATGCGGGTCTTCACATGCGACAACTGCGGCCAACTGGTGTTCTTCGACAACAGCCGGTGTCTGCGCTGCAACTCGCCGCTCGGATACGTCCATCAACGTAGGGACGTGGTGGCCCTGACCGAGGTGGCGCCGCAACGTCTGGTCGATCTGGCCAATCCGGTCCGGGCCTGGCAGCGGTGCGCCACAGAGAAGGTCACCGGATGCAACTGGCTGGTACCGGCCGGAACCGACGCCTTGTGCGAGTCGTGCGTGCTGACCAGGACCCGACCCGCCGATGACGACCGCGAGGGGATGGCCGAACTGATCAAGGGTGAGATGGCCAAGCGACGGCTGGTCTTCCAACTCGCCGAGCTGGGCCTGCCGGTGGCGCCCCGCGATGCCCAGACCCAGCAGGGCCTGGCCTTCGATCTGTTGTCCAGCTCGGAGACCAAGGTGATCACCGGACATGACGACGGGGTGATCACCTTGGACCTGTCCGAGGCGGACGACGAGCACCGCGAGCGGCTCCGCTTGCAGCTCAACGAGCCCTACCGCACGTTGCTCGGTCACTTCCGGCACGAGATCGGCCACTACTACTGGCCGATCCTGGTCGACCAGCCGGACGTACTCGATGCCTGCCGCACGCTCTTCGGGGACGACCGGGACGACTACGCCATCGCGGTCAAGGCGCACTACGACACGCCCAACGACGACGACTGGTCGTGGACACAGACCCACATCAGCCGTTACGCCACCATGCACCCCTACGAGGACTGGGCGGAGACCTTCGCCCACTACCTCCACATCCTCGACACCCTCCAGACCGCCGACTCCTTCGGTTTGGGCACCACCACCTCGGGGGCGTCGCGTCTGACCCACCGGCCGGGCGCCCATCCGACCCGGCCGGACGGGAGCGACTCGTTCGGTGATGTCATCGATCACTGGCTCGAACTGTCCTACGCCCTCAACCAGATCAATCGGTCGATGGGGCGTGACGATCTCTATCCGTTCCTGTTGCCACCGACGGTGGTCCGCAAGTTGGCCTTCGTGGATCACATCGTTCACCGGCGTTGAGCGCGCCGTCGGAGTGGCCCGGCACGCGGTGAGCACGGTCCGGCCGCCTCCGGAGCCGACCTCTCCGCTGGCGGCACCATCTCGGGATCGAGCGGAGCCCGGCGACCCGAGGGTCAGCCGAAGACGGGTTCGGCGTCGAAGGTGGCCCGTCGGGAGGCCCGCCGGAGCGCTCCGAGGACGGGACGCCCGAGGAGCAGGACCAGCACCGCGTTGGTGACAGCCCGGGTGATGTCGAACCCGAGCGAGGTGGTCAGGTCGAAGAAGAGGAAGCTGTGCAGGTTATGGATCATGCCCGCCGAGGGCGTGTACGAGTAGCTGGTGGAGGTGCCGGCGCCGAACGGCCAGAACCACAGGTTGAGCAGCGTTCCGTAGGCCACGGCGGCCACGGCGGCGTACCCGGCCAGGAGGACCAGCTCGTACCGGCCCTTGGCCGGGGGCAGGCAGCCGGCTCCGAACCCCATCCACGCGGCGCCGAACATCTGGAACGGGAGCCAGGGGCCGATCCCGCCGGTGATCAGCGCCGAGCCGGCGATGGTCAGCGCGCCCAACACGAATCCGAACCCCCGGCCGAGTACGCGTCCGGCGGGGATGAGCAGGAAGAACACCGGCTCGAAGCCGGCCACCCCGGGGCTCGGGACCCGTAGGGCGGCTCCGCAGGCGGCGAGGATCCCGAGGAGGGCGATGGCCTTGGCATCGAGAGATCCCTCGGCCATCTCTCCCAGGACCACCGCCAACAGGAGAGGGAGCACGGCGACGAAGAGCCACGGGGCGTCCGTGGAGTGGGCCAGGTTGGTGCCGTCGTGGCCGTGGATGAGCAACGGCCAACAGAAGGCGGCCACGCCGATCAGCGAGGTCACCAGCAACAGGGCCGAGGCCCGGGGACGGAGCCGTACGGCAACCGTCTGGCCGACACCCCTAGCCACGGTCGGCTCCAGTCGCCAGTGCCGTCCTGACCTCGTCCACCGTCAGCCACGGCTCGGGGGAAAGCACTTTGGCCACCTGGGGTGCGAAGACCGGCGAGTGGCAGACCACCTCGCGGGCCACCCCGTCCGACACCACCTCGCCCTCGGCCAGTACGACCGCCCGGGTGGCCACCTGGGCCACCAATTCGACGTCATGGGTGGCCAGCACCACGCACACGCCGTCGGCCGACAGCTTCCGCAGGGTGCCCACCAGGCGCTCCTTGCTCGGGTAGTCCAGTCCCCTGGTCGGCTCGTCGAGGAGCACCACCGGTGGCCGGGGCGCCAGGACGATGGCGAGGGCGAGGGCCAGCCGCTGGCCCTCGGACAGGTCGCGGGGATGGTGGTCCGGCGGCACCCCGGGCAGGACGGCGTCGAGCATGGCCGCAGTAGTGCCCGGGACCAGCCCGGTCTCCCGGTCGGCGGTCGAACACTCGTCGTCAACCGACTCGCCGTACAGCAGCACGCCGGCATCCTGGGGAACCATCCCGACCAGACGGATCAGGCGCCGCGGGGGGAGGTCGACCGGGGCCTGGTCGAGGATCCGGACCCGTCCCCCGGTCGGGGCCCGGACGCCCGCGAGTTGGGTCAACAGGGTGGACTTGCCCGACCCGTTCCGACCCATCACCGCCACCACCTCGCCCGGGGAGAAGGCCAGATCCACCCGCCCGAGGGCGATCACGTCGCCGTAGGTGACCGACAACCGCTCGACCGTGGCCACCGGCCGATCCCGGTGCTCGACCCGGCCCGACGGTGCTGGCCGGGCGGCGGTGGCGACGCGGCGTCGCAGCGGCTCGGCCAGTCGGCGGGCATCGCGGACAGTCAGCGGCACCGGTGACCATTCGGCCAGCCGTGCCAGCTCGACGATGGGTGGGACCACCGGCGAGGTGGCCATGATCTCGGCGGTGGAGCCGACCACCAGGTGCTCACCCCGGCCGGGGACCAGGACCACCCGGTCGGCGAAGTGGATGACCCGTTCGAGACGGTGCTCGGCCAGGACCACCGTCATGCCCACGTCGTGGACGAGGCGGGTCAGCGAGGAGAGCACCTCTTCGGCCGCGGCCGGGTCGAGGGCGGAGGTGGGCTCGTCGAGCACCAGCACCCGCGGCGACGCGGTGAGGACTGCGCCGATGGCCACTCGCTGCTGCTGGCCCCCGGACAGGGTGCTCAACGGACGGTCGCGCAACTCGTGCAGGCCGAGCAGGTCGAGGGCGTCCTCCACCCGACGCCGCATGACCGTGGGGGCGATGGCCAGGTTCTCCATGGTGTAGGCCAGCTCGTCCTCCACGGTGTCGGTGACGAAACTGGCCGCCGGATTCTGGCCGACGACGCCCACCACGTCGGCCAGCTCACGGGGCGGGAACTCACGGGTGGACCGTCCGGCCACGGTGACTTCGCCCGACAGGTGCCCGCCGGTGAAGTGCGGCACCAGCCCGTTGATGGCCCGCAGCAGGGTGGTCTTGCCCGAGCCGGTCTGGCCGATCACCAGGCAGAGCTCGCCCTCGTCGATGGACAGGTTCACCCGGCGAAGGGTGGGCTGGTCCTCGTCGGTGTAGGCGAAGGTGACGTCCGAGAAGGTGATCATGCGACCGTCCCCTGGCCGACCTCGATGGCGGGGGGAGGCAGTGCCGGCACCGTTCCCCCCATCCGTGGGCTGATCGGACGTCGGGGGGCCGGCGCGGCCACCGCTGGGACCAACCCGACCAGGATGCCCGCTGCCGGAACGAGCGGGAGCGCGGGGAAGGCGAGGGGGTAGACCTGCAGCTGGAGGCCGTGGATCCCAAGCATCGACGCCGCCACCAGGCTGGCCACCACCACCGCTCCCGATGCGGTGACGATCCACTCCGGGGTCGCCCAGGGATCTGGGCGGTACCGCGTCCGATTGGTCCGACGGCCGCTGGCGGCCATGCCCAGGGCCACCAGCAGTGCGCCGATGGCCAGGAACGGCACGCCACCGGCCGGTAGCGAGCCCGAGTCGAGGACGCCGTAGACGCCGGCCACAACCAACAAGAGGCCGGTGGTGGTGGATGCGCCGGCCATCCGTCGGGTGGCCCGGGTCACCGTGACCCGCCGACCGTAGCCGCGGGCATCCATCGACGAGGCGAGCTGCAGCGAGCGGTCCAGTGCGCTCTCGAGCACGGGAATGGCCATGCCGCGCAGTCCGGCGATTCCTCGTGTCGGCCGTCCGCGCAGCCGACGGGCGTCGCGCACGCCGGCGATGGCCATCACCACTTCGGGAGCGAAGGCCAGCGACACGGTGACCGCCACACCCGCCTCGTAGAGCACGGCAGGCAGGCAACGCAGGAGCCGATAGGGGCTGGCCAGGGAGTTGGCCGCCCCGAAGCAGATCAACACCACGGCCAGTCGCAGTCCGTCGACCGCCGCCTGGATGATCGCCTCGGCGGTCACCGGACCCCCGATGCTGACACCCGCCGCCCACGACGGCAGCGGCACCTGCGGCAACGTGAACAGGACGTGTCCGGGCAGGCGGTTGCCGAAGACGATCTGGATCACCACCCGGACCAGGATCACCACCACGCCGAGCCGGAAGAACACCACCAGGGACCGTGACCAGGGCGCCGATGTGCGCCTCGCCGACACCACGAAGGCGGCCACCGCTGCGATCAGGGCCAGCAGAAGCGGGTTGGTGGTCCGGCTGGCCGCTCCGGCCATGGACCCGGCCCACAGCCACCACGCCGCCGGGTGGAGTCCCCGACGCGTGGATGCCGGGGACCGATGGCGGATCATGGCGTGCTGGTGCGCCGACGCCATCCGAAGACGGCCCCCGAGGCCAGAAGGAGGACGAGCAGGCCGCCGACGATCAGCGGCGTGGCACTGCCACCCCCCGACTGGTCGTTGGCGGTCGGTGTGGCGCTGAGGGCGGAGGGCTGGCTGCTGGGACCGGCGGCTGTCACACCGGACGCCGGGACCGACGGAGGGGCCGACGAGCTGGCCGAGGGCCCGGTGGTCGACGAAGTCGAAGGCACCCCGGTCGTTGGAACGGGCACCGGCTCGCTCGGTGCGGCGGAGGGCGTCGACGGGTGGGCGGCTCCAGCCGGGGGCACCGTGACAGTCGGACCGGCGGCGGTGGTCGAGGGGGAACCGGCGGTGGTGGTCGAGGGGGAGGTGGGCGTCACGCCGCAGATGGCTGCGTAGTCGGGCGTCGCCCCGGGTCTGGCGTCAGTGGGATTGGAGTTCCCCGGGTTCTCGTACCGCCAGCCCTCGACATCGCCGCTCTGGACGGTGGCGAACGCACCGGTGCCGGCGTACGACCAGGAACCGGTGCCGCCATGCCAGTACGCCCAATAGTCGTAACCCCCGGGTACCCGCTCACCGCATACTGCAGGTGCGTTGCCCGGCACGCCGTTGATGGAGCACAGGAGGCCGGAACTGTTGTAGACCGGCGTGGCTTGGTTCTCCTGGGTGGCGAACGCGGCCAGAGCGGCGTAGCCGTTGTCGCCGGCCGGGACCTTGACGCACCCGACGACCGGGGCGGCGCCTCCCCCGAAGTCGACGACGAATGCCACGCTGACCTCGGCTGCGGCCCCGGCCACGTCGCGGAACGGCAGGAGGGCGTCGGGACCCGCTGCCGCCAGCGCAGCCGACGCTGCACCGACGAACAGCAGGGCCCGGACAACCCTCGACGCAGGCGACCGAGGGGTCATGCGCCCCCTGCACCGTGAGTGGCGGTCATCCCCACGATGGGCTTGTTGAGGGTGATGGCTCCGGCCGATCCGTGGAAGGCGGCGTCCCCGTAGGAGAACACGCCACCGTCGGAAGCGACCAGCCAGTAGCCCCTGCCGTCCGGGGTGGCGGTCATCCCCACGATGGGCTTGTTGAGGGTGATGGCTCCGGCCGACCCGTGGAAGGCGGCGTCCCCGTAGGAGAACACGCCACCGTCGGA
>JADGOG010000042.1 GCA_017883065.1 Acidimicrobiales bacterium | reverse complement strand
TCGATGGGATTCCCCTCGACACCACGCTTCTGACCGGTGGCCGCCACTCCCCGGAAGGCCTCGATGAACTCGGGTCGGCAGTCGGGGTAGCCCGAGTAGCCGATGGCGTTTACGCCGATCCACACCGCGTCGAGGTCGCGCGCCTCGGCCACGCCCAGAGCGACGGCCAGGAAGATGCTGTTCCGGGCGGGCACGTAGGTCACCGGAATTCCGTCGCTGCTTCCCCCGGTGGGCACGGCGATGCCCGGGTCGGTCAGGGCGGAGCCCCCCCACGCCCCGGTATCGAGTTGCACCACCAGGTGGTCGGACCTGTAGTGACCGGCCACGCCGGCGGCACGATCGAGCTCGGTCCGGTGGCGTTGGCCGTAGTCGAAGCTGAGGGCCAGCGGGGGCGTAGCGCCCGTGCGGGCGGCCAGTGCCATGCACACGGTGGAGTCGAGGCCCCCGGACAGGACGACCAGCTGACCAGCCACGGTCAGTCGCCGTCTCCGGCGGTGAGTACCGCCGATGAGTGCTCCGTCTCCCACAGCCGGAGGGCGCTCAGCGAGAGGCCGGCGTCGGTGAGCATGCTCCAGGCCCGGTGGGCCAGCAGCTCGGCGGTGGGATTGTCGATCAGCTCGTTGAGGTCGCGGTGGTCCCACACGTCGATGAGGGTGCGGCCGACCACCGAGCGCAGGTGGTCGAAGTCGACGACCACCCCGTTGTCGTCCAACGGGCCGGACACGGTCACCTCCAGTCGGTAGGAGTGACCGTGGGGGTTGCGGCACTTGCCGGGGTGCCACGACAGATGGTGGGCGGCCTCGAAGGTGAACGAGGAGGTGACGCTGGTTCGGGGTCGGGCCACGAGGAGGACGCTAACGCAACCGCGTACGACCGCCGTCCGGCCGGCGGTCCGGCATCGGGGCGGGAACGCCCCGGTAGGCTGCAGGGACATGGAGGCAACGCCTGAAGGAGACGCATCACCAGCTTCACCAGTATCGCCGGAGCAGCGTCATGCGGCGGGCGCCGGCTCCTTCGGCCCGAATGCCTGGTTGGTCGAGGACATGTTCGATCGGTACCGCGCCGATCCCGGCTCGGTATCTGAATCGTGGCGCGAGTTCTTCGCCGACTACCGCCCGGCGGGGGGTCCGTTGGCCCCGCCCAGCACGGCGGCCCCGCGGGTTCGGGCGCCAGCGCCGCCCGAGGCGAAGACAGCCGTCACGAGCATGCCGACCGCCGCCAGCGTCCCGTCGACCGTGGCATCTGATGAGAACCGTGACAAGGCGGTCCCGCTCCGGGGCGCGGCCGGTCGCATCGTGGCCAACATGGAGGCGTCACTGGGCGTGCCTACCGCCACCAGCGTCCGGGTGGTGCCGGCCAAGCTCCTCGAGGTCAACCGCACCGTCATCAACGACCAGCTCTTCCGGACCACCGGCGGCAAGGTGAGTTTCACCCACCTCATCGGCTATGCCGTGGTCAAGAGCCTCATCGCCGTACCCAACATGAACGCCGCCTTCGTGGCCGACGCCGACGGCAAGGGCACGCCCGGCGTGCTCAAGCACACCCACGTGGGCCTCGGACTGGCCGTCGACGTCGAGAAGGCCGGCGGGAGCCGCACGCTGCTGGTCCCGTGCATCAAAGACGCCGACACCCTCGGCTTCCGCGGGTTCGTCAGCTCGTACGAGGACCTGGTCCGCAAGATCCACACCGGCAAGATCACTCCCGACGACTTCGCCGGCACCACGGTGAGCCTGACCAACCCGGGGACGCTCGGGACCGTGCAGTCGGTGCCCCGCCTCATGCCGGGCCAGGGCCTCATCGTCGGTGTGGGCGCCCTCGGATTCCCCGCCGGCTTCGAGGCTGCCGATCCCCGGGCCCTCGCCACGCTGGGCGTCGGCAAGACGGTGACGGTGACCTCCACCTACGACCACCGGATCATCCAGGGGGCGGAGTCGGGGTTGTTCCTGGCCCACGTGGCCGAGTGCCTGATGGGCCAGCACGGATTCTACGACGAGGTGTTCGAGTCCCTCGAGATCCCCTACGAGCCGATCCGATGGGAGAAGGACGTCAACGCGTCCGACGACGAAGCCGACGGCGCCCATCTCCGCCTGCTCAAGCAGGTCCGCGTCCAGACGCTGATCAACATGTACCGGGTGCGCGGTCACCTCATCGCCCACCTCGACCCCCTCGACGCCGAGCCCCCGATGCTCTACCCCGAGCTCGACCCGCTGAACTACGGGCTGACCATCTGGGACCTGCCCCGCCACTTCGTCACCGACGGACTGGCGGGCAAGGACTCAGCCACCCTCGACGAGATCCTCCACACACTGCGGGATGCCTACTGCCGCACCCTGGGCGTGGAGTACATGCACATCCAGGACCCGGAGCAGAAGCGCTGGATCCAACAGCACGTCGAAGGCGTCCCGTCGGCGCTCGCCCCCGACGAGCAGCGGCACATCCTCGGGCGGCTGAACGCCGCCGAGGTGTTCGAACGATTCCTCCACTCGCGCTACGTGGGCCAGAAGCGGTTCGGACTGGAAGGCGCCGAGTCGGCCATCGTGGTGCTGGACGCCATCCTCGACGAGGCGGTGCGGGAAGGTATCCACGAGTCGGTGATGGGGATGTCCCACCGAGGGCGTCTCAACGTGCTGGCCAACATCGTGGGCAAGTCCTACGGGGAGATCTTCGAGGAGTTCGAGGGCAACCTCGATCCCGAGTCGGTCCAGGGTTCGGGCGACGTCAAGTACCACAAGGGGGCGGTGGGCACGTTCGTGGCCACCAACGGCGACTCGATCCCGGTGGCCTTGGCCTCCAACCCGTCCCACCTCGAGGCGGTCGACCCGGTGGTGGTGGGCATGGCCCGGGCCAAGCAGGACGCCCTCGGGGGCGAGCAGGGCTCGGGCCCCCGGTGGGAGGACGGTGTCGGCGACCCCTTCCCGGTGCTGCCCATCCTGCTCCACGGGGACGCCGCCTTTGCCGGTCAGGGCGTGGTGGCCGAGACGCTCAACCTGTCCGGCCTGGCCGGCTACCGCACCGGCGGCACGGTCCACATCGTGATCAACAACCAGCTCGGATTCACCACCGCCCCCGAGGCGGCCCGCACCTCGGTGTACCCGACCGACGTGGCCAAGATGGTCCAGGCCCCCATCTTCCACGTCAACGGCGACGACCCTGAGGCGTGCGCCCGGGCCGCCCGGCTGGCCTTCGGCTTCCGCCAGGCGTTCCACAAGGACGTGGTCATCGACATGGTCTGCTACCGCCGCCACGGCCACAACGAGGGCGACGACCCGAGCTACACCCAGCCGCTGATGTACACCCTGATCGACGCCAAGCGCTCGGTGCGCAAGCTCTACACCGAGTCCCTGGTGCGACGCGGCGACATCTCGCTCGAGGAGGCGGAGCAGGCCCTCGACGACTTCTCGGACCGGCTGCAGGCCGCGCTGGACGAGACCCGGGCCGAGGCCGAGTCGACCTCGGGCATCGTGCCGGTGCTCCCCGCGTACGTGGTCCCCGACCTGTGGATCCCCCCGGTGGAGACCGGCGTGGATTCCGCCGTGCTGACCCGACTGGCCGAGGTGGTGCGTTCGGTCCCGGACGGGTTCGTCATGCACCCCAAGCTGGCCCGCCAGTTCGAGCAGCGGGACAAGGTGGTGGCCGACGGCGAGATCGACTGGGCTCTGGGTGAGGCACTGGCCATCGGCTCCCTCCTGGTGGAAGGGACCAATGTGCGACTGACCGGACAGGACACCCGCCGGGGCACGTTCTCGCACCGGCACGCCGTGCTGGTCGATCACGCCACCGGTCAGGAGCATGTGCCTCTGGCCGGCCTGGAGGGTGGCCGGTTCACCATCCGCGACTCGCTGCTCTCCGAGTACGCCTGCGTCGGATTCGAGTACGGCTACTCGGTGGAGGCCCCCAACGACCTGGTGGCCTGGGAGGCCCAGTTCGGCGACTTCTGGAACGGTGCGGAGATCATCGTGGACAACTTCCTGGTGGCTGCCGAGGACAAGTGGGGCCAGAAGTCGGGACTCACCCTGTTGCTTCCCCACGGCTACGAGGGTCAGGGCCCCGAGCACTCCTCGGCCCGCATCGAGCGCTTCTTGACTCTGTGCGCCCGCGGCAATCTCCGGATCACCGACCCGACCACGTCGGCCCAGTACTTCCACCTGTTGCGCTCCCAGGTGATGGGAGCTGACCGCAAGCCGCTGGTCGTCTTCACCCCCAAGTCCCTGCTCCGGGCCCGGCAGGCCCGCTCGCCCATCGAGGCGTTCACCAGCGGCTCGTTCGCCGAGGTGCTCGACGACCCCGCTGCGGCCAACGAGGAGTTCGACCCCGCTGCCGTCTCGCGTGTCGTGCTGTGCACCGGCAAGGTGGCCTACGACGCCATCGCTCGCCGGGACGAGTTGGGCGACGCCGGCAAGGAAGTGGCCATCGTGCGGGTCGAGCAGCTCTATCCCTGGCCCAGCGCGACCATCAAGGGCATCCTCAGCCGCTATTCCCAGTCGGAAGAGGTGGTATGGCTGCAAGAGGAGCCCGAGAACATGGGCGCATGGAACTTCGTGCACGGCCGGCTCCACAAGCTGCTGCGGAGCACCCATGTCCTGCGCCACGTGAGTAGGGCCGAGTCGGCCAGTCCGGCGTCGGGTAGCGCCGCGCTCCACCGGCTGGAGCAGGACGACCTGCTGGTCCGATCGGTCGGCTGAGCCCGGCCACGCGGCCTCGGAACGTCTGAACCGCCGTTGATCCGGCCTCAGACCAGAAAGTCGCGGGCCAGGTCCATCCACATCTCGGTGGACAGGTGGAGCGACTCCACGTCCACCCGCTCGTCGATGCCGTGGAACATGGCGCCGTACTGCTCGAAGCCGATGGCCCGGCTGTGGAGGCCGAACCCGTAGGCCACGCTGCCGAGTGCCCGATGGAACCGGGCGTCCGTCGCCCCCGTGGTCAGGAACGGCACCGTCTTTGCCCCCGGATAGAAGCGCTGGCTGACCCGCTCCAACGCATCCCACAGCGGGGTGTCGATAGGAGAGATGGTCGAGGTCTCCTCGGACTCGAACTCGATGGAGACGTCGTCGGCCAGGTCGCCGACCACCTCCTCGAGCATCGCCCGCACGTCGGCGGTGTCCCACCCGGGCAACGAACGGATGTCCACGCCGAGCTCGACCCGGTCGGGGATCACGTTCAACTTGGTGCCGGCGTGCATGATGGTCGGGGCCATGGTGGTGTGGGTGCAGGCATGGGCCTGGCGGGCCAGCCCGACTACGGCGAACTCGTCGCAGAAGGCATCGATCCGGTCGGGATCGAGCAGCGGCTCGGCCCATTCGGCTGGGAAGCCGATCCCCTCGACGAAGCGGACCCACGCCTCGTGCAGCTGGGCCTGGGGCCGGTACTCGTCGATGCGTCGCACCACCTCGGCCGCCTTGATCAGGGCGTTGTCGGTGCGCAGGGGCTGGGATCCGTGGCCGGGAGTCCCACGGACCACCAGGCGACACCAGTAGACGCCCTTCTCGCCGACGATGACCGGCAGGCGGGGCGTACCGTCGGCGCCTCCCATGGGGAACCCACCCGACTCGGTGATTACGTAGTCTCCGTGGACGTCGTCGCGGGCGTGGTCGCACAGCCACTTCGCCCCGTGGGTGCCGAGAGCCTCCTCGTCGGCCACAGCCACGTAGGTCAGATCACCGGCCGGCCGGAACCCGCTCTTGGCCAGGTGCCGGAAGCCGGTGGCCATGGTGGCGGTCAGGTTGAGCATGTCGATGGCGCCGCGACCCCACACCATGCCGTCGATCAACTCCCCGCCGAAGGGGTCGTGTGACCAGTCCTCATCGTTGGCCGGCACCACGTCGGTATGCCCGAGCAGGGTGAGCGAGGGTGCCGAGGGATCCGACCCGTGGAGCTTGGCCACGAGGGAGGTGCGGCCGGGCTCGGGCTCGAAGGTCTCGACGTCGGCACCGGACCCCTCGAGGTACCCGACCAGGAGGTCGGCGCTCCGCTGCTCCTGTCCCGACGAGACGCTGCCGTCGTTGACGCACCGGTTGCGGATCAGGTGCTGCAGGAGATCGGTCGCCTCGTGGGTCCGGCCCGCCTCTTCGGTCACTGGACCATCCTAGATACGCCACGTTCCTGGCCGTCAGGCGGACTGCCACTGGGGTCACCGACCGGGGATGGTCGGAGACCACCTGGTCAGATGGTTGACTGTGAGGGCTTATGGAACACGATCAACCTGAACGCCGACGCATCGTCGTCGACGGCTCCAACATCGCAACCGAGGGTCGGAGCCTTCCCAGCCTGGCCCAGCTCGACGAGGCGATCCGCGCGTTTCTCGAGGAGTACCGGGGCTTTGTCACCACCGATGTGACGGTGGTGGTCGATGCATCCTTCGGCCACCGGATCGACCCCTCGGAGGTTCCCGCCTTCGAGCAGGCCATCGAGCACGGCGAGATGATCACCCCACCGGCAGGGGCGGTCGGACGTGGTGACGGCTTCATCCTGCGCATCGCCGAGAAGTCGGGCGCCCTGGTGCTCTCCAACGACTCCTTCCAGGAGTTCCATGTCGAACGTCCATGGCTGTTCGAGCCCGGTCGGTTGATCGGAGGCAAGCCGGTCCCCGGCGTCGGTTGGATCTTCACCCCGCGGACACCGGTGCGGGGAGCGGTGAGCCGTTCGGTGACCAGCAAGTCGAAACGTGAGGGCAGGGCAGCGGCGGGCGCGGATGCCGAATCGGTCGACTCGACCGGGACATCGTCGGGAACCGAGGGCTCGAACGGGACGGGACGGGTTCGGGGCGGTCGAGCGATGAAGGCAACCAAGGCGACCAAGGCCACCAAGGTGGCCAAGGCCACGGAGGCGGACGAGACCGCTCAGGCTGAGGGTGCTCCGGCGGCGACCAAGGCGACCAAGGCGACCAAGGCGACAAAGGCAACCAAGGCCACCAAGGCCACCAAGGCGACCAAAGCGGCCAAGGCCACGAAGTCGACCAAGTCCACCGCGGCCAAGGCCGCCACCGCGGGCACGGACACCCACGACGCAGCCGACACCTACGACGACGTGGGCAAGCCGACGGTGGGAGCTCGAGCGGCCAAGGCCGCCAAAGTGACCAGGGCGACGAAGGCGGCCAAAGCGACCAGGGCGACGAAGGCGGCCAAAGCGACCGGGGCCTCCGGGACGACCGGAGCCACCACCCGCCCCGAGCGCGCCGGTGCGGGCACCACGGACCAGGACACCACTCCGGTTCAAGCGGGCGAAGCACTGAACGAGCCGCTCGTTTTCCTTACCTTCGTGGCCAATCATCCGGTGGGGAGCGCGTTCGACGGCACCGTGGTGTCGTTCACGTCCCACGGTGCGCATGTCGACGTCGACGGCATGCTCTGCCACGTCCCTTTGCGCGGGCTGGGAGACCCTCCGCCGAACAAGGCCCGCCAGGTGCTGACCAAGGGCGAGACCCGTCCGTTCGTCCTGGTGTCGCTCGATGCCGCCCGGCGGCGTGCCGAGTTGGTGCTGCCCGGCGTCGGCGGGTGACCGACCCGACCGACTTCCTTGGGCCCGTGCGACCCTCTCCAGGCTGATCTGCAGCCCGCACCCGAGACCCGGGCCCTGGGCACGGCCCCCGGCCCGGTAACCTCGCCACTCGTGCGACCAGACGACTACCTGCCCCACCGGGACCCGTTCCTGTTCGTGACCGAGCTCACTTCGGTCGAGCCGGGTCTGTCCGCTACGGGAACCTGGCAGCTGACCGGGGACGAGGCCTTCTTCGCCGGACACTTTCCCGGTCGTCCCACGCTGCCGGGCGTGTTGATGGTGGAGGCCCTCGCCCAGCTCGGAGGCGTCGCCGTCCTGGCCGACCCCAAGTACGCCGGCAAGCTTCCGCTCTTCGGAGGCATCGAGAAGGCCCGGTTCCGACGTCAGGTGGTTCCTGGCGATCTGCTGGAGATGGAGGTCACCCTGGGCCGGATGTCGGCGCGGGCGGGAAAGGGCACCGGTAGGGCCACGGTCGGAGGAGAGCTGGCCTGTCAGGCCGAGCTCTTGTTCGTCCTGGTCGACTCGATCACCCCCGACCCGGGCTGACCGGCGGTCGATCGATGCGCATCGCCACCTGGAACGTCAACTCGTTGACCGCCCGATTGGCCCGCGTGGAAGAGTGGATCCGCTACGCGGAGCCCGACGTGCTCTGTCTGCAGGAGACCAAGCAGGCCGACGCCGCGTTCCCCCACGGTGCGTTCGCCGCCCTCGGCTACGAGAGCGCCCACCATGGCGACGGCCGATGGAACGGAGTGGCCATCGTCAGCCGTGTGGGGCTGGCCGGCGTGTCCGCGGGCATGGGCTCGGACGACGACGACCAGGGGACCCGTCTGATCGCCGCCGACTGCGGTGGGGTCCGGGTGCTGTCGGTCTACGTGCCCAACGGGCGCAGCCTCGACAGCGAGCACTATCCGGCCAAGCTGGCCTGGTTGGCCCGGCTGAAGGCCCTACTGGGAGAGACCACCTCGCCGGACCGCCCGGTGGCGGTGTGCGGCGACTTCAACGTGGCCCCCGACGACCGCGACGTCTGGGACCCGGCCGAGTTGGAGGGGATGACCCATGTCAGTCCACCGGAGCGGGAGGCACTGGCCGATCTCCAGTCGTGGGGACTGGTCGACTCCTTCCGCCGCCTCTACGACGACGACGGTCTCTTCAGCTGGTGGGACTACCGGGGCGGCTCCTTCCACCGGCACCGGGGGATGCGCATCGACCTCATCCTGGTCACCGAGGTGCTGGCCGACCACCTCACCTACGGTCTGATCGACCGCCAGGCCCGAAAGGGAGAGAAGCCGTCCGATCACACCCCGGTGTTCATCGACACCGACGTACCCTGATGCGATTCCCGTAGATCTCGGATACGCCCTTTCCAAGTGCGCCGGAGCACGGCTACATTCGAAAGAGAAGAGGTGCAGGCGGCCCTCGAACGTGTTGTGGCGGCCCCTGTGATGGACACGAATCCAGAGGCAGGAGACACGTTCGATGCAAACGACACCCGGGGATGACAGTGTGCGCCGAGAGCCAGACCACCGGCGGTCGACGAAACGTCCGATCCTCGCCGCGGCCATCGCCGTGGCCTCGGTGACGCTGTTGGGCACGACCACGGTGGCCGGAGCATCGGCTGCGCATCTGGCTCAACAGGGGATCGTCCGTGCCGAGTCTCAGGGTGCCCACCCGATGGCCGCCCCGGTGGCGCCGCGCTACGCCGCGGTCCCCACGATCTCCAAGGTGACCACCGGATCGGGCGACGTCACGTCGCCCTCGCTGCAGGTCACCACCTCCTCGACCGGCATCGGCGCCACCTACGCCGGTGGTGTACTCACCGTGACGTGGGGCTCGGCGAACTCGCTCGTCGTGTCCGGTGGAGGCCCCCTCACTCCGGGGGCGACCATCGACAGCATCAACGGTGCGTCGATCACCGCGACGTCCGGTCGAGTGTGCGGACCCATCGGGACGATTGCCGCGGTGGTCATCGACAGCTTCGAGCTGGTCAACGGGACGGTCCGGTCCCTGGCCCTGCAGTTCGGCTGCGTCACCGCGCAGCTCGACTTCGCCGTGTTCGGGACGGTGGGCCTCAACGTGCCTCCGAGCACCCGTGCGCCGGGCTACAACCTCTACGAGGGTGACGGAGCGGTCACCAGCTTCGGCGATGGCACATTCCTCGACGCCTTCGGTGATCTGAGCGGTACCACGTTGAACAAGCCGGTGGTGGGGATGGCCACCACGCCACTCGACGGTGGCTACTGGCTGGTGGCCGGCGACGGCGGGGTGTTCTCCTTCGGCGACGCCCGGTTCTACGGCTCGACCGGCAACCTACGCTTGAACAAGCCCGTGCTGGGCATGGCCGCCACTCCGGACGCCGGGGGCTACTGGTTCGTCGCCTCCGACGGCGGCGTCTTCTCCTACGGCGACGCCCATTTCTACGGCTCGACGGGCGCGATCCACCTGAACAAGCCCATCGTGGGCATGGCCGCCACCCCCGACGGTAAGGGCTACTGGCTGGTGGCCTCCGACGGCGGCATCTTCTCGTTTGGCGACGCCCGCTTCTTCGGCTCCACCGGGGCCATGCACCTGAACCAGCCCATCGTGGGCATGGCTCCCACCCCGGACGGCAACGGCTACTGGCTGGTAGCCGCCGACGGCGGCATCTTCACCTTCGGTGATGCCCGGTTCCGCGGATCGGCGGGAGCCATCCGATTGAACAGCCCGATCGTGGGCATGGCTGCCACCGCTGACGGCGGGGGCTACTGGATCACCGCTGCCGACGGAGGGGTGTTCTCCTACGGGGACGCGACCTTTGCCGGGAGTCTGGGGGATGCCGGCGTCAACGACGTGGCCGGCATGGCCCGCTGACAACGGAGCCCGGCTGGGGATACCACGGCGCACGTCAGAGCGCTACGGACCAACTCATCGGTTGAGCGACGCCCTGATCTCGGCGATGCGGCGCCCGGCGTCCCGCGGCGTGATCCGACCAGAGCCGGTCCGCGACAGCCGGGCCACGCCGGCCAGCCACCGGGACGGTTCGCGCTCCATCTGCCTCCCGTTGCCCAGGCGCCGCGCCCGTGCCCACGAGCAGTGGAGATCGTGCGACGCCCGGGAGAGGGCCACGTAGAGGAGGCGCCGCTCCTCGTCCTGCGCCTCCTCGGTCTCGGCGTAGACGATGGGCACGAATCCCTCCTCGAGACCGACCACGTAGACCGAGGTCCACTCGAGGCCCTTGGCCCGGTGGAAGGTGGCCAGCTCGACAGCATCGTCGGTATCCGGGTCGGATCTCCCTCGACGGGCCCCTCGCGCCGCCGTCGGCCTTACGGCATCGCCGGCGGGTGACTCAGGACCCGGGGCCATCCGGTAGGGGATACCGGCACTGCCGAGCGCCCTGCCCATCACCGCCAGCTGGTCGTGGGTCCGGGCCACGACGGCCTGGTCCGACCAGGGTGTGCCGTCCTCGGAACGTTCGAGGATCAGCGAGACCACACCTTCGGCCTCGGCACGCTCGTCCTCGAAGGCGGCCACCACCGGCATCGGGCCTTCGGCGGTCACCGAGCGGGGAGGAGCTGTCGGGGTGCGGCCGAGCCCCGCCGCGGCCGCAGCCACCACCTGGGGGGTCGAGCGATGGTTCTCGCCGAGTTGGACCACCGCCATGTCCGGCACCAGCGAGGGCAGGCGGGTCAGCAGGGTCGGGTCGGCCCCGTTCCATCCGTAGATCGCCTGGTTGGGATCGCCGACGGCGCACAGGTCGAACCGGTCGCCCATCAGCGCCTGGACCAGCCCGAACTGTGCCGGGTTGACGTCCTGGAACTCGTCCACCGACAGGTGCCGGTACCGCCAGTGCATCCCTTCGGCGAAGGCGGAGTCGGCCCTGAGCAGTGCGGCCGCGCGTACCAACACGTCGTCGAGGTCGAGGGAGCGGCGCCGGCGGAGCGCATCCTCGTAGGCGGCGAAGGCCCCGGCCACCTGGTCGCCTTCCACGACCGGGTGCCGCCCGGCGTGGTGGGCGGCGGCTGCATAGGACTCGGGCGTGAGGCACCGGGCCTTGGCCCACCCGATCTCCGTCTCCACTGCCGAGGCGGTGGTCGGATCGACCACGATGTCGCGGATCAACCGGAAGCGGTGCTCGGCCACCGCCGGGGGCGGCTCTCCGTTGTCGAAGGCGTGCCGGCGCAGCAGGGTGAGGGCCATCTGGTGCAGCGTGCCGGCACGGACACCCGGCCCCGGAGCGCTCCCGGGAGCGGCCGGGGTGGAGACCGGCACGCCGTAGAGGCGGAGGCGCTGGCGCAGCTCACCTGCCGCCTTGCGGGTGAAGGTGCACACTGCGGTGTGGTCGGCGTCGGCCGAGCCGTCACGGATCCGGCGGGCCACCCGGAGGGTCAGCACCCTGGTCTTGCCCGAGCCCGCCCCGGCCACGATGCAGAGCGCCGACGAGGTCGACTCCACGGCCGACCTCTGCGATTCGGTGAGCGCGGCCATCGCCCGTTCCAAGGCATCGCCTGGCATCGGCGGGTCCGCCACTGGGTCGAGGGGTTCCACGGGAGCCGAGGCTACCGGCAGGGTGCCTCACTGCCCGTGCGGCGGCGCCCTCCACCACCACCGTACGCCCAGGCTCAGGCCGGAGGCCTTGGGGGACGCGGCAGACCGCAGGACGCGCCATGGTCCCGACCCGCTCGTCCCGATCGGTAGGGTGTGCCGGTGCTGAAGTCGTTCGCCGGGGGCCAGGTGTTCGGCGGTGTCTGGGGACAGGGGGAGCCAACCGTGCTCGCCCTGCACGGCTGGCAACGGACCCATCGGGACTTCGCCGGTGTCTTCGCTCCGGGGGGCTCGACCGCCACGGAGAGCTCCGGCGCCGGACCGGGACCGACGGCTGTCGCCCTCGACCTGTTCGGGTTCGGGGCGACGCCACCGCCTGCCGAGCCATGGGGGTCGGCCGAGTACGCCTCCCACCTGCTTCCTCTGTTCGAGCAGCCGGGAGTCTTGGCCGACCGGGTGGTGCTGGTCGGCCACTCCTTCGGCGGCCGGGTGGCCCTCCACCTGGCCACCGTGGTCCCCGACCGCATCGAGCGGATGGTGCTCACCGGGGTGCCCCTCCTCGATCGCCAGGGTCGTCGGGCCCGCCCGGCGGTGGCCTACCGGACGGTCCGTAGGCTCCACCGGATGGGCCTGGTCGGCGAGGATCGTCTGGAGGCGATGCGGGAGAGGTACGGCTCGCCCGACTACCGGGCGGCCCAGGGGGTGATGCGCTCGGTCTTCGTGCGCGTCCTCGCCGAGCAGTACAGCGACCAGATGGCCGCCGTCACCTGTCCGGTCGACCTGGTGTGGGGGGAAGATGATACCGAGGTGCCCCTCGAGGTGGCCACCAGGGCGCAGGGAGTGTTCGCCGACGCCCGGTTGGTCACGCTGCCCGGCGTCGGACATCTCACCCCGACCGAGGCACCTGGTCCGCTCCGCTCCGTCATCATCGGCGAAGACCGCCTCGCCGGAGGGGACCACCGGTGAGCGCGCTCGTCCCCGCTCTCGGCGACGCCGTCGATTCGTCCCGGTGGCACCACGGACTGGCCTGGGTGACCGTGGCCCTGTGCGGTGCCGCGGTGCTTCCCGCCGGCCTGCGGTGGCTGAGGGTGGCCCAACGCGAGCACTACCTGGCCGGAGCGGCCACGCGGTTCGCTACGCGGTGGTGGAGGGTACTGCCGGTCAATCCGGCCCTGCTCATGGTGGCGATCGTTGCCGCCGCCGCTTCGCTGTGGTGGCCGATCGCCGGGGTGGGCACTGCACTGGTCGTGGCCGCCGGGCCGCTCGGTCTGTCGCTCAAGGGACGCACCTCCGCCCTGGCCTGGACGCGGCGGCTCCGGACCCTGGCCGTGGTGTGGCTGGTGCTCGAATCGGCCATCGTGGTGACCGGCGTGATCACCGGACCGGCAACGCTGCTGGCGGTGGTCGCCGCGCTCGCCGTCCCTCTGGTGGTGGACCTGGCCTGCCTGGTCACCGCCCCCCTCGAGCTTCGGTTCTCCGCCCACTTCGTGGACGCCGCCGCCGCTCGCCTGGCCCGGGTGGCTCCGACCGTGGTCGCCATCACCGGCTCCTACGGTAAGACCTCGACCAAGGGCCATGTGGCCCACCTGGTGCGCCCCTCCCGGACGGTGGTGGCCACGCCGGCCAGTTTCAACAACCGGGCCGGGCTGGCCCGGGCGGTCAACGAACACCTGGCCGACGGCACCGAGGTGTTCGTGGCCGAGATGGGGACCTACGGTCCCGGCGAGATCGCCGACCTCTGCCAGTGGTGTCCGCCAGACATCGCTGTGATCACCGCCATCGGGCCGGTGCACCTCGAGCGGTTCGGCTCCGAGGACCGCATCGTCGAGGCCAAGTCCGAGATCCTCGTCGCCGCCGACGACGTGGTGCTCCAGGTGGACGACCCCCGGTTGGCCGACCTGGCCGACCGGGCCCGCGAGCAGGGCAAGCGGGTCCACCGGTGTTCGGCCACGGATCGATCGGCCGACGTGTGCGTGCTCCGCAGTGGCGACAGCACGCGCGTGTCGGTCTACCTGCACGCCACCACCCTGGTCGAGGACGTCGAGGTGCCGACGGGCGTCCAGCCGTCGAATCTGGCCTGTGCCATCGCCGTGGCCCTGGTGCTGGACGTGGACCCCTCCGTCATCGGTGCCCGGTTGGCCGACCTTCCCTCGGTCGACCACCGGCTCCAGGCGGCGAGGGCGCCATCCGGCGTGATGATCCTCGACGACACCTACAACGCCAACCCCGCCGGAGCTGCCGAGGCACTGGCCGCCCTGGGGGTCACGGCGGCATCGCTCGACCCGACCGCCGACTCCGCTCCCGGGCGACGGGTGGTGGTCACGCCGGGCATGGTGGAGCTCGGCACGCGGCAGTTCGACGAGAACCGTCGATTCGGGGCGGCCATCGCGGCCCAGGCCGATCACCTGGTGCTGGTGGGCACGACCAACCGCCGTGCCCTGTTGGCCGGGATTGCGATGGTCCCGGAGGGAGCGGTGGGGGTGACGACGGTCCGCCACCGGGTCGAGGCGGTCGAGTGGGTGCGAGCCCACCTCACTTCGGGGGACACGGTGTTGTACGAGAACGATCTGCCGGACCACTACCCTTGAACAGCTGAGCCGGCGGTCCGCCCATCGATCACCGACTCAGGTGCACCCAGCCGCCGATCGGAGGAGTCAGCCCACCGTGCCCGAAGTCACCGTCATCTTCGGAGGTCCGTCGCCCGAGCACGACGTGAGCGTGCTCACCGGCCTGCAGGCTGCCCGGGGGTTGACCGGTCCGGGCGGTCCGGGCGGGAACCCACGGGCGATCTTCTGGACCAAGACCGGTGACTGGTACGAGGTGGACCCCGCCCTCGAGGCGGAGGCCTTCCTCGAGGGCGTTCCCCGAGGCGCCACCAAACTTCAGTTCGTCGCCGGCCCGGACGGAGGGTTCTCCGATCCCGGGGGCCGGCTGGGCCGGACCCGCTCCCTCGAGATCGATGCCGCCCTGGTCTGTTGTCACGGTGGCCCGGGTGAGGACGGAACCCTGCAGGCCGCCCTGGACCTGGCCGGCATCCACTACTCGGGGCCGACGGTGTCAGGGGCTGCGCTGGGCATGGACAAGCTCGCCTTCGGCACGGTGGTCGCCGCCGCCGGTCTGCCCACGCTGCCACGTGCGCTGGTCACCGCCGAGGGCGTCCCGCCCCCCTTCCCCGGGCCGTACATCGTCAAGCCCCGCTTCGGGGGATCCTCCATCGGCATCGACGTGGTCGAGGACCATGCCACTGCGCAGGCCCGGCTCACCGCCAACCCGCATCTCCGGTTCGGCGCCGTGATCGAGCCGTTCCGCCCCGACCTGACTGACCTGCAGGTCGGCGTGCGCACCTGGCCCAGCCTCCAGCTCTCCGCCGTGGAGCGGCCCATCCGGGCGTCGGGATCGACGGACATCCTTGACTACCGCGACAAGTACGTGGCCGGCGAAGGCATGGCCGGGGCCAACCGGGAACTCCCCGCCAAGATCTCGTCCGAACTCGACAAGAGCCTCGGGGACGCCGCCGAACGGATCGCCGCACTGGCCGGGGTCCGGGGTGTCGCCCGGATCGACTTTCTGTCCGACGGCGAGCAGTTCGTGGTCAACGAGATCAACACCATCCCCGGTTCGCTGGCTCGGTACCTGTGGGTGACGCCCCCGATCCCGTTCCCCACACTCCTCACTGATCTCCTGGCCGAGGCCCGACAGCGGCCCACCCACGCCTACTCCGCCGCCGGCGCCGACGGCACGGTCCTCCGCTCGGCGGGTTCGATCGCCGGCAAGTTGGGCTGAGGCCCTTGGCCGTCCGCCAGCTCGGCCTTCTACCCAACGAAGAGGTCCTGGTCGACATCAGGCCCCACTGGACGTACCTCTCGGGACCGCTGGTGGTGGCGCTTGCCCTCATCGCCATCGGCGTCACCCTCGACGTGGCCTTCCCGCACTCCTCGGTGACCCTCCACTGGGTCGAAGGCCTGGTGGTCGCCGTCCCCTGCGCCTGGTTGGCCGTGCGGGCGGTGCGGTGGTGGACGAGCCGCCTGATCCTCACCTCGTTCCGGTTGATCGAGCAGTCAGGGGTGTTGACCTCCCGCACGGCGGCGACCCCACTGGTCGACATCGCCTCGATCGTGGTTGTGCAGTCGCTGATGCGCCGGGTCCTTGGTACCGGTCGCCTCGAGTTGGAACTGTTCGGTGAGGGCGGGATCCGATGGATCGACGACGTGCGCAAGCCCGTGATCCTCCAACGGGTGATCACCCGTCGACTCCGTCCCTATCCGAGGAGTACCTGAGGCTCTGTCCCAGGGAGAGCTGGGACAGAGCCAGGCGTGGCCGCCGGTCCGCCCCCTCTGACCGTTCAGCGCCGGGCGGCCACCGTCCCGTCGACCGCCCGCACCCGCCACGTCGGCCAGGGCATCGACTCCGGATCGACCGTCCCCGGTCGTGCCAGGGTCACCACGCACCCCCCGAACCCCGCCCCGGTCATCCGCGCACCGAGCACTCCGGGAAGCGAACAGAGGTGGTCCACCAGATCGTCCACCTCAGTAGTGGACACCTCGAAGTCGTCGGCCAGGCTGCGATGGCTCTCGATCATCGCCGTCCCCGCCGTGGCCAGGTCGTCAGTGGCCAACGCCTCGCTGAACGACCGCACCCGGGCACACTCCGCCACGACGTGGCGGGCCCGTCGCCGTAGCAGCGGGTCTCGAATGCCGGCCAGATCCGGCGCCCCGGCCAGTCCCAGGGGTCCGATCAGTGCGGTTGCCGCCTCGCACTCGGCCACCCGTAGGCGGTAGGGGGAAGAGCCCACGGACCGCCGTCGCCCCGAATCGACCACCACGACCTCGACATCCTCGGGTACCGGGACCTGCCGCCATGTCACCGTGGCGAAGTCGATCATCATGGCGTGACCGCCCCGGGCCCCGGCGCAGACCAGGGGATCCATGATCCCGACCGGGGCGCCGGCGAGGTGCTCCGCTTGTTGGCAGAGGCGTGCGATCACCTCGGGCGGACCGTCCACCCCGAACGCCTCGGCCAGGGCGACGGTCAAGGCGGCGCTCGAGGAGAGGCCGGCCCCGATGGGCAGGTCGCCGTCGATTTCCAGAGTGCCACCGCTCCCGGGCCGGCACAGGACGACCATCGCTCCCACCAGGCGGGCCCACTCCGGCTCGACGTCGACCAGTCGGCCCGCGTCGGGGGCCAGATCGAACGGGAGATCGGCGGCGTCATCGAATCCGGTGGACGAGACGACGATGGGCCCGTCCACCGAGGGCGTCCATCGCACGGACACGCCGAGGTCGATGGCCATGGGGAGGGCCACACCCTGGTTGTAGTCGGTGTGGTCGCCGATCAGGTTCACACGCCCGGGCCCGGTGAACGCTCGCCCGGTCGCCACAACGGCAGGCTACCGCCCGACCGGGGCGATAAGCGTCGGCATTTGACCTCGGACTGCCCGAGCGGACAGCATCCCGCCATGCTCATCTCCAACGAAAGGACCCTGGGGTCCTCCCTGCTCCACCCGTTCGCCCTGGCGGGTCTCCAATGAGCGGGCCGCTCGAGGGGGTGCGGATCATCGAACTGGCCGGACTCGGACCGGCCCCGTTCGCCGGCATGATGTTGGCCGACGCCGGAGCCGACATCATCCGGATCGACCGATCGGATCGGGCCACCTACCCGCCCGCCGAAGCCCCCCACGTGGACCTGATGAACCGGGGGCGCCGTTCGGTGGCGGTGGATCTCAAGCATCCCGCGGGAGTCGCTCTGGTGCTCCGACTGGCCGAGCAAGCTGACGGTCTGATGGAGGGATTCCGTCCCGGGGTGGCCGAGCGGCTCGGACTGGGGCCCGAGCTCTGCCTGGCCCGCAACCCGAAGCTCGTCTACGGCCGCATGACCGGGTACGGACAGGCCGGCCCCATGGCCCAGGCAGCGGGCCACGACATCGACTACATCGCACTGGCCGGTGCCCTCGAGCCGCTCGGTCGCGCCGGTGAGCGCCCACTGCCCCCGATCAATCTGGTGGGGGACTTCGGAGGCGGGGGCATGCTGCTCGCCTTCGGGATGTGTGCAGCCATCATCAGTGCCCGCCAGACCGGTGCCGGTCAGGTGATCGATGCGGCCATGGTCGACGGTGCCGCGTCACTGATGACCATGACCTACACCCTGCGTCAGGCCGGCATGTGGCGGGACGAGCGGGGGACCAATCTGTTGGACACCGGAGCACACTTCTACGAGGTGTACGAGACGTCCGACGGCGGGTTCATGGCCGTGGGTGCCATCGAGCCCCAGTTCTACGCCGAGTTGATCCGGCTACTCGAGCTGGAGGGCGAGGAGCTCCCCTCCCAGATGGACCGGGACGCCTGGCCGGCCATGAAGCAGCGGTTCGCCGCCATCTTCGCCTCCCGGACCCGAGCGGAGTGGGAGGTGGTCTTCGAGGGCAGCGACGCATGTGCGGCACCGGTGCTCTCCCCGGCTGAGGCGTCGAAGCATCCCCACAACCAGTTCCGCGGGACGTTCATCGATGTGGCCGGCGTGGTCCAACCCTCCCCGTCGCCCCGCTTCCAGGGAACCCCAGGAGCCATCCGCAGACCGCCGCCCAATCCCGGTCAGCACGGTGACGAGGCGCTCACCGAGTGGGGCATCGCTTCTGACGAGATCGCCGACCTGCGGGCCTCGGGAGCAATCTGCTGAATCGACGGTGTCAGTCCCCGTCCCTGGAGCCTCTTGCCGTCGGCGAGCGGCTGGATCGACAGGTTCGGCTGGTCGGCTGGGAACGGCCTTTGGGGGCGGCTCCCTGCCAATTCTGTCCGCGTACTATTCGTTGGCGATCTCGTGCACGGTTCTCCGTACCAATAGTAGGAAAACAAAATTGTCTATCGCCGAGGCTCACCGTCCGAGCCCCCACCTCGAGCCCGGAGTCCGAACCGGTGCCTACAGGTTGACCACCGGACAGGTGACCGTCCGGGTGATCCCTTCGATCAACTGGATGCGTCCGACCACCATCTGACCTAGTTCGTCGACCGTCCCGGCCTCGGCTCGGACGATCACGTCGTAGGGCCCGGTGACACCCTCGGCCGCAACCACCCCATCCAGCGAAGCGACCGTGCGGGCCACGGTGGCAGCCTTTCCGACCTCGGTCTGGATCAGCACGTAGGCGTGCACCGGCATTCGGGGGCTCCTCGTGGTTCGACGGCGGGGGACTCGCTCATGGTACCGCCGCCCATGAGACCGGCCGCCGTGCCACGTCCTCCGATGCACCGCCGGCACCGCAGCACTGCTCCGTTGGCGACCATGGCGGCGCCTACCATGCAGGTGTGGGCGTCCGGGAACGAAGTGACCAGTTCCGACGCTTGGCCAGGTCTGCCATCACCGACCTGTTCGACCAGCGTCGGCCCTTTGGGCGGTTGGCCCTCACCCATGTCCTGATGACGGCGGGGGACACCCTGTTCGCCATCTCGCTGGCCGGTTCGTTGTTCTTCTCGATCTCTCCGACGGCGGCCAAGGACAAGGTCCTCTTGTACCTGGTGTTGACCATGGGCCCGTTCGCGGTGGTCGCCCCCGCTCTGGGACCAGTGGTCGACCGCAGCCGTGGCGCTCGCCGGGCCATGGTGGTGGCCTCCGCGGTCGGTCGATTGGCACTGTGCCCCTTCCTAGCCCGCGACATCCACTCGCTCCTGCTCTTTCCCGAAGCCTTCGCCATGCTGGTGCTGTCCAAGGTCTACCTGGTCACCAAGGGCGCGCTCGTTCCCGAGATGGCCGCCCTCGGCATGCTCGACGAAATCCCGGCGTTCGACGGCGACGCCGCAACGGGCACCGATGCGCACCCGGACGCCGAGGGCCACCTCACCGATCCGACGGCCGAACAGGAGCGCCCTTCCCGCCGCGTGGAGTCCACGCCGCCGTATGGAACGCCGCTCATCCACATCGACGATCCCACCACCGGGGCCGACACCGTCGAACCGGATCTGGCCACCCTCAATGCCCGCCTCGGCCTGCTGGCCTCACTCTCGGGGTTCGCCTTCGCCGTCCCGGCCGTGATCATCCTCAAGCTCGGGGGGGCGCCGAGTGTGTTGTGGGCCACCGTGGCCGTCTTCGCCGCGGCAACGGTGGCCGGGGCTCGTCTGCCGGTACCTCAGCGACTCGGCAGACGGAAGCGGGCGCGCCGAGGGGGAGACTGGTCCGCGTCCGGGAACGTTGGCGGTGACCTGGTCCCGGCCGTGCAGTTCGCCCCCGATTTCGATGAGTCATGGTTGGAGGACGAGGAGGACCTGGCCGCGTTCCGGCCCATCGCCGACACCGAGGTCGTCCTCGCCTTGATGCCCATGTCCATCCTGAAGGCACTGGTCGGATTCACCACCTTCCTCTTCGCCTTCGGTCTGCGCCGGGAGGGTGCGGCCACCTGGTGGTTCGGATTCGTCTTGGGCGGGCTCACCGCCGGTGCGCTGATCGGGGTGCTGCTGGTCGGCAGGATCCGACGCGTCCTCGACGAGCAACAGATCCTGGTCGCCTCGCTCTGGCTGGTCGTCGCCATCACGGTGGTGGGCGCGTTCTACCCGACCCGATGGTTCTGGGCGGTGATCGCCTTGGCCATCGGTCTGGCCAGCTCGGTGGCCAAGCCGTCCTTCGACGCACTGGTGCAGCGGCACGTCCGCGAATCGGATCAGGGCAAGGCCTTCGCCCGGTTCGAGACCCGGTTCCAGCTGATGTGGGTGGTGGGCTCGTTCGTGCCAGTGGTGCTCTCCCTGCCGGTGGCAGCGGGAAGCCTGGTCATGGCCGTGGTTGCCGCAGTGGGGGCGGTGTCCACCATGAGCTCCCGGCGGGCCGTCTCCGGCAGCCGTGACGCACCCGGGCGCACTGCGCCCGCCTGACGCCTGCGACCGCGCCGAGGAGGCGGAGGCCAGGAGGCACAACTGGTGAAGCCCCCAACTACACCGCAGACGTAACGCTCAGCCGAGCTGCTGTTCGAGCTTGTCCACCTCGGCGTGGAGTTGAGCCGGCAGCTTGTCGCCGAAGGTGGCGAAGTGCTCACGGATGCTCGGCACCTCTGCCCGCCACTCGTCGATGTTGACCGTCAGGAGCTTCTCCATGTCGGCGGGCGACACGTCGAGCCCGTCGGTGTCGATGGCACCTGCGGCGGGGATGAATCCGATCGGCGTCTCGGTGGCGTCTCCGGTACCACTCACCCGCTCGAACACCCACTCGAGCACCCGGGAATTCTCCCCGTAGCCCGGCCACAGCCAGCGTCCGTCCTCGTCCTTGCGGAACCAGTTGACGTAGAAGATCTTCGGGAGCTTCTCCGGGTCGGCGGAGGCTCCGAGCTTCAGCCAGTGGGCGAAGTAGTCGGCCATGTTGTACCCGCAGAAGGGGAGCATGGCGAAGGGGTCGCGCCGCAGGTTGCCGACGGCGCCGGCGGCGGCTGCGGTGGTCTCCGAGGCCATGATCGAGCCGAGGAACACGCCGTGGTCCCAGTCGCGGGACTGGAACACCAGTGGGACCACCGAGGCCCGACGGCCGCCGAAGAGGATGGCGTCGATGGGGACGCCGGCCGGGTCCTCCCACTCCGAGGCGATGGCCGGGTCCTGGGCGGCAGGGACGGTGAACCGGGCGTTGGGATGCGCGGCCGGTGTGCCCGACTCGGGCGTCCATTCCTCACCTTTCCACGACGTCGCATGGGCCGGCGCCTCATCGGTCATCCCTTCCCACCACACGTCGCCGTCGTCGGTCAGGGCGGTGTTGGTGAAGATGGTGTTGGCGTCGAGGGTGAGCATGGCGTTGGGGTTGGTGTGGACGTTGGTGCCCGGGGCGACCCCGAAGAAGCCGGCCTCCGGATTGATGGCGTAGAGGCGGCCGTCGGGACCGAACTTCATCCAGCAGATGTCGTCGCCCACCGTCTCCACCTTCCAGTCGGCGAGGGTGGGGATGAGCATGGCCAGGTTGGTCTTGCCGCAGGCCGAGGGGAAGGCGCCGGTGACGTACCGGGTCTCACCGGCAGGCGAGGTGAGTTTCAGGATGAGCATGTGCTCGGCCAGCCAGTTGTCGTCCCGGGCCATCACCGAGGCGATGCGCAGGGCGAAGCACTTCTTTCCGAGGAGGGCGTTTCCGCCGTAGCCCGATCCGTACGACCAGATCGCACGGGTCTCGGGGAAGTGCACGATGTACTTGTTCTCCGAGTCGCACGGCCAGGCCACGTCGGCCTCGCCCTCGGCCAGGGGTGCGCCCACCGAGTGGAGACACGGCACGAACTCGCCGTCCTCCCCGAGCACCTCCAGCGCACCTCGACCCATGCGGGTCATGATCCGCATCGAGACGGCCACGTAGGCGGAGTCGGTGATCTGCACGCCGATGTGGGCGATCGACGAGCCGAGCGGACCCATCGAGAAGGGGACCACGTACATGGTGCGGCCCCGCATCGAGCCCTTGAACAGGTCGGTGAGCAGACCTCGCATCTCCGCCGGATCCCGCCAATTGTTGGTCGGCCCGGCGTCGGACTCGAGTGTGGAACAGATGAAGGTGCGGTCCTCGACGCGGGCCACGTCACCCGGGTCGGAGTGGGCCCAGTAGCTGTTGGGCCGCTTGGCTTCGGAGAGCTTGGTGAAGGTCCCGTTGTCCACCAGCAGCTGGCAGAGGCGGTCGTACTCCTCGGCCGATCCGTTGCACCACTCGACGGTGGCCGGCTCGGTCAGCGCGGCGATCTCGTCCACCCAGGCAATTAGCTTCTTGTTCGTGGTGGGGGGCATGTGCTGGGTGTTCCTCCTCGGGAGTCCGATGCATTCGACCGGTGGGGAGCGCGCTCACGCTGGCTTTCCACCGAATGTCCACCATTTTACCGGTGGGCACTGCGCCCAATGGTAGGCAAGGGACCGTGCAGAGGCCCAATCCCGACGAGGACCCGGGCACTCCGCCCACCGGGACCGGGGAGTTCGAGGCCATCGAGCGGCTTCGGGTGCGGTTCGAGGCGGCGGCCCGGGCCCGGTTCCCCGAGGGGGAGCTCCCTCCCCCCGGTGAGACCTGGATCGGGGACGATGCCGCAGTG
>JADGOG010000130.1 GCA_017883065.1 Acidimicrobiales bacterium | reverse complement strand
GTCATCTACCGGCACCGTCCGCTCGCCGCTGACTGGATGGCCGTTCAGCTCGGCGTCTGAGACCCCACCGCCTTCGGCATGGCGCGAATCGACCTCCGACCTGCTGGCATCTCGACGACCCGCATGGCGACTGGATTCTCATCATCGATTGGTGTTCGATGGCGTCAATCCCCGGGGGAACCTTCGCACCAGTCCACTTGGAAGCCATGGTCGTTGCGATGGTCGCTGAACGGCCCGACAGGTTCTCGGGGGCGGCACTTCGGGAGGCTGCCACCTCTCGAGATGCTCGACCGGACCCGGAACCCACGAGGGAGAGGTGGTCTTCATGCCAGAGGTGATCATGCCCCAGCTGGGGGAGACGGTGGCGGAAGCCACAATCACGAAATGGTGCAGACAGGTCGGGGATGCCGTCGTGCGGGGCGAAGCCCTCTTCGAGGTCTCTACGGACAAGGTCGACACCGAGGTTCCTGCTCCGGCCGACGGTGTGCTCACGTCGATTCTCGTCGAACAGGGAAGGACGGTCGACGTGGGTGTGACCTTGGCATTCATCAGTGACGGCACGACTTCCGCGCCTGCCTCATCGACAGCGCCTCCGGCGGCCGCTTCCGAAGGGGCAGCGCCAGTGATCCCGATCCCCAGGGTCCAGCGATCCCCTCAGTCACCTTCGGGCGACAGGCCGCAGCTCTCCCCGGTCGTGCGGCGCCTGCTCAAGGAGCACGGTCTCGATCCAACCATGGTGCCGGGCACGGGCCCTGGAGGCCGCATCACCCGTCAAGATGTGGAGAGTGTCATCGGTGACAGAAGGACACCTCCGGGCATCACTCCGGATGGAGCTCCCACGGAGTCACCGTCCAAAGACGAGTCCGTTCCCTTCACCAACATCCGAAGGTTGACGGCCGAGCACATGGTCCGCTCCAAGGCAACCTCCGCCCACACGTTGATGGTCAAAGAGGTCGACTTCGAGCGAGTCGAGCAGATCCGAAGGACACACGGTGCCGCGTTCGAGAATGAGGAGGGGTTCAGCCTCACGTACCTATCGTTCAACGCGTGCGCCGCCGTCCAGGCACTGAGCACGTTCCCCAACCTGAACGCCTCGGTCGCTGACGACGCCCTGATCATCCATCGCGACCTCAACCTCGCCATCGCCGTCGACCTCGGAAGCGACGGCCTCATCGCACCCGTTCTCCACCGTGCGGACGCGTTCAACCTGCGGGGGATGGCCCGAGGGATTCGAGCAATTGCATCCCGAGCGCGGTCGAATGAATTGACCCTCGACGATCTGAGCAATGGGACCTTCACCATCACCAACCCCGGGCCGTTCGGCACACTGTTGACCGGAGCCATCATCAGCCAGCCCCAGGTTGCCATCCTCTCCACGGACGGGGTGGCGAGAAGGCCGGTCGTCGTGGCGCTTCCCGGGGGCGGTGAATCGATCGCCATCCACTCTGTCGGGCTTCTGGCACTCACCTTCGACCATCGGGCGATCGACGGCGCCTATGCGGCCCGGTTCCTCAACCGCATGGCGGAGATCATCACCACCCGCGACTGGGCCGCCGAACTCTAGGGGACGTCCCCGGCCGGGGCTCGCCGCCTGCAGCGGGGCACCGGTCCTTCCACCTTCGTGGGAGCCCCCACGCTACTGTCAGTGCTGATGATGAGGGACAAGATCCTCGAGGCGACGGTGGTCGAACTCGACCAGCACGGGATCACCCAATTTCGCGTCAAACGCGTCGCCGCCCTCGCCGGCGTCTCGATCCCGCTCCTCTACAGCTACTTCGGCAATCGAGAGGGCCTGATGGCTGCGGCGATAGTGACCCGCTACCGAACAGTGATGACTGGCCTGGTGGAGATCTTCACCGAGCCGCTCAAGCACGTCGAGACGGCGGCCGACTTGAATGCTGCGCTGGCCGTGATGATCGCCGAGGCGCAGGAGCCGGAGCGAACCACTGCTCGGCTCCTGCGGCTCGAGGGAATATCGTTCGCCCAACACAACCCTGAAGTCTCTGAGGGAATCGAACAGGTCAAGCGCGACGCTTCGACGACCATCATGGAAACGGTGCAACCGATTGTCGACAGGAGACTCCTGGCCGATGGGATGAGCGGTGAGGCATTCGCGCGAATCTGGTATGCGCTCTTCTTCGGTCAAGTCGCGGTCGAGGGAGAGCATGCGCTGTCCGTTTCGGACGACGCATGGCTTTCCGCGCTGTCGGTCTTGGCATCAGCGATGGTTCGAGACTGCGCCTCGCCGAAGGTGTGAGGATCGCCGGACATAGGAAGAGTCGGAGCAGAACGATCGTCACGATCCTCGGGCGTGTGGCCACCCGGGCCGGGACTCAGATCGGCGCACGTGGCAGCATCACTGCGTCGAGGAGTCACGCATCAACCGGATCCGCTTACAGGATCAGCCGGAATTGACCAGTCACACTGGTGGGGCAGGCAGGGATCGAACCTGCGACCGAGGGATTATGAGTCCCCTGCTCTGACCACTGAGCTACTGCCCCGTGCCTCTGACTTTGACCCTGTCCTTGTTCAGTCTCCCTGCCCTGGCGCGCTCCCTGACGTGCGGGAAGGCACTGGTTGCTGACCGAGGGCACTGGCGCAGCCTTTGGAGAGGTGCCCTTCTCTTCCGGACGCAGAGCGTACAACTCTCGTGGAGACCCGCCATCGAGTGGGCCACACTCTCATCGAACCGAGGCACTCTCCCACGGTCCGTTGGCCGAGCCTCGTCCCAGCGATTCGGCGCCAGGCCTCGCTCCTCGGCCCAGCCATCTCCCTGGGGCGCAATCTGGCTCGAGTTGGCATGGCCAGCTGGATTCGAATGGGTTCCGGAGATCCATCCTCTCCTCGTCCTCCAAGATCAGCGTGATCCTGGGCAACGTTGTCCGTGACGACAGGGCGCAGGTGGGATCGGGCAGCTGACCGGCCAGACCCGGGCCCCTTGCGCCGTGACTCGTCCGGTCCCTCTTACCGGACCGGAGTGTCAGGAAGCGCTTGCCCCGCAACAGGGGGTGCGCAATAGCTATTGCAAATCACTCAAGGCGATGGTCCTGGGAGCCGAAGAACCTTGAGTGACACCCCTTGTTGACAGCACCCCGTCGAGCAATCCGAGGATCGTCTCTGGACTCATCCTGATCTGCACTGTCACGTTGACGGCGGTATGCACCGTGGTCGGTGTCGTGGTGTTCGCCTTCCATCTCAGTGTCCGGCCGGTCCTGACCGGCAGCATGCGCCCTGCCTACGGACCTGGAGCACTCCTGATCACCAAGCCGGTTCCGGTGAGGGATCTACACAAGGGCATGATCGTGCTGTTCGTCCCACCGGGAGAGCACGCGGAGTTCGCCCACCGGATCACGTCGGTCGGTGGCACCTCATCGGCTCCCGTCATCACCACAAAAGGTGATGCGAACGAGGCTCCCGACCCGTGGCACGCCCAGCTGACTTCGACCTCCGTGCCCGAAGTGGTGACCACCGTCCCATGGTTTGGCCGCTTCATGGTCGGGATACGTGGCCCAATCCAACTGATGTTGATCGTCCTCGGCGGTCTGGCTGTCGGCAGTTCCGGCGTTCGTTGGATCCTGAGTCCGCGTGAGGCAGCTCGCCCACTGCCTTCGGTGCCCTCCGATCGCTTTGCCAATGCATACCAATAGAAAGTTGAGCACTTCATGAGTCTGCACACCCGCACTCGAAACAAGCCAAGGCGGCACGGAAAGGCCATGGTCGCCGGACTGTTCGCGGCATCGGTGGGACTTCTGACCACCGCGGGCGTCTACGCCGCACTGTCCGGTGTTGCCACCGGTTCCGAGGCGGTCGCCTCCGGTACTCTCAATCTGACCCTCAGCGCCGATGTCGGAGCCGGCTTCAGCAACTTCGTGGGCAAGATGGCTCCAGGTGACACGGACAACGTCTACGTCAACCTCAACAACACCGGCACGCTGGCATCCGCCGCCGGCATGACCCTGTGGGTAGCCGGAACCCCCGCCAACGCTCTCACCAACGGGACGGCACCCGGCGAAGGGTTGACGGTGACCGCCACCCAGTGCTCGGTGGCGTGGACGCTGGCCACCGGGGTGTGCTCAGGCACCACAACGCCCATTCTGGCCACAGCTCAGATCAGCACCATGAACACCTCAGGCACGGCCGTGAGCCTGTCCAACGTCCCATCCTTGGCGGCATCTACCGGCCAGGTCGCCCACGTGCAGGTCAGCCTTGGGCTGGTCGGAACGGAGACCTCCACGAACGGGGTGGCTCCTACGCCGACGATCCAGGGGCTGTCGACCACCCTGGCCTACACCTTCACCGAGCAACAGCGTACGGGTATCGCTACCAACCAGTAGCCGGTGACGCCATGGGCACGAACTACCTTCGATGCAATGCAGGCAGGACGGCCGCAGCCGCGGCCGTCCTCCTGCTTGCGGGAGTGATGGTGCTGGTGACACCGCTCAGTGCCGGCGCCGCCAACCACAAGGGCATCGCAGTAGGTAGCGAAGCGGTGGTCAGCGGTACGTGGAAGGCGACGGCCGCGACAACCTCGATGACCTTCACCACCAACACATTCCAGACTTCGATGATCACCAACACCGGCACCATCGCCCTCAGTGCCATCAGCTACAAGGTCACCATCTCCAATCCAGCATCCGGAACGCCCACCTTCAAGGTCTTTGCCTGCGCCGTGGCCTGGGTCTCCAACCTGTGCAGCGGTGGCGCAGGCACCCAGGCCGGTGCAACGCTGGCCAAGAACACCACCACGACGGTGAGCTCGACGGTGGTCCCGGCCGTCGCAGGGAACGTCTACCTCCAGATCGAGCCCGCCTCGGTGACCTCCTCGGTGACGGTGACGCTGGGCACGTCGATCGCAGCGCCGGCCCAGTTGCGGGCGGCAGTCAAGACCAACCAGTAGCGTTCGATCGCCAATGGGTCCCTTGCTTCATCCGTCTGGCCCGACCGGGAGATGCCGAGCTCGGTTCTCCTCGCGTCAATGGCAGGCATCCCACCTGCCTATGTCGACCGCATGCTCTTGCGACACCCGGGCTGGGGCCGGATGACGGCCTAGTCTGCTCATGATGAACAGACTTGAGAAGACTGCAGCGCGTGATACCCGGACGCTCCTCGAATCGGCTCGTGAACTCCGCTCCCGCCTGCGGACCGTCGAAGCGGTGTACCGCAGGACTCTCAAGAGTGTCGAGAACGGGAATGGCGCCTCGTTGACGTTGAACGCTGAAGAGGCCGGCCGAGCGCGGCAGGAACTGACGGAGGCCCTCCGTGACTTCGAGCAGTGCCGACACAATGCCCGGCTCTCGCTGATCGCCGCCGAGCTCGACGAGGGCCGCTCCATCGGCGAGATCGGGCGGACCTGGGGATTCTCCCGTCAATTGGCAGCGAAGTACGCCAAGGAGGCACGTGGCGGACACTGACTCCGGCCGGATTCCGCGACGGCTGGACATCCTTCGGTCGCTGACGTCAGCAGGGTCTGGTCCGTGGAGTATCGGCCTCGCTGTGTTCAGGATGATGTAGCCCACACCAAAGACTCGACAGCATCACCGAAGGAATCCAGACCGGCGTCGAAGAGGGCCACAGAAGTTCGGGGATCCTCCTGTCGTCGCCATTCCTACCGGCGCTCTGGGCTAGCCATCGAGGACCGGCCCCAGTTCCGGGCTTGCGTCAGTTGCTCAGACGAAGTCGCTCGAGGAGCGATGCATGAAGAACGCGTTTGACGCGGGAAACACGAGAGATTCGTTCCCATCGTGATCCCAGCGGATCAGGTACGGGGGATGCCCGTCAGTTCGTCGCACGTCCGTGACCTCACCGGTGCGGTCGAACTCGACCACGGAGTCGCTACAGACGACGATCCGGTCTCCTACCTGCGCATACACAGCTTGCTCCCTTTCTTCCGCTGTCCAACCGGGCGGAGAAAGTGCGAAGACCCTCGGCAAGCGGGGGAGCAAGCCGGGGGTCCTTCGCACGGTCCCTAGTCACCCCGACCCGGCCAGCGGATGGTCCGGAGTCCGCCAAAGGCGGACCATCCGCTGGCCGGGCGAGTCTGACAAACACATTGAACGATGGAATCGAGCGTCAGAGAAGGGGCCAAAGGTCCCATCGTCGACACGGGTCAGGTCATCCATCGCGAATGCCCTGGTCAGTCGCTTGTCAGGGGGCAGACCCACCTCACGATTAGGGCAGGCCCTACCCACTGTCCGCGGGCGGGCTGCTGACACGGGGGCAGGTACCACTCCCCTCGCCACCCACTTCGAGGACGAGTCGGAAGCTCACCTGGTCGAAGGGTGGTCATCTTCACCGAGCGAGCGAGAGGCACGTGGACGTCGGGCCCGCCAGGCCCGCCGAACTGTCGCCCATCGCCGGTCGGAACCGCCGTGCGGCTTGAACACGTCCGACGTTCCCGGGCTTACCCTGTGGGCGACGGAGTCGGTGCCAGTGTCCTGCAGGTGCCGGCCTTCCTCACCGACCCGTTCGGAGCAGGCCACTCCGAGCGGAAGTAACGACATGCCAGGAACGGCTTGGCAGGTGAGGAGAACTCCTGTTCTCCTCTGGCGCAGTGCGCACGACCTCCGATACGTCCAGCCACCGGTTGGGTGGTCTGCTTCTTGTGGGACCCGTGCCGGGCTCCGGTGGGCGATTCACCACGGCGAAGGGACCTTCGCCTCTGGGGCTCGCCCTCCCCAGGGTTCAGTATCTTCTGAAATCACAAGGGAGTTTCAATCCATGGGCACACCGGCCATCCGTACCGAGGGACTCACCAAGCGATACGGCGACGTCGACGCGCTGTGTGAACTGGACCTCGAGATTGCCGAGGGAGAGGTGGTGGGCTACCTGGGTCCGAACGGGGCGGGGAAGACCACGACCATCCGGCTGCTGCTCGGACTGGCTCGACCGACAGCGGGGCGCGCCGAGATCTTCGGGCTCGACTGCCAGCGCCGGACGGTGGACGCTCACCGTCGGCTGGCCTATGTACCCGGGGAAGCCAACCTCTGGCCGTCGCTCACCGGGGCCGAGACGCTCCACCTCCTCGGCCGGGTCCAGGGCCGGGTGGACACCGCCTATCGAGACGAACTGGTCGGGCGGTTCGACCTCGATCCGTCCAAGAAGGTGCGGGCCTACTCCAAGGGCAACCGTCAAAAGGTGCTGCTCATCGCTGCCCTCATGACCCGGCCCGATCTGCTGTTGCTCGACGAGCCCACCAGTGGCCTCGACCCGCTGATGGAACAGGCGTTCCGCCACTGCATCCACGAGGCGCGCAACGTCGGACAGACCGTCTTCCTGTCGTCGCACATCCTGAGCGAGGTCGAGGCGCTGTGCGACCGGGTGGGGATCCTTCGCCAAGGTCGGCTGGTCGAGATCGGGACACTCGAAGAGATGCGTCACCTCTCCTCGTTGACGGTCGAGGCCATCTTCGATGCCACACCTCCGGACCTGGCCGGCGTGCCGGGTGTGAAGCGGGCCGTGATCGACGGCCGCCACATCCACCTCGAGATCCAGGGGTCCATCGAACCGCTCGTCGATGCCATGGCGGGCACCGGGGTGCGGGAGCTCTTGAGCCGCGAGCCCTCGCTCGAGGAGCTCTTCCTCGCCCACTACGGACCCGACGGCACCGCTCCGGAGCCAGCGGGGACCGCGTCGGGTGAGGGCGATCCGCCATGACCGACCTGCTGATCGATGTACCGCCACGTGTGCTCACGCCAGCCGGGCATCACCCGAAGGCGGTGGTCGCAGGACAGGTGGCGCGTCGCGCCGGGCGCTCCGGCGCGCTGTGGGGACTGATCTTCACCGTCTACGTGGTCGCCCAGACCTTCGGCTACAC
>JADGOG010000041.1 GCA_017883065.1 Acidimicrobiales bacterium | reverse complement strand
CGGGCGCCAGGCACGGTCCCACCGCCCGCCGCCACACTGCCCACCGGCACGCTGGGCACCGCCGACGGTGCGGGGCCGGCCGTGCGGGGGTCGGAGGGTCCGGGGTCGCTGACCACGGGCCGGGCCGCCTCTCCCTGTCCGGTATCCGTTGGCTCCACCCCCTCAGTCAATCATGGGCGTCCCCCCTGGTCGTCATGCCGGAGGTGGGCCGGACCACCCCGGACCAGGTGGTCCCATGCCCATCGGTCCTCTGCACGCAGGGGGTGAGTTGTGATCTCCCCACGATGCGTGTTGCATGGTTCGGGTGCATATCGTCATCGTGGGTTGTGGCCGGGTCGGATCAGGCTTGGGCGTGGGGTTGACAGGACAGGGCCATTCGGTCTCCATCATCGACCGCAACCCCAAGTCCTTCCGCAGGCTTCCGGCCGACTGGCCGGGCACCACCGTGGTCGGATCCGGATTCGACCGCGACGACCTGGATCGGGCCGGGGCCAAGGAGGCCAACTCACTGGCCGCGGTGACCAGCGGAGACAACTCGAACATCCTCACCGCCCGGATCGCCCGCGAGACCTACGAGATCCCCAACGTGGTGGCCCGCATCTACGACCCCCGCCGTGCCCAGATCTACCTCCGCCTGGGCATCCCCACCGTGGCCACCGTCTCGTGGACCATCGACCAGGTCCGCCGTCGCCTGATCCCCGGCGAGGTGGAGTCGGACTGGACGGATTCGACCGGGACCCTGTCGCTGGTCGAGCGGGAGCTGCCCGAGCGGTGGGCCGGCAAGCGCCTGGCCGACGTGTCGGTGCCCGGGGCGATGACCGTCGTGGCCGTGACCCGGGCCGGGGTGGCCCGCCTCGACTTCGCCGATCTGGTCGGACAGGACGGGGACGTGATCCACGTGATGGTGACCGACACCTCCCTCGAGCGGCTCAAGGCCCGCCTGGTCGGGGCCCCCGAGGGGTCGACCGTCGACGAGGCCCCGGCTCCCGGCCCGGCCGCGGACGGAGCCGCCGGAACGGTCGGTGCCGCTTCGGGGTCCACCACCGCAGGAACCGCCAACGGCCCCACCGGGGGGCAGCCATGAAGGTCGCCATCGCCGGTGCCGGCAGCGTCGGGACGGCCATCGCCTCGGACCTCCACGCCGGTGGCCATGACGTGCTGCTCATCGAACAGGACCCCGAACTGGTGGCCCGCATCCGCGGCGACCTGGACATCACGTGGGTGGTGGCCGACGCCTGCGAGGTCTCGGCGCTGGATGCGGCCGGTCTGGCCACCGTCGACGTGGTGGTGGCGGCCACCGGGGACGACGAGGACAACCTGGTGGTCTCCCTGCTGGCCAAGCAGGAATTCGCCGTCCCACGGGTGGTGGCCCGGGTCAACCACCCCAAGAACCAATGGCTCTTCACCGAGACGTGGGGTGTCGACGTCTCGGTCTCCACCCCCCAGCTGCTCACCGCACTGGTGGAGGAGGCTGTCTCGGTGGGGAGCCTGGTGCGCCTGCTCCGGTTCGAGGGGGGCAACGCCCACCTGGTGGAGGTCACCCTGGCCGACGACTCGCCGGCCGCCGGCATCGCCCTGGTGGACCTCGGGGTCCCCCGTGAGGCCACGGTGGTGGCGGTGGTCCGCGACGACCACCTGATCGTTCCCCGGGGGGACACCCGCCTGGCCGTCGGGGACGAGGTCCTGGTGCTGGTCACCGCCGACGCTGAGTCCGCCGTGCAGCTGCTGCTGGTGGGGCGCTGAGCCGATGAGGGCGGCCTTCTTCGACCTGGACAAGACGGTGATCGCCAAGGCGTCGATCCCCGCCTTCGGTCGTCCGCTCTACCGGGGCGGGCTGATCAACCGGCGGTTGGTGGCCCGCGCCCTCGTCTCCCAGATCATCTACGTGAACCTGGGGGCCAGCGAGCAGAAGCTGGCCCGGGTCCGCGAGTCGATGCTGATGCTGACCAAGGGGTGGGACCGCGAGCAGATCAGGGAGATCGTGCGCGAAGCCATGGAGGAGACGGTCGAGCCGATCATCTACGCCGAGGCGCTCGACCTGATCGAGGCCCACCGGGCCGCCGGCTACAAGGTGTACCTGGTCTCCGCCTCCCCGGACGAGATCGTGCAGCCGTTGGCCGCCTACCTGGGCGTGGACGGGGCCATCGCCAGCCGTGCGTTCGTCGACGAGAACGGCCGGTACACCGGCGACATGGAGTTCTACTCCTACGGGCCGTTCAAGGCGGAGGCCATGCGGGAGTTGGCAGAGGCCGAAGGCATCGACCTCGAGCAGTCGTCGGCCTACTCGGACTCCTATACCGACCTCCCCATGCTCGAGGCGGTCGGCCACCCGGTCGCGGTCAATCCCGACCGCGTGCTGGCCAAGCTGGCACGGGAGCGCGAATGGGAGGTGATGCAGTTCACCAAGCCGATCCGCCTGCGGGACCGGGTCAGCGTCCCCAGTCTGCCGCTGACGGCCAGCGTGGCCGGCATCACCGCCGCCGCGTCGGTGGGAGCGTTGGTGGCCTGGCGCCTGGCCCGTCGCCAATCCCGCTGAGCGCCGGGATTCCGGGCGCGACGAAACGTCGCTCAGATCTGCTCAGCGCACGCGGCGCGGGGACGGGTTGCTCAGGAAGGACGAAGCCGCTTGGCGGCGACAACACCCAGGGCAACGACGATGGCGAGGATCAACAGCTTCTTCATGGGAGGTGATGCTATCCGTTCCCACGGAGACCTGCAGAGCCCCGGGGCCAGCGGACCTCGGGCGACTCAGACGGTGAGGAGGTCCCGTGCCCCGGTGTCCGACGAAGGATGCCGGAGCTTGGACATGGCCCGAGCCTCGATCTGACGGATCCGCTCACGGGTCAGATTGAAGTGCTCGCCCACTTCCTCGAGCGTGCGGGGCTCGCCACGATCGAGTCCGAAGCGCAGGCGGAGGATCTCCCGTTCCCGCTCGTCCAGAGGGGAGAGCAGGCGCCCGATCTCCTCGGGAAGCAAGGAGACAGCCGCCACCTCGAAGGGGGACTCGGCCGACCGGTCCTCGACCACGTCTCCGAGCTCGGCGTCCCCGTCCTCGCGGAGAGGCTCGGACAGCGAGAGGGGTTCGGCACGGAATCGAAGCGCCTCGACCAGCTTGTCCTCGGGCATCTCGACCTCGGCGCCCAGCTCGGCCAGGGTCGCCGGCCGGCCGTACTTGAGCTCGAGCCGGGCCTGGGCCTTCTGGACCCGGGCCAGCGTGTCGCCCGCATGTACCGGGAGCCGGATGGTCCTGCCCGTGTTGGCGATGCCACGGGTGATTGCCTGACGGATCCACCAGGTGGCATAGGTGGAGAACTTGAATCCCTTGCGCCAGTCGAACTTCTCCACGGCGTGCATGAGGCCGAGGTTGCCCTCCTGGATGAGGTCGAGCAGGGGCAGGCCTGACGCCTGGTACTTCTTGGCGATGGAGACCACCAGCCGGAGGTTCGACTGCACGAAGGTCTGCTGGGCACCCTCCCCCTGGAGGGTGGTCCGGCGCAGCTCACGCTTCTTCGCCGGGGTCAGCCCCTTGGGGGACGCCGCCAGCTGGGCATCGGCTTCGCGACCGGCCTCGATGGCCTGGGCCAAGCGAACCTCGTCATCCTTGGTCAACAACGGGTACTGTCCGATGTCGGTCAGATACAACCGAACCAGATCCTCGTCGTCTCGTTCGAGGCGCTCCTTAGCCAACTTCACCAGGTCCTTCGTTTTCCCCACACCGTGGGGGAGGGCCGACCCTGGCAGTGCGACCGCATGCGCGGTGCTCGCTGATTCAGGTCAGGCGTTTTCGGGCGCAACGATTGCTGCTTTCGAAGTTTACCGGACGCGTCAAGCCCTTCGGACGCAGCCGGCGCCAGGGCCTCCCCTCAGACGCTCACTCCTCCGGCACGGACGGGGGGAAGCTGACCAGGCCCGACCGGGCCCCGGCTCCCACCACCGCCGACTCGAGACCCTGCAGGAAGTGGTGCACGGCGGCCACGTCGTGGGGCCGGGTGACCAGTCGTTGGACCAGCCGCTCGCCCGCCTGCCAGTCCTCGATCTCGTCGTTCAGGATGAGGCGCAGCGTGCGGGCCACCGGCCCGTCGGTGATGGCGCTGACCACCCGGAGGTGGCGCTGGTAGGTGACCACCAACCGGGGAAGGACCACCCGGTAGAGCCCGGCCAGACGGGGCAGCGCCGCCGGTCGTTCGATGACCTGGTCGGCCGGCGGCCAGGTGGATCCGGCGCCGGTGGCCACCGGAGGGTCGCCGGACAGGGCGGCGAACAGTGCTGCCGTGGCGGGAGCCGGGACGGTCAGGCCGTCGGGGTCGGCCCCGGTCATGACCGGGAGGCGCTCGGCCCACAGCTCGGCGTGCCAGGAGTGACGCATGCTCTGGGCGTCGAGATGCACCTGCACGGCGGCCACCGCGGTGTCGTGGACCCACGCTCCGAGCCGGCGGTAGAGGGCGTTCTCGATCCAGCGGTACTCGCCGACCAGCGCCGCCGTCTCGCCGAGGCGGAGGGGCAAGGAGCGCTCGTCGCCGGAGCCGGCCGAGGCGTCGGAGGGGCTGTCGGTTCGGCTGTCGGACAACTCAGCCAACGGTGGGCGCCCTTCCGCTCGTGGGACCGGGCGGCGGCCGGTAGTTGTTGGTGATGGGCATTCGCCGATCCTTACCGAACGCCTTGCCGGAGATACGGACCCCAGGTGGCATCTGCCGACGCTTGTATTCGGCCCGGTCGATCAGGCCCACCACCCGGTCCACCGTCTCGGCATCGAAGCCCTCTTTGATCAGGTCGTCCGCCGACCGGTCCCCCTCCACGTACCCGGCGACCACCGGGTCGAGCACCGAGTAGGGGGGTAGGGACTCGTCGTCGCGCTGGTCCGGACGCAGCTCGGCCGACGGGGCCTTGGTCAGCACCGGTTCGGGGATCAGGTCGTAGCCGGCCTTGCGGTTCCGGTGGCGGCACAACTCGTAGACCAGGGTCTTCGGGACGTCCTTGATCACCGCGAATCCTCCGGCCGAGTCGCCGTACAGCGTCGAGTACCCGGTGGCCATCTCGCTCTTGTTGCCGGTGGTGAGCACGATCCACCCCTTGGCGTTGGACAGGGCCATCAACAGGACCCCACGGATCCGCGACTGGAGGTTCTCGTCGGTGAGGCCGGTGGGTTCGCCCTCCATGAGCGGGGCCAGGGTGGTGGCCAGGGCATGGTGGGCGGGCTCGATGGGCACGGTGGCGACGGCCACCCCGAGGTTGTTGGCCAGGGTCACCGCGTCGTCGACCGAGCCGCCGCTCGAGTAGCGAGAGGGCATGGTCACCCCGTGGACGTGCTCCGCCCCCAGGGCATCGACGGCGATGACCGCCACCAAGGACGAGTCGATCCCACCGGAGAGGCCGATCACAGCGTCAGAGAAGCCGTTCTTGGCCAGGTAGTCACGGGTGCCGAGGACCAGCGCCTCGTAGACCTCGGCCCCGTGATCGAGGACGGGGGCCATCGGGTGGGCCGGTGGGTCGTCCGGCGCCGGACGGCGCGGCGTCGTGGTGACCTGCACCGCGTCCGCCGGAATCGGGCCCAGGGCCTCGGACGACCCGACAGTGTCGATGTCGACCAGCATCACCTCCTCGGTGAACTGGCCGGCGGCGGCCAGGAGCGCTCCATCAGCCGCCACCACCAGCGAGGCACCGTCGAAGACCAGCTCGTCCTGCCCTCCCACCTGGTTGACATAGACCACCGGGCACCCGGTCTCCGACACCCGGTCGGCCAACACGGCGATCCGTTCGTCACGGCGGCCCTGCGAGTAGGGAGAGGCGTTGAGGTTGACCAGGAGGCGGGATCCGGCCCGGGCCTGATCGGCCATCGGACCGCCGGCGAACCACATGTCCTCGCAGATGGTGATGCCAACCGGCACGCCGGCCACCAGGTAGCGCTCCGCGGCTCCCTCCCCAGGCGTGAACCACCGCTGCTCGTCGAACACGCCGTAGTTGGGGAGCAGTCGTTTGTGGTAGCTGCCCAGTACCCGGCCCTGGTGGCAGAGGGCAGCGGCGTTGACCAGGCGTCCGCGGTGATCGGTGTCCACGAAGCCGATCACCGCGGCGCACGAACGGCTGGCTTCGGCGATCCGGGCGAAGACCAACTGGTTGTCGGCCACGAAGGCGGGCCGGCTGAGCAGGTCCTCAGGCGGATACCCGGTCACGGTCAGCTCCGGGAAGACGGCCAGGTCGGCTCCGCCCTCTTCTGCCTCGGCCAACGCGTCGAGGATGCGTCCGGCGTTCCCCTCGAGGTCCCCGACCACTGTGTTGATCTGGCACGCGGCGACCCGCACTCGAGGCATCGCCACACCCTACCGGCGGTGCTGCCTGGCCTTATTCTCTGGCGACCTGCCCGATTCTCTGGCGACCTGCTTGGCCGACCCGGTCGGCACCGGCCCCGGGACGGAGCCGTCCCGGGTGGTCCCGGCGACGTCGGGCGGCGCGCTCCACCTGTTCATCGTCCGTTCACAATTGGGAAACGGAAGTGAAACCGCCCGCTGAAAGACTTAGCTGTTCCCTGTGATCAGGTCGTCCCGCTTCGGGGGTCGCACGCCGCCGAGGCGGACGTCGCGAACCCAGGACGGGCCTTGGACGAGGGACACTGCATCCGAGGCAGGTCAACAACCACGCTGCGAAGGAGTACACGTGCCCTATCAAGCTGAGTACATCTGGATCGACGGGACCGAGCCGTCCCCCCTCATCCGGAGCAAGACCAAGATCATCGCCGACGGCGAAGAGCCGGGCATCTGGGGCTTCGACGGGTCGAGCACCAACCAGGCCCTGGGCCACGACTCGGACTGCGTGCTCCGTCCTGTGCACTCTGTCCCCGACCCGTTGCGGGGACCGGACGACAAGCTGGTCATGTGCGAGGTCGAGTTGACCGACTTCACGCCCCATCCGACCAACACCCGGGCCAGGCTGCGCCAGGTGGTCGAGAAGTACGGCGATCAGGAGCCGATGTTCGGGATCGAGCAGGAGTACACCTTCTTCAAGGACGGGCGCCCGCTCGGTTGGCCGGCCGCCGGATACCCGGCGCCCCAGGGGCCCTACTACTGCGGCGTCGGCGGCGACAAGATGCCCGGTCGCGAGATCGTCGAGCTGCACACGGCCGCCTGCATCGACGCCGGAATCAGCATCGAGGGCACCAACGCCGAGGTGATGATGGGCCAGTGGGAGTTCCAGGTCGGCGTCCTCTCCCCTCTCGACGTGTCCGACCAGCTGTGGCTGGCCCGATGGCTGCTCTTCCGCATCGCCGAGGACTTCGGGGTCTACGCCACCCTCGAGCCCAAGCCCATCCTCGGTGACTGGAACGGCGCCGGGGCCCACACCAACTTCTCGACCAAGGCCATGCGGGAGGACGGGGGCTGGGACGCCATCATCTCGGGGTGTGAGGCCATCGGGAAGAAGGTCGACGAGCACATCGCCGTCTACGGCGTGGGGATCGAGAGCCGGCTGACCGGGGCGCACGAGACCGCCCACTTCACCAACTTCAGCTACGGGACCTCGGACCGAGGCGCGTCCATCCGCATCCCCTGGGCGGTGGCCAAGGCCAAGAAGGGTTGGCTCGAGGACCGTCGGCCCAACGCCAACATGGACCCCTACCTGGTGACGGCCATCATCACCGAGACCGTGTGCAGCGACGCGGCGGCGAGCTGATTGAGGAACGCCCGGGTGGACGCCACCCGACGGAGCCGGCCCGAACATCCCCGGCTCCGACCCACCGACGGGGCCAGCACCGCATCCGGAAGTAGCCGGTGCTGGCCCCGTCGCGGGGTTCCACGTCGACCGACCGCGTCTCGACCTGCGACAATGTCTCCATCGCACCTTCCGAACCCCCATCCCACGCCGAGCGCCAGCCGGAGGTCTCCGACCCCATGAGGAGTCAAGAGGAGTATGTCCTCCGGACGGTGGAGGAGCGCGGCATCCGGTTTGTCCAGCTCTGGTTCACGGATGTGCTCGGGACCCCGAAGACGTTCAGCATCACGCCGGCCGAGCTGGAGAACGCCCTCGATGAGGGCATGACCTTCGATGGCTCGGCCATCGACGGGTTCAGCCGCGTCCAGGAGAGCGACGTGCTGGCCCGACCGGATGCCAACACGTTCCAGCTCCTCCCCTGGCACGGCCACGGCCAGGCATCCAGCATGGGCGACACTCCCGAGGCCCAGGTGGCCCGGGTGTTCTGCGACATCGTCGATCTGGACGGCTCGCCGTTCCAAGGTGACCCCCGCCACGTGCTCCGCCGCACCCTCGACCGGGCCCACGATCTCGGTTTCACCTTCTACGCGGCGCCGGAGATCGAATTCTTCTACTTCGCCGACGGTGATCCTTCCAAGCCACCGGTCACCCTCGACTCGGGTTCGTACTTCGAGCTGACCGTGGCCGACCGGGCCAGCGACATCCGCCAGCGCACGGTGCTCACCCTCGAAGAGATGGGCATTCCGGTCGAGCACGCCCAGCACGAGGACTCGCCCAGTCAGCACGAGATCGACCTGCGGTACACCGACGCGCTGACCATGGCCGACACGGTGATGACCGTGCGTCTGGTGGTCAAGGAGATGGCCCGCCAGCAGGGTGTGTTCGCCAGCTTCATGCCCAAGCCGCTGGCCGGCGTTCAGGGGTCGGGCATGCACACCCACATGTCCCTGTTCCGTGGGGACAACAACGCCTTCGTCGACCAGGACCGCCCCGGGGGGCTCTCCGAGGTGGCCGAGGGGTTCATCGCCGGCCTGCTCCGCCACGCACCGGAGATCACCGCGGTGACCAACCAGTGGGTCAACTCGTACAAGCGACTGGTCTCCGGCTACGAGGCTCCCATCCATGTGTCCTGGGCCCGCAACAATCGCTCCGCCCTGGTGCGGGTGCCGGTGGTCAAGCCGGGCAAGTTCGAGTCCACACGGGTCGAGTACCGGTCACCGGACAGTGCGTGCAACCCCTACCTGGCCTTCGCCGTCATGCTGGCCGCCGGGCTCGAAGGGATCGAGAAGGGCTACGACCTCCCACCCGAGGCCGACGCCAACCTCTTCGCGCTCAGTCCCGAGGAGCTCTCCAACAAGGGCATCCTCCACCTTCCCGGCAGCCTGCACGAGGCGTTGGGGCTGATGGAGTCCTCCGAGCTGTTGGCCACCACCCTCGGCGAGCACGTGTTCGAGTGGTTCATCCGCAACAAGCGGGCCGAGTGGGCCGAGTACAAGGCCCACGTCTCCCAGTTCGAGCTCGACCGCTACCTGCCCCTGCTGTAACAGGGTCACTCGACCAGCCGGCACATCGAAAGAAAGGGGGAAGACCGCCATCGAACCGCTTCTGTGCTTCCCCGCCGTGCCGCCCGTCGGGGTGACCGCCGTCCTCGAGCGTGCCGGGTACCCGTGGCGCGGGATCGACAAGCCGGAGGCGGCAGAGATCGACGAGCCCGAGGACGGATGGTCCGGTGCGGTGATCTGCAGCGGCGACGACCCGGTGGGGGCCTTCCTCCTCTGCCGGCACCTGCGCAAACGCGAGGTCCCCCTGGCTCCGGTCATGGTGGTGGTCCCGGTCGACCAGCTCGGCGAGCTCGAGCTCCGCGAAGACCTCTTCGACGACCTCTGCCTCGAGCCGATCAACCCCGAGGAGCTCAGCGCCCGGTTGGCCCATCTGTTCTGGAGGACCGGGCGCGGGCTCCGTCCCGACCTGCTGGAGCACGGCCCTCTCGTCCTCAACCTCGAGACCTACCAGGCCGCGGTGGCCGGCAAGGTCCTCGACCTCACCTACATGGAGTACGAACTCCTCCGGTTCCTGGCCGCCCGACCGGGCAAGGTCTTCACCCGCGAGACGCTCCTCAGCCGGGTATGGGGCTACGAGTACTACGGGGGGGCCCGGACCGTGGACGTCCACGTACGCCGGTTGCGGGCCAAGCTCGGCGAAGAGCACGCACACCTGATCCAGACGGTGCGGTCGGTCGGCTACCGCTTCGGCCAGACCAACTGGACGCCCTAGTCCGGGAGCCTTCCGGGGCTCCAGGGACCGACGGCCTTGTCACCTCCGCCTCCGCTCAGGCAGGAGCGGTCGGACCCACGTAGGCCCACACCTCGACCTCGACGTCCGCATCCATCGGGAGGGCGGCGACACCTACCACCGAACGCGCCGGACGGTGGCCGCCGAAGTAGGCCGCATAGGCCTGGTTGACCGCGCCGTACCCGTCCATGTCGGTGACGAACACGGTGGTCTTGACCACGTCGGTGGGCACGGCACCCTCGGAGGCGAGCAGGGCCTCGGCATTCCTGAGGGCCTGGGTGAGTTGGGCGGTGGCCCCTCCCTCGACCAGGCTCGGGGGTGCCGGTGGCGCTCCCTCCGGTGTCGGGGCCAGGCCGAGCTGACCCGAGCAGATCAGCCAGGGGCCGGCCCGGACGATGGGGGAATAGGGACCGATCGGCGTGCTCATCGGGGACTCCTTGCGGGAACGGGCGACGTGGTCGGCGGGCGGGCGCCGAGCGCCTGGAGCCTACCGGGCTGCCCCCGTCCTCACCGTCCGGCGCCCGCTACCGGCAGCGTTTGGTGCCACTGCCCCCTACCGGCGCCCGGCGGCACTCCGGTCGGTCGGCCACCGCGGCGGGAGACCGTCCGCCAGCCAACGGGCGGCGGCGACCGCAGCCAGTACCGCATCGGACGCGTTCACCGGTGGGCGATCCGAACCGGGCTCGATGACCACCTCGACCGGGGGCATGGCCCGCGCCTGGAGGATCCCGAAGGATCGGATGGTCAGGTCGCGCACCTCCCCCTGCTCGTCCACGGCGATCCCTTCGGACCGGACCCACCCCAGGGCCTGATGGGTGGCGCCGATGACATAGGAACGGAGCACCACCTCGTCGAGGGCCTCGCCGGCATCCACGGTCACTTCGATGGAGTCGTCGGGCCGGCAACGAGCCGTGGCACGCCCGCCGTTGGGCGCCACCACCTCGACGGGCACGTCGCGTCGGGAGCGCACGGCGGGGTCTATCTCTGTCGCAGCGTCTGTGCCTAGGTCTGAGTCGAGCACGGATCCCGCGACACGGGCGCAGGCGGCCAGCACCGCCGCCTCGGCCCACACCGCCGCCCGGAGGTCGAAGGAGATGGCCGGCCCGGCCAGGGGCACCGGCTCGAGCACCAAGCCAGGGGCCACCGCCTCGACCGCGGCGCACACCCCGGCCCACACACCGGGACCGACGCCCCCGGGCGGCACCCCGACCCGGAGCACCCCGCTCCCTCCGGCATCGATCCCCCCGGCCACCGGAGGCCGCTTGGGTCCCCGGCGGACCACGTCCTCTCGCGACCAGAGCACCCGCACCGTCCGGCCGTGGAGATCGGCGAGCCGCCGGGCGTCACCGGGTACCGGCGAGCGTTGCTTTCCGCCGAAGGCCCCGCCGTTCCCGACCGGAGAGGCCGGCTCGCCTCCGGGCGCGCACCACGAGGCATCGGGCTCGACATACCCCGGTTCGACCCAGGTGGTGGCCAACTCCACGGCCCACGGTCCGGCGGGCACCGCCACCGGATGGTCCAGGGCGAGGGACGTGCTGCGGCCCTGGACCTTGCCGGCGACGGCCCGTGCCGCGGCCACCGTTTCGCCGACGGCGTAGCCACCTTCGCCGTCGGGCACCGCCACCAGCGCGTCGGCCGGGCAGGTGTCGTCGGCGAATCCGGCACGGCCCAGGACCACCTCACCACCCACCCGCTGGGGCATGCCCCCCTCGAGGCGCGCTCGCTCGGCGGCGGCGGCCAGGTCGCGGGATCCGGACGACGTCGGGGGCTCGCCCGACGACGCCGCTCCGACCAGCCGGACCGCCTCCTCGATGGTCTGCCATCCCGTGCAGCGGCACAGGTGGGCCAGGAGCGCCTGGTCGACCGTGTCCGGCGGCGGCGGACCGCCCGACGGCGGCGCACCGTCGACGCCGGTGAGGGCGGCCAGCCGCATCAGGATGCCCGGGGTACAGAATCCGCACTGGCTTCCACCGGTGGCCACCAGAGCCTCGGCCCACTGACGGCGGACCGCATCAGGCAGACCGTCAAGAGTGGTCACCTCCCGGCCCTCGAGCCGGCGCACCGGAGTGACGCAGGCCACTCGGGGAGCACCGTCGACCCAGACCGTGCAGCAGCCGCACTGGCCCTGGGGACTGCACCCGTCCTTCACCGAGGTGATCCCCAGCTGATGGCGGAGCACGTCGAGAAGGGTCGACCCGTCGTCGGGGACGTCGACGTCGTTACCGTCGACGCGGAGCTGCGTCAGGGGTTCAGCGGATCAGCTGAAGGAGGAGCCACAACCGCAGGTTCGGCTGGCGTTCGGGTTGGTCACGTGGAACCCGGCGCCCTGGAGACCGTCGCTGTAGTCGAGGGTGGAGCCCTTCAGCAGGTCGGCGCTGGTCTCGTCGACCACGACCTTGACCGTCCCGAACTCACGCACCACGTCGTCCTCGGCCACATCGGCGTCGAAGAACATCTCGTAGCTGAAGCCCGAACACCCGCCGGGGCGGACGGCGACCCGCAGGGCGAGGCCGTCGACGTCCTCTTGGGCCAGGAGCTCGGCGACCTTCGACGCGGCGACATCAGTCAACGTGACCGGGTTGGGCTTCTTCCCGATACTTACGTTCTGCATGGTGACGCTCATCGACGTTCCTCCTGGGTTGCGAAGCTCGCCCCATGGTATCCGCCCCGTAGGCCAATTGGTACATCCGGTCGGGTGGTCGAAGGTGGTGGCCCGGTAGAATTCCCCATGTGAGCAGGCCTGACACTTCCACACCCGGGCAGGGCGGCGCCTCGGGGGCCGAGGTTCGACCCAGCGAGGACCGGGTACGGTCCGCCCTGCGGGGCGTGGTCGACCCCGAGTTGGGTGCGGACATCGTCGAACTGGGCATGGTCAACACGGTCACCGTCGACGATGCGGGACGGGTGGAGGTCGAGGTGGCCCTCACGGTGGCCGGGTGCCCGCTCCGGGCCCAGATCCAGAGCGATGTCGAAACCCACGTGGGCGCGCTCACCGGTGTCACCGGTGTGTCGGTGCGGACCGGGGTGATGGATGCCGAGCAGAAGAAGGCGGTGATGGCCCGGGCCCGCCTCCTGGCCCGCGACCCGGCGCCGGCCACCGACATCCCCGACACGGCCCGGGTGATCGCCATCGCCTCGGGCAAAGGGGGGGTGGGCAAGAGCTCGGTCACCGTGAACCTGGCCGTGGCCCTGGCCCGCCGGGGCCTCACCGTCGGGGTGCTCGATGCCGACATCTGGGGATTCTCGGTCCCCCGGCTCCTCGGGATGCAGGGCGAGGTCGAGGCCCGGGACAAGAAGATGGTCCCCCTCGAGCGGAAGATCGGCGACGGCGTGCTGCGGGTGCTCTCCATGGGGTTCCTGGCCGACGAGGACAGCGCCATCATGTGGCGGGGGCTCATCCTCAACCGGGCCGTCCAGCAGTTCCTCGAGGACGTCCACTGGGGCGATCTCGACTACCTCCTGATCGACATGCCTCCGGGCACCGGCGACATCCAGATGGGCCTGGCCCGGATGCTGCCGCGCACCGAGGTCGTCGTGGTGACCACGCCCCCGGTGGCCGCCCAGAAGGTGGCCGCCCGCAGCGCGGACATGGCCCGCAAGGGCTACCTGCGGGTGGCGGGGGTCATCGAGAACATGAGCGACTTCACCTGCGAGCACGGGACCTCGTACTCCCTGTTCGGATCCGGTGGCGGCGCCCGTCTGGCCGCCGAGGTGGGCGTCCCCCTCATCGGCCGGATCCCCCTCCACCCCTCGGTCGCCGCCGGTGGGGATGCGGGGACGCCGGTGGCCCTGGAGGCGGGCAGCCCGCTCGCCGACGCCTTCGACGCCATCGCCGAAGCGGTCATCACCACCATCGCCCCGGTGGTGGCCATGGACGGCTGCAGTGTCCGGCTCCTCGAGCGGGTGGAGGCGGCTGTCAGTGCCGGCTCGGACGACGACCGACCGTCGGTCCCTCAGGCCCCCCTGGAGCCCACGGCACCCTGATCCCCCGTGGGTCATCGGATCGACGAGCTGACCTCTCCGATCGGAGCGGTCAGCTCGTTCAGGCCTTGGGTCCCCAGACCCGACGGGCGGCGTCGGCCAGATCGGTCTCGACCTCGCCGCCACTCGCCTTCCGATCGGCGAGGGCCTGCTCGTAGCCTTCGTCCCCCGGGCGCAGCACGAGCAATTGACCGTCCTCGATGAGGACGATGGGAAGCACGGTGAGCACGTCGGTGACCGCGGCGGCCCACGCCATCACCTCGGCGGTGGAGCGGAACGGCTCGATGCTCTTCAGGTTGGCGATGGTCGGCGGGAGCAGTTCGATCTCGCCAGCCTCGCCCCGGGCCAGGGCGTCGCCCGGTCGGACCCAGATGGTGGCGATGGTCTCCTCGTCGTCGTGTTGGGCCACCTGCCCGGGAGGGGCGGCGGTGACGAAGAACCGCGTGTCGTACCGCTTGGGAGCCAGCTCCGGCGTGATCCAGTGGGCCACGTAGTGCACGGTGTCGGCCGCCAACACCAGGTCCTCCTCACGGCAGACGTCGAGGAGCCGGGCCTGGCCCCCATTGACCGCGTCACGGTGAGCGGCGAAGCGACGGGAGGTGTCCGGGTCGCTGGTGTCGAGGAGCTCGCGGTGGTCCGGGTGTTCGTCGTCCCGGCGCTGGGCCAACATCACACCGGCTTCCTCGAAGCACTCGCGCAACGCCGCCACCCAGAATGCGAGGCCGCCGGACTCGATCCCCAGGACGGCGCTGGCCTCGGCGTCCGTCAGACCCCGGCACATGCGCTCGGCCTCGGGCCCACGGTCGTCGGGGTCGACCGAGCCACCCGGAAACACGTAGGCGCCGGCGACGAACTCGGACGCCAGGTTGCGGCGCAGCATGCACACTTCGATGGACGGGTCCCCCCGGTCATCGAGCGAGTCACGGATCAACATCACCGTCGCGGCATCGCGGATGGGCATGCTCATCTGCTCAGGCTACCGCCGCACCCACCGCCGGGTTCCTGCCTCCGTTCCCACCCGGAGAGCACGCATCGCTCCGGGTCAGGCCGAATGGACGGACGGCTCACCGGTGGTGGTCCCCGGGCGTGAGGTGAGCGCCCCCGAATCCACCAGCGCGCTGATGGCCAGCTCGCCGAACCTGGCCGGGTCGGCGATGAGCCAGGTGTGCGCCCCGTCGACCACCACCCCGTCCACCCCGGCGGCACGCCGGAGCTCGTCGAAGGCCGACCTCGGCACCAGCCGATCGCGGTCCGACCAGGCGACGGTGACCGGGATCCCCCACCGGGCGATGGCCCGGACCTCACGCACCAGGTCGGCACGTCGGATGAACTCCCCGGCACGGAACATGCCGAGTGGGTTGCTCACCAGATTGGGGATGAAGTCTTCGAGCAGCATGGGCAGCAGCCGGAGTGGTCCCGGCGAGTTGAGGAGATCGGTGCTGAAGTGCCGCCCCCAGTCCCAAAAGGGTCGTTCGACCATGGTGCGGACCTCGTTGGGGAAGAGCGCCCAGGTGGGACTGCCGATGGCGTTGGCCAACAGGAGGGCGGACACCCGCCACGGCTCCTCATAGGCGAACGCCGTGGCCACCCCGCCCCCGAACGAGTGCCCGGCCACCACCGCGGCGGCGTCCTCGCCCACGGCATCGAGGAATCGCCCGACCCACACGGCGTAGCCGGCGAACGTCCGCTGCTCGGCCTCCAGCTCCCGCGTCCCCCCGAACCCGGGAAGCGCAGGGGCGTACACCCGGCAGCCGGCCCGGGCCATGGCCTGGATGGAGCGGCGATAGGCATTGGGGCGCAGTCCCCACCCGTGCAGGAACAAGGCGGCCGGTCCAGTGCCGCAGGCGGCGTACTTCACCCGGTGGCCGCCGACCTCCACCGTGTCCCAGCCGATCGTGTCGACGCGTCGCCCGGTCGGAATCGGGTCGGCCGATGGATTCCCGGCCTTCTCCAGTGCTTCTCCAGGCATGGCCGGACAGTGTAGGTCCCTCGACCAGCGGAACGCCTCATCGCCGAGGCGGGTCCACCTGACCGCCACCGTGCTGGCGAGGCGATTACGCTCACCACGACACGTACGCGAACCAGGGACGACGGACTCGATGGCACCGAACCAGAGCAAGAGCGCTAGCGGGGGCAACACGCCCAAGCCGGCCAACAACCCGGCCGGAGGCTCGGGCCAGAGCGCCAAGGACAAGAGCCGCGCCCAGAGTCGCCCGATCTCGGGCAAGGCCGCGGGCGCCAAGGCGGGGAAGGCCGCTGGCTCGGGCGGCGGCAAGGGCGGGAACACCCCGCGTCCCGGCAGCCGTCCGGCAGCCCAGCCCAAGAAGAGCCGGTTCTCCGGAGCCGTGCTGGCCTGGGGTGCGGTGGGACTGGTCATCGTGGTGATCGCCGCCCTGGTCATCGTGAAGCTGGCAAGCGGCTCGTCGGCAAATGCCAAGGACTACACGCCCGTGACCACAGCGCCGGCGTCAGTCGTCCACGACGTGACCACCATCCCAGCGTCCGTCTACAACACGGTGGGGATCACGTCGCCCACCATCCACGTGAACCCACCGATCGTCCTCACCAACCAGCCACCGCTCACGTTGAACGGAAAGACTCCGTCGATGCTCTACGTGGGCGCCGAGTACTGCCCGTTCTGCGCAGCCGAGCGCTGGGCGATGACCGCCGCACTCTCGCGATTCGGCACGTGGTCCAACCTCAAGATCACGGCCTCGTCCCATACGGACTTCGCAGCCAACACGCATACGTTCAGCTACCACGGCGTCGCCTATACGAGCCAGTACATCAACTTCGTCCACAAGGAAGTCGACAGCAACGTTCCCGACTCGGCCGCCAACCCGCCGTACACCCCCCTCGAGACGCTCACCAAGGAAGAGAACCAGATAGCCACCAAGTACAGCTCGTCGCAGTACGTCCCTGGCTCCCAGGGAGGTATCTCCTTCCCGTTCGTGAGCATCAACAATCAAGTCCTCATCTCCGGAGCAAGCTACGACCCGACCGTCCTGGCGGGGCAAAGCTGGAGCCAGATCGCCAGCGGTCTCAACGATCCGACGAATCCTGTCACCCAGGCCATCGTGTCCGCCGCCAACTACATCAGTGCCGGCATCTGTGCGAGCACGAAGAACGCCCCGGCCCCGGTGTGCACCAGCCCCGGCGTTCAGGCGGCGACCAAAGCTCTGAAGCTGAGCTGATCCGGCCGGCTGGGGACGTCGATCGTGCGCCCGCTGCGGTGGCAGCCCATCGCCACACTTCTGCTCAGCATCGCCGGACTGGGCGTGGCCACCTACCTGACCATCACCCACTTCGACAAGGTGGCCCTGGTCTGCTCGGACAACGGAGCGATCAACTGTGCCAAGGTGACCAGCAGTCCCCAGTCGGTGATCCTGGGCATCCCGGTGGCCATGCTCGGCCTGGCCTTCTTCATTCCCATGATCGCCCTGTGCCTGCCGGCGGCGTGGCGCTCCGCTGACCGGCGCATCCACCTGGCCCGGCTGATCCTGTCGATCACCGGCGTGGGCATGATCGTCTACCTGATCATCGCCGAGCTCTTCATCATCAAGGCCATCTGTCTGTGGTGCTCGGGCGTCCACGTGATCACCTTCATCCTGTTCGTGATCATCGTCACGGCATCGCCGATCGTGCTGGATCCCGGATACGGTCTCGAGACCGATGCCGACGAGTACGACCACGCCTGATCGCTCCGAGGGGCGTCGCCGCAACGCTGGGTCGACGGGCTCGTGAGCGACCCGGACCGGCCCGACAGCCCAGCATCCGAGGACTCTGCATCTGAGGGCCCTGCAACTGAGGGCCCTGCATCCGAGTTCGTCGGACTCGACGGCCCGGTGACCGAGGGCTCCGGACCGGACGACCCGGCAGGGAACCGGACCGCCCGCTTCGCCTGGGTGGCCGTCGGCGTGATCCTGATCGGGGTCATCGTCCTGGTGGTCTACGCCCTCACCCGACCGACCACCACCCAGGAGGCCGCCCGTCGAGCCACCACGTCACCTGATGTGGTGGCCGCCATGGCCAAAGTGCCTCCGTCGACCTTCGACGCGGTGGGGATCACCTCTCCCTCCAACGAGTTGACCCCTCCCACCGTGCTCCACGGTCAGCTGCCGCTCACCTCGCAGGGCAAACCGGAGGTCCTTTTCGTGGGAACCGAGTTCAGCCCCTTCTGCGCCGCCGAGCGGTGGCCCCTGATCGTTGCCCTGTCCCGGTTCGGGCACTTCGCCACCTTGTACGACACGCAGTCCGCGCCCAACTCGGTGTTCCCGGATATCCAGACCTTCTCGTTCGACGGCACCTCGTACGTGAGCCCCTATCTGACCTTCACCGGGGTGGAGCTCTACTCGGACACGCTCAACGACCAGGGGACCTTCACCAAGATCGCCTCCCTGACCCCCGAGCAGTCCGCCCTGGTCGCCCGGTACGGGGCCGCCGGCGCCGCCGGGCCGGCCGGGAGCACCCCGTTCGTGGACATCGCCAATACGATGACCGCCTCCACCTCGGGATTCAGCCCGGTGGCCCTGGTCCACGAGTCCCAGGCCACCATCGCCGGCGACCTCGCTCACGCCGCCGATCCGCCCAGCCCCATCGGCCAGGCCGTGGTGGCCGCAGCCAACCAGCTCACCGCAGGGCTGTGCGTGGCCACCGGCCAGCGCCCGGCAGCGGTCTGCTCGAGCAAAGGCGTGCGCGTCGCCACGGCAGCCCTCGGGCTGAGTTGACCGCTTCCCCCCGGCTGGTTCCGGTCGGACGTGCCCCGGACTCAGGTCAGGCCAGCCGTCAGCCGGCCCGCCGATCGCTGATCTGCTTGCGCTCCATCTCGTTCAGCCCACCCCAGATGCCGTGCGGCTCCTGAATGCGGATGGCGTAGTCGAGACACTCCACCCGGACCGCACACGATCGACAGATCGACTTGGCCCGGTCCTCGCGCTGCAGCTTCTCATCCTTGCGTTCGGCGTGAGCGGGCGGGAAGAAGACCTCCGCCTGCGGCCCACGACACGACGCCTTGACCTGCCATGTATCAAGCGTCTGCTCCACGTACCTCATTCCCCCTTCACACCCCTTGATCCTCCAGCAAGCGAACGTACTCCCGCCACCGGCCGGAAACAAGAGGTCTGACCAGCATTCCCCGTCGGATTCGAGGCGTTGGGGGGAGGGGGGTGGCGCGTTCGGGCCGGTCGGCGGGTCCCCCGCCGAGCCGGAAACGCCTGGCGAGCAGGTAACCCGAGGGGCGGACACTACGCTCCTGTGGGTCATGGACATCAGCGCCTTCTGCAGCCAGAGCCGTGTCCTCATCGTGGCCGGCAAGGGTGGCGTGGGGAAGACCACCATGGTGGCCGCCCTGGCCCATCTGGCCGCCCGGTCAGGCCTGTCGGTGCTGGTGGTCGAGCTGGAAGGACGCCCGGGAGTGGCTGCGGCCTTCGGTGGCGACGGTCCGCTCGACTACGCCGAGACGGTCCTGAAGGCAGCAGGGGCGGAGGCCGCCGACGAGGACGGGCGGGACGGACCGGCCACCATCCCGGCAGGCGCGGTGCGGGCCCGGACCATCACCCCCGACGACGCCCTTCTCGAGTACCTGGCCGACCACGGGCTCAAGCGGGTCTCCAAGCGGCTCCTCTCCTCGGGGATCGTCGACCTGGTGGCCGGCGCCATTCCGGGGATCCGGGACATCCTGGTCCTCGGAAAGGTGAAGCAGCTCGAGCGCAGCCGCGTCGCCGACCTGATCCTGGTGGACGCACCGGCGACCGGGCACACCATGACCTTCCTCTCGTCGGCGGGGGGCCTCCTCGACGCGGCCCGGGGCGGACCGATCCGATCCCAGGCGGCCGAGGTGGTCGACCTGCTGTCCGACCCGGCCCGGTGCCAGGTGGCCCTGGTCACCCTGCCCGAGGAGATGCCGGTCAGCGAGGTCATCGAAGCGGCCTACCTGCTCGAGGACAGGGTGGGCATCGCCCTCGGTCCGGTCATCGTCAACTCGTGCTACCCCCCGTCGGCCGGTCTGGACACCACGGCCGACGAGGCGGTGCGCGCCGCCGACGTGACGCTCGACGACGGTCTGGTCACCGCGCTGGAGGAGGCGCGGCAGTTCCGGGTGACCAGAGAGGAGCTCCAGGCCGGGCAGATCGAGCGCCTGGCCCGGGAGCTCCCCCTCCCCCAATTGAGGGTCCCCTTCCTGTTCACCGACGCCATCGGACCCGACCAACTCGACCTGCTGAGCGATGCGCTCGGCGAGGGAGTGGCCCAGCTCCACGACCCGAGCGGAGTGGCGCCATGAATCCCGCAACCCCGATCGACGAGGCGGTCCGCACCCGGTCGATCATCATCTGCTGTGGCTCGGGCGGCGTTGGTAAGACGACCACGGCGGCGGCCTTCGGCGTGCAGGCCGCCCGTCTCGGCCGGAAGGTGTGCGTGGTGACCATCGATCCGGCCCGTCGCCTGGCCAACTCCCTCGGCCTCGACCAGCTGACCAACCACCCCACCCGGATCGAGGGCGAGTGGCCGGGCGAACTCTTCGCCCTGATGCTGGATCCCAAGGGGACCTTCGACGACCTCATCCTGCGCTACTCGGACTCGGCCGAACAGGTCGAGGACATCAAGCGCAACCGGATCTACCGCAACCTCACCGGGTCGCTGTCCGGCACCCAGGAGTACATGGCCATGGAGAAGCTCTACGAACTGGTGGAGGAGGGTCAGTTCGACCTGGTGGTGGTGGACACTCCGCCGACACGCAATGCGCTCGACTTCCTCGATGCGCCCCGCCGGCTCACCCACTTCCTGGGGAACCGGGTGTTCCAGGCGCTGATGGCACCCACCCGGGTCGGCCTCAAGATCGTGGGCGTGGCCGCCCATGCCGTGTTGCGCACCATCTCCAAGGTGGCCGGGGCCGACATCGTCCACGACGCGGTGACCTTCTTCCAGGCCTTCGAAGGGATGGAGGAAGGGTTCCGGGACCGGGCAGCCCGGGTGCGCGAGCTGCTGGGCGACGACGGCACCGCCTTCATCCTGATCGCCTCGCCCCGCTCGGACTCGGTGGACGAGGCGGTCCACTTCGCCGGCAAGCTGGCGGAGTCGGACCTGTCGGTGACCGCCCTGGTGGTCAACCGGGTGCAGCCTCGCTTCGCCGACGACGAGCAGCTCGACTCGCTGGCCGCGGTCACCCCGGTCGACCAGAGCGAGCCGCTGGCCCAGCTCATCGAGAACCTGGCCGGCTACACCGCGGCCTCGGACCGGGAGGAGAAGGCCTTCGCCGACCTGGTCGCCAAAGTGGCGCCGGCGCCCGTATACCGGGTCCCGCTACTGAACTCCGACGTCCACGATCTGGAGGGCCTGGGCGCCGTCGTCGACCTCCTCTTCGCCCCAATCGGCGACGGTGCGAAACCCGCATTGGGGGGACGGCGGCCGGAGCGCTAGCCTGGCGGCTGTGCGCACCATCCTCGTGGCCAGCGATGCCCCCTCGGTCAGGGCAGAAGTGGCGGCCACCGCCGGACGGCCCGACATCACCATCCGGGAGGCCCGATCGGGCCCGGCCGTGATGGCCGAGGTGGCCGAGGAGCTGCCGGACCTGGTGGTGGTCGACCTGCAGATGGGGAACATGGGTGGCATGGCCGTCTGTCTCGAGCTCCGGCTCGAGGCTTCGTACGGCAAGCTCGGGCACGTGCCCGTCCTGATGCTGCTCGACCGGCGTCCCGACGTCTTCCTCGCCCGCCGGTCCGGAGCCGAAGGGTGGGTGGTCAAGCCACTCGACCCGATCCGCCTTCGCCGGGCGATCACATCGCTCCTCGACGGGGGCACCTACTACGACGAGTCCTACCAACCACTCTCTGTCGTGTCCTTGCCCGTACCCGCCGGCGCCTGACGGCTCCGTCCCTACAGACAGCGTCACCACCGTGTCCGTGTTCCGACGCAACGAAGACGAACCTCCGCCATCGGGCCGCAAGGGCCGGGCAGCCCGGCTACGACGGGGTGCGGGCGGTGATCGTCCCGGGGGCCGCGGCGAGGGAGGAGCCGAGGACCAGGAGCAGTTCATCATCGATGCGCTGGGTGACCTGCGCGACATGGTGGTCCGTGAGGTGATGACACCCAGGGTGGATGTCGTGGCCCTGTCCATCCCGCTGACCGCCGAGGCGGTGACCCAGGCGGTGCGCGAATCGGGACACAGCTGCTTCCCCGTGTACGGCGACAACCTCGACGACCTGGTCGGCGTCCTGTTCGTCAACGACCTGTTCCGTGCCGGATGGACCGTGGCCGGCATCACGACCGGCGCCGAGGCGTCCCAGGAACCACTCCCGGCCGGCGGCCCCGGGAGAGGTCGGGCGGCACCGGGGCCCATCGACATCTCTCGCCGACTGCGCCAGCCCTTCTTGATCCCCGAGTCCCACCTGGTCCTCGATGTCCTGGCCGAGATGCGCCGCCAGCGCCGGGCCTTCGCCGTGGTGGTCGACGAGCACGGCGGCGTCGAGGGCGTCCTGACGGTCAAGGACCTGCTCGGTGCCCTGGTGGGTGACCTGCCCGACGAGTTCGACTCGGATGCCGAGCCGGACATGATCCGGGTGGACGAGTACCGGTGGCTGGTCGACGGTCGGACGAATGTGGACGACGTGCGGGATCGCCTGGACATCAACGTGCCCGAGGGCGAGTACGTGACCCTGGGAGGGTTCCTCTTCGATGGGTTCGGACACATACCTGTCGAAGGGGAGTCGCTCGACATCGACGGCTGGGAGTTCCGGGTGACCGAGATGGACAAGCGCCGGATCGCCAAAGTGGTGGCCAAGCGTCCCGAGGGGACCCTGCCCCGACCGGAGTCCAAGCCCCCGAACGGCGCAGCAGGAGACCAGCACTCCGCCGTCGGGTAGCAGCGTGCCCGTTCGCTCCGGCTCTGGCCTCGGCGAGCAGGTCTCCACTGCGGACTCGGCCGGCAGTCGAGGACACGGGTCGGCAACGGGATTGGGAACGAATACCCTGCACAGGAACCGCGGGGATCGACCAGGCGGCAGTCGGGTAACATCTCGCAGGTCAGGGCCGGTGCAGCTACCCGTTCCCTATGACGGGCTGTGGCGCAGCTTGGTTAGCGCGCTGCGTTCGGGACGCAGAGGTCCCCGGTTCAAATCCGGGCAGCCCGACCAGAGAAGTGCGGGTCGACCGGGGAATCGCTCCTCGGTCGATTCGC
>JADGOG010000040.1 GCA_017883065.1 Acidimicrobiales bacterium | reverse complement strand
GGTGATCAGGTAGCCGGACAGCACGTAGAAGATGTCCAGGCTGAAGAATCCGCCCCGCAGCCATCCCACGCCGAAGTGGTAGCCCATGATGATCAACAGAGCCACCGCCCGCAGGCCGTCGAGCGCGGTGATCCGCTCCTTGCCGGTCGCCGAGGGCCGTGGGAGGTACGTGGTGGACGCGGTGGACGTGTCGGCAGTCACAGCGGGGGCGGCATGGTCGCTCATCTGGGCGGACTCATGGGGAGCGCGTGGCCAGACCCAGGTTGGCCACCGTGGGCAGGATGGCCGGCTGGAACCAGGCCGCGCCCTCCTTGGTGAAGTGGATCCCGTCGGTCGAACGCACGGTCACCCCGTCGATCGCCGACACGTAGTGGCCGGCCGGGTCGGCCAGGCGGTTGAGATCGACCAGGGTGACCTTTCCTTTGTGCCGCGCGGCCACAGTCGTCACCAGCCGGTTGAAGGCGGTGATCCGGGCAGGGTCGTTCTCGACGAACGGCGTTCCATTGGCCGCCTCGGCGGGCGAATCGACATACGGCATGGTGAAGAAGACCACGTGTGCCCCTCCGACCGACAACACCTCGACCGCCTGGTTCATCTCGTCGATGAGGTGAGCGTCCCACGCCGGGTCCCCGACGTGAACCCAACGGCCCTGGTAGAGGTGGTCGCTCACCTCCCATCGCCCGATGAGCATCCCCACGACGTCGGGATGGAGGGCCAGCACCCCAGCCCTCCACCGCGCCCGCCAGTCGGCGCAGCCTGGCGTGGCCGGACCGACATTCCCCGACAGGCGGACCGGCACGTTGTCGAGATCGCAACCCAGGATGCCCCCGTCGAGGATGCGGATGCCGTAGCGCCCGACCGAGTCGACGCCCAGTCCGACCCCCAGGGTCAGGGCCACCGAGTCCCCCACGATGAGGAACCGGATGGGATCGGTGGTGAAGGCACCGGTCGCGGCCAGCGAGCGCCGGTCCGAGGCGGACAGTCCACCGCCCCGCCGGACCGGCACCGCCCCCGTGCTCGGCACCACCGTGGCCACCACGACCACGACGGCGGTGACCAGTGTGGCCGCGGCCACCGCCCACAACCCTTTGCGGCCGCGGAAGAGCTTCCCGTTGCGGATGGGCTCCTCCACCACGAGGAAGGAGATGGTGGCCACGGCGAAGGTGGCGACCATCCGGACAGCCAGCAGCCCCGCACCGGAGAGCCCGGTGTGGGCGTGGTCGATCAGCAAGAAGAGCGGCCAGTGGTAGAGGTAGAGGCCGTAGGAGATGCGGCCGATGAACACCAGTGCTCCGAGGGAGAGGCCCCGCGCCAGCACTGACTCCGGCACGGTGACGCAGGTCACCACCACGGCGCCGGCGGCCACCGCCACCAGCAGAAATCCCCCGTGGTAGAGGAAGGAGCTCCGACCGGCCAGGGCATGCCAGGCCCACGCCAGGAACACGGCGCCGGCCAGGCCGGGCAGCGTCCACATCCACTTGCTCCTCAGGGTGGACGTCCACGACGGCGGAAGAATCGAGAAGCCCTCACCCCGGTGGGCGCCCACCGCCCCGAGGAATGAGCCGACCAGCAGGGACTGCACCCGGGTGTCGGTGCCGTAGTAGAGCCGGTCGGGCGAGGATCCGGTGGCGAACAAGAGGACCATCACCAGAGCGGAGGCCGCCGCCCCGACCACAGCGGTCACGGCCAACTTGGGGATCCCCCACCGCCGCACCACGTAGAGGGCCACCAGCGGCCAGATCAGGTAGTACTGCTCCTCGACGGCCAGGGACCAGGTGTGCAGGAACGGCGACGGGGCAGCCGCCTGCACGAAGTACCCCTGGTCCGACACGATGAAGTGCCAGTTGGCCACGTAGAACAATGTGGCCAACGCGTCGCCCCGCACCGAGGCCACGGAGATCGACCCGCGGAAGGCGTACGCATAGGCGGCCACCCCGAGGATCAAGACGAACATCCCCGGCAGCAGCCGACGCGCCCGCTGGGCCCAGAACCGGGCCAGCCTGACCGTATCGCTGCGCGCCAGCTCGCGGCAGAGCAGAGTCGTGATCAAGAACCCGGACAGGACGAAGAACACGTCCACACCGAGTAGCCCTCCACCCAGCCAGGAGATGCCCGCGTGGTAGAGGAGCACGGCCATCACCGCGAAGGCCCGGATGCCGTCAAGGGCGGCGAATCGCCGGAGGCCGCCGGTCTCACGCCGGGGCTCGCCGGTGCGCGTCAACAGCGCGGCCGTGCGGCTCTGCGGGGGCAGGTCCGCGTTCGACGTCAGCAGGGAGTCGACGCTCTTGCTCACCGGTCGGTGGATGGCGACGCCGGCGTAGCCACCACGCAGGCTGTCGAACGTTGGATGGAGGCGACACTGCCGCCGGGGGGTCCGGCGCCGCACAGGGTCAGGCGGGTCGCTGACGCGGCCACCGGCGGACCGGCATGGTTCACCCTGGTCCACACCCATGCACCCGCCTGGCGGATCGGCGGTTGGCCGGTGGCCGCGGTGATCAGCACGGCGGTCGTCCGGACCAGGTGGAGTCGTTCGTAGATGGGAAGGTTGTCCGGGTCGGGGATGACCACCATGGTCACGCCCCAACCGTCGAGTGCCTGGCGGACCGCAGCGACCTCCTGAGGGGTGACGCCTTGAGGTCCGCCGGCGATCGACACGTTGCCGAGGTAGTTCTGCCCGGCACGCTCGTTCCCCGCCCTGGATGGCAAGGAGCCGGGGCCTCCACCGCCGACCATCGAGAAGGACATCCCGTCCACGGATTGCCAGGTCATGGCGCTCTGCAGCAGGGCGAACGGCACGGGGAAGACCAGCAGAACTTGGTGCCCCCGGAGGTGGGGCCCGGCCGTCCGGAACCAGGTGGGGACGACCACCGGCTCGGCCGTGAGGGGCACGCCACTCGAGAAGTAGCCGGCGATGGGCCCGAGGGCGATGGCCGCGACCATCAAGGCGGCGATGGCCGCGGCACCTCGCCGGGCGATGGCGGGAGCGGCCGGATGTCGGTCCCCGGGCGTGGCCGTGATCCACCGGCTCACACCTCGGAAGGTGCGGTCGACGATGATGCCGAGCATGACTGCCGCGCACAGGTAGGTGATGAGCAGGAACCGGCTGGGAATGATGTTCTCCATCAGCGGGAAGCGGACGAACAGACGCCACAGGGTCCATCGGTGAGGCTGCAGCCCGAAGGAGAGCGGCACCGAGATCACTCCGACCGCTGCGAACAGCCAGAGTCGACGATCGCGACGCCAGAGGACCAGCCCGGCCATCAAGACGGCCAACAGCCCGATGCCGAAATACTGCGCCGACAGCGTGGGCGCCTGATAGCCGCCGAGCCGGTGGGCCAGCGAGGTGAACGTCGCCGAAGGCGCTCCGGGCAGGAGGTAGTCATGGACGTTGGTCCCCCCGTCGCCGAGGTGCGAATCCGGTCCCCATACCGGTCCCGACAGGTGGGCGGGGCCGGCCAGTGCGAACCACACCGGGTAGATCAACAGCACGCCGGCGGTCACGCCTGCAGTCACCAGTGCCACCAGGGCGTGCCGCGCCCGCTGAAGGAGCACTTGGAGGTGCCACAGTCCGTAGAGCGCCATCAGGGCCACGCCGACGGCGGCGGCGATGACCATGAGGACGAGGACCTCGGTCCCGATGAAGAACTCCACTGTCACCAGAAGGCCGAGCACCACGCCGGTCCACACCGGCGAGCGCGTCTGCCGGACCAGGAGCTCGTCGAGGCAGATCACCACCAGCGGGGCGATCGGGGCCATGGCGAGCATGAGGTGAGCGTCGGTGAGCGCGATCAGGACGAACGGCGAGAACCCGTACAGCAGGCCGGCGACGAAGGCGGCCGGCTGCCAGTACACCCAGCGGCGCACCAGGACGAACATGGCCAGGGCCGAGAGCAGCGGGCTGAGCGTGAGCGAAACGTTCAAGGTGGCCACCGGTCCGAACAGCCAGGTCACCGGGGACAGCACCACGCCGAGACCCACCTCTGCCGTGTTGGACAGGAGGTTCACACCGGTCGGGTGGAAGAGTGCCGTCGAATAGAGCGGGTTGAGACCGTGGGACAGCGCGTAGGCCGGCCACTCGAGGAACCAGGTGAACAGCGAGCTGTCCCCGCACCCGCAGGTGGTGGTCGACGTGGGATGGGTGGACCAGACGTTCCACCACAGGAGCACCGCCAGGACCAGATACGCCCCGGAGGCGATGAGCAGGCCGCGGGTTCCCTGATCGCCCAGGATCCTCGACTGCCGGCCCGGGTGGTCGGTGCGGACGGAGGAGTCGGTGCGCACCGGTTCGTCGCCGGTCGGGCCGGTCGCGGACGCGGTCGCGGACGCGGTCGGACCATCCCCGTACGCCTGCTCGGCTGCCGGATGATCGGTGGCGGTCACGACAGCTCCGGTGGCTGATCGGCGTGAGGGACCATCGCAGCCGGGGGGCACCGGGGCGTCCTGGTCTCCGATGACTTCCTCATCACTGCTCCACACCCCCCGAGACCCGACCGTTCGGAGACACTCCAGCTTCGGTCAAGAGGGAAATGCTAGGTGCCGGCCGGTCCCGGGTCCATCCGCCCTCACCGATCGCGCTCGGCAGTCACGGGCGCGTGGCCAGCACGCAGGACGGGACAGCCTGCGGGGTCGGGTCGGCCGCCACCTCTCCGGTCGTGCAGGCGTCGAAGGCGGCCGCGGTCATCGGGACCGGGGTCCCCGTGGCACGAACGGACGACCACACCCATGCCGAATGACCGAACGTGGGCGGCCGGCCCATGGCCGCCGTCAGCAGGCCCACCGCATAGGCGGAGCTCCGGCCGCGTTCGTACAGGGGCAGGTCAGCCTGCACGGGAACCACGATGGTGGTGACCCCCCAGACGGCCAGAGCCCGTCGGATGGCGGTCAGAGCGGCCGGGGTCGGCCCGGGGGCGATCCCGAGATCCAGGGAGGCGTCGAACAGGACCTCGAACCCGGCCCGGGCTCGACCGGCTCTGCCTGGCTGACCCTCCGGCCCTCCTCCTCCGGCCTGGGCCCAGCGCATGGAGTTGACCGCCTGCCAGGCCTGGGACGATTGAAGACCCGAGAAGGGAGCCGGATAGGCCAGCACCACCTCGCCGGAAGGCAGACGGGCGCCCACCTCGCTGTACCACCTGGGCAGCACCACCGCCCGCGTGGTGAGGGGCAGGTTGGACCAGACTGCTCCAAGGGTGGGGACGAACATCGCCACGGCCAGGGCCGCGGCGAGCCAGCTGGTGGGGGTGCCCCCCGACCGTCGTTCGGACGCCCAGGTGTGGACCTGGTCGATCACGATGGCCACCATCACGGCAGCGCAGAGGGTGAGTACGAGGGTGAACCGCACCTCGACGATGTTCCCGATCCAGGGGACTGTGGCGATGGCTTGCCAGGGAACCCAGACGCCGTGCCCCGGCCCGAGCGAGAGCACTGCGGCCACGATGCCCACACCTCCGAACAAGAGCAGCCGCCGGTCGTCACGCCAGACGATCGCGCCGACCACCGCCACGACGATGACGCCTGCACCGAGGTAACCGGGCCCGGGGAGCACAGGTCCCTGGTACCCGCCGAAGCGGAGCGACAGGCCGTGGACCTGGTCGAGGCCCCCGGTCGTCCAGAAGCTGGTCAGCGTATTGCCGTACTGGGTCAGCGAGCTGCTGTTCGACCAGATCGGGCCGGTCAGGTGGGCCGGACCCCGCAGGAGGAACCACAGCGGATAGGCCAGGAGCACGCAGGCACCGCCGAAGGCCACCGCTGCTCCCCGCAGTGCGTGACCCGTGCGAGCGGCGAGCTCGCCGGGGTGGCGCAGCCCGACGAAGGCGATGATCAACACCACCGCCACGAGACCGAGGAGCACGGTGATGACCAGGACCTCGGTACTGATGAAGAACTGCACGGTCAACAACAGCGCCAGGACCGCCCCCGCCCGGTACGGCGACCAGGTCTGTCGGACCAGCAGGTCCTCGAGCAAGAGCACGACCAGGGGCGGGATGGCCAAGAAGGCGATGTTGAGCTGGTTGAGCGCCAGCTCGGTCACCATGAAGGGGGAGAACCCGTAGGCCAGACCGGCCACGAAGGCCGCCGGCTGCCAACGCACCCACCGACGCACCAGCACGAACATGGCCAGCGCCGACACCACCGGGGCCAGGGTCAGGGCCACGTTCATGGAAGCCACCGGACCGAAGATCAAGGTGACCGGGGTGAGCACGACCCCGAGGGCGAGGACGCTGGTGTCGTTGAGCAGGTTGATGCCGGTCGGATGGAACAGCCACGTGGAGTAGAGGAGGCCGTGTCCGTGGGTGAGGGCGAACGACGGCCACTCGAAGAACCAGAGGAACCTGGCCGCATCACCGCAGCCGCAGGTGGCGGTAGCTGTCGGGTGGGTGCTCCACACGCCCCACCACAGGATGAGGGCGAGGGCCAGGTACACCAGGGCGACCACCGCGATCACCTTGGGGCGGGACCACTCAACGGGCGACGTCGGCCCGTCCCCTGCCGCGACGAGGGACGGATCCCCGGTCGGATCTCCGGGCGGTACCGCGGTCGATCCGGACATCAGCCCCGTCATCGGGTCCCCCTCGACGAAGGCCCACAGAGCTGGGTGACCGCCCGGTTGGGGTTGGCACCGAAGTGCATCGTCGTGAAGCCGATGGCATTGCTGATGTTGGCGAGGGCCTGGGACGCGGTCAACGGGGCGGTGATGGCGTGGAGATACGACGACAGCGGGGCACACCCGAGTGCGGCACGGGCTGCGTCCACCGACGTCCGGGACAGGTCGGTGGCCGATCCCGAATTCCCGGAACTGGCGGCGACCCGCGTTGGGACCTCCGGTCCCGGGATCCCGAATCGGGCCACCATCCAGGCCGGACCGATCTCCTTTTCGTGTCCGGGTCGGGCGTGGCGGACCACGACGGTGTGGCTGCCGATGGGATTGGCCAGCGAGAACGAATCGAAGAGGTAGACATCCGGACCGGCAAGGTAACCGATGACCCCGATGGCGGGGACGTTCACCGCCAATGTGAAGGGCAGGGGGGACCGGCCGGCCTCGGTGCCCGAGCTGCTGATCGGGGCGAACGGGTCGACGATGACCAGCACTCTCTGCTTGCCGGTGGGTACGCGGTGGGCCAGCCGGACCAGGAGGGCACCGGCCTGTCCAGACAGCGCGTGCCGGTAGTCTCCGGCGGTGATCGGATGGGCGTTGCCGGTGGCGGTGATCCAGCTGTTGCGCTCGTTGGAGATGAAGACAGCCTGAGGGCTGAGACTGGTCGTCTTGGGTGGGACGAAGCGCAGCCAACCCGCCGACACCACGCACCACACCACGATTCCGACCAGGGGGACGGCGAGCACCGTGCGCGCCTGGCGGAGGGAGACGGCGACGGGGAGACAGATGGAGAACAGCCCGGGGAGGAGCAACCGGGCATGCATGTAGTCACCGCCGACGCGGACCACGTAGAACACGTCCACCAGTCCGGCGGCGATGGGAGTGGCCATCACCATCACGCCGATCCGATCACCCCGACCCCACCACTGGCGGGCCCGGAGGAGCACCAACGGCACGGCCAGCAGCAGCGGCAGCCACAACGCGTACGGGGCGAGCAGGTTCCACAGGTAGGTGACTCCCTGCGACCACCATGACGATCCGCCCGCCTTGGCCAGGCCGGTGTTGGGCACCACCAGGGCGTAGTACCCCATGCGGAACAGCTCGAAGGCCACCGGCAGGGCCAGCGCGGCGGCCACCACGCCCGCCCCCCGGGACAGTCGCCGGTGCGCCTCGGACCAACCCGGTGCGGTGACCACCACCAGGAGAGCCGCCACGAAGACCACCGACTCCAGGGCCAGCTCGGGCCGGATCAACACGCCGAGCCCCATCACCACCGCGGCCGGCGCCCCACGCCTGCGGCTCCCCTCTGCCCGCACCAGGAGGAGGAAACACAGCCCCAGCCACAAGAAGACCATCGACATCTCGAGCCCGGAGGTGGCGAACTCCCAGACTCCGGCCACTACGGCCACCATCAACATGCCGAGGGGGAACACGGTGTCCTCGTCGCGGGAACCGATGAGCCGTTGGACCCCACGTCCCCCGGCGAGGAAGCCCACCCCGGTGCAGATCAGGCCGAGGACGACCGAGAGCCACTCCAGGGACATGAAGGGCAGGATCCCGTGCAGGCCGGTCAGGGAGAACAGCCACAGTGGATCGGAGTCGGCCTCGACCCGCTCGCCGAGGTTGTAGACGAGACCGTGGCCGGCCACCAGGTTGTCGATGATCCGGAAGTTGATGAAGGCGTCCTCGTCGACCCATCGGTAGATCCACGCGCCGACCAGTACGACGACCACCGGCACCAGCGCCAGCCACCAGGCCCGGAATCCGAACCCCGGCCCCGGAGCCTTCGCACGCGTCGACCGGTCCGATGCGGCGTCTTCCTCGTCGACACCGTTCCCGGGTTGGTGATCGATCACGCTGCCCGTCGCGGGCACCGAGTCGCTCATCGGCCACCGACCGCCGGGGTCGCGTGGACCGGTCCGAGCTCCACCGGTTCGTCGTCCACCGGTTTCTCGTCCACCGGTTCGTCTTCCCTCGGTTCGGTCGAGGACGACGCGTCCTCGGACCGGCGTCGCGTCTGAGCAGGTGCCCCGCTGGCCACCACCCCCCAGATGGCCACGATCCACCAACCGGCCAGCGCGTCGAACTCGGTGACGCGGTGCACGGTGGTCTCGAGCCACGGAGCGATGGCGCCACTGCCGAGCACGAGGTCGCCGCCGACCGTCACCAGCCCACCGCCCACCGCGGCCCAGGCCCACCAGTCGTTGCCCAGTCCGCCAGTGCGGCGCACCCTCGAGAGGACCACCCCACCGGCCACGGCGATCGGCAGAGCCAGCACCAGTACGTGGAGGTAGGGGGCCATCCCGTGGAACGAGGCCGTGGTCCTCGTCCAGAGGTGGCTTGTCACCGACAGCGTGGTCGTGGCCCCGCGGGCGTGGATCGCCTTCATCAGTGTCGGCCAGGCGCCCACGGCGACCAGGACGCCGGCGCCGACGGCCACTGGGTGCCACCAGCCTCGGTGCTGGTCCCCACGCCGGTGGCCGATGGCGGCACGACTGGCGACCAGCACCACCAGAGGCACGGCGTTGGCCACCCCCTCGTTCTTGGACAGACCCGCCACCAGGATGAGAATGAATGCCACGCTCCGGTCGGACGCCCCTTCCTGCAGCTGCAGCCCGTACGCCACCGCGCCCACCCCGGCCAGCGACCAGATCGGGTCGGCGTACCCGTTGGTCAGGAACGGCTCGGTGACGCCGGAGGCCACGAACACCAGGAGTACCGCAGCGACCACACCGACCACCGACGGAGCGACGGAGAGCCGGCCGACGGCCGGCGGCGTGGCCAACCGGAGAGTGAAACGCCGGCCCGCCTCGACGAGGGCGAAGGCAGCGACGATCAAGACGCATGCGTTGAGCAGTGCCACCACCACCACACCCAGCCGCATGGTGTGGGTGCCGGTGACGCTCCAGGCCACCGCCGTCGATGCGCTGACCAGTGGGGGGTAGGCGCTCTGGATGAGCACGACGTCGGGCACCCGCATCTTGATGAGCAGTTGATGATGGGATTGGAGGAACCATCCGGCCCGTGTCAGCCACAACGCACGCGCATCGAAGCCGACCGTGGCCGTCGACAGGCCTCGCAGGCTCCAGGCACTGGTCCCCACGATCCCCACCATGCCCATGACGCCGATGACCCGGTAGACGATGCCGGGGCCCACGGCCCGAAGACGGGACACACGCCAGGGCCGGCGGTCGGGTCGACGAGCCCAGTGGACACCGACCACGCCGGCGGCCGTCACCGCCACGCCGACGAACCAGCCCATGAACGTTCCCCCCAGCGCCAGGAAGCCTGTGGCCGCCGCCGCCGCGGCCACCGAGCCGGACAGCGGCAGAAGTGGGACGGTGATCCACCGGAGTCCGACCAGTCCCACGGTCGGGACCAACCCGGCGGCCGATAGGACGACCAGTGCGACGACGGCCGCCGGGATCGTGGTCATGGGAAGCTCATCCTGGCGACGAGCTCATAGCGGTGGTGCCGGCGGTGGTCCAGAACCGGGCAGACTGGCCCCGGTTCCGGTGCGGAGGACAATGCCATCGTGGGGATGGAGGTACGTGGCCACCACCACGGTGCCCAGGCAGGCGCCCGGGCCGGTGACGTCGTCGCGCAACTTCACCGTTGCCGTAGCACTCGACGGAGGGTCGGCGACGGTGATCCAGCTCCCGGAGCTCTTCATCAGCGTGATCAGATCAGAGAGGTTGCCGCCCAGGAGCACCGGGTCTCCCGGCGCCACCAGGCTACGGACCTGCACGTCGACACAGTGGTAGAAGGCGTTGTCGAGGGCGGCGCCGTGGATCGTTGCCGCGTCTCGCTGGACTCCGACCACCCCATTGCCCCTGGTTGCCTGCACCGCCAGTCCGACCAGCGCGGTGGCCGCCAGGGCGACGCCTACGACGAGGACGACCATCGGGGGGATTCGGACGCGAGGTTGCCCCCGGCTCGACGCACCGACTCCGCTCACGACACAGGACGCTACCAGCCGTCGTGTGCCCGGTCCGGATGCGAACCCCCACGTCAAGAGCACTGTTCGCGCACCCGACATCATCCTCTTGGCGCTCGGGAGCCGATCGTCGGAATCAGTCGACCGCGGGCGGACTCCGGTGGGCGGCAGTCGGAGCAACCGGCGACGTCGGATCGGGCATGCGAGGCTCGCCGCGTTCACGGCCGGACCCGCCGGCCGGCGGGGAGTGCGAGGAAGGACCGGCGACAGCAACCGCAGCGACACCCGGATCGAGCGCCTTTCGGCGCCAGCGGGTCAGCGGACGCTCCATCAGGTACCAACTGGCGGCGGCCAGAGGAAGGATGATGGCCAGCCTGACCGTCTCGGTGACCGGATACGACCACCGCTCGGTGTACGGGCTGACGGCGACATAGATCGGCCAGTGGATGATGTAGATGGTGTACGACATGTTCCCGATCAGGACCAGAGCGGAGATGCCCATGGCCCGGGCGCCCCATCCTTCCGGCCGCACCACCAAGTACATGATGATCACCGCTGACGCCACCTCGCTGACCGGAAGCCACCACAGAGGCAGTGCCCTCGATGCCAGACCCACCGTCCAGATGATGTAGATCATGATCGAAGTGGAGGCCAGGGCGAGTGCGGTCAGGGTCCGCTTGGCCCAAGGCTGCCAGCCCTCGAGATGTCCCCCGGTGGCGATGAGTCCCAGGAGGCAACCGAGGAACAGGGCATCGGCTCGGGTGTCGAACGCGTAGTAGGCGCGGCCGGCCACATAGCTGTTCCAGTGGCTCGCCGAGAGTACGATATGCATCCGGTTGACCACGCTGAACACGATGCCGACACAGACCAGGATGTAGGCGAACTTTCGATTGCCGTACTTGAGGGCCACCAGGAACAGCGCGGCCCAGATCAGGTAGAACTGCTCCTCTACGGCCAGTGACCAGCACTGGGCCATGAATCCGAGGAACGGCTCGTGCCCGAAGGCCGACCGGTAGTCGGATACATAGAAGAGAGCGGCGGCGGAGTCTCCCCAGATGCGATTGCCCGCGTTGAACACCGGGACGATGGCGGCATAGATACCGAGCAGGGCTACCGCGATGAGCAGCGGCGGGAGCAGCCGCACTCCTCGGCGAGAGTAGAACTTGCCCAGACTGATCCCGCCGGTCCTTTGATGCTCGGCGGCCAGCATCGACGTGATCAGGAAGCCGCTCAGGACGAAGAACACACCGAGAGCGACCCACGAGCCCGGGAGCGTCTGGAAGTTCGAGTGGAAGATGAGCACCAACGAGACGCCGATGGCCCGGATCCCGGTGAGCGCCGGTCGGTTGCCGAGCGAGAACGGCTTGGTCGACTTGTCGACGGGGCCGCTGCCGACCACCGCCTCCCGAGCGACGGGCACCCGTTCAGGCGGGACGTCGACCATCGCTCCCAGGGAGTCATGCTCGGCGCTCATTGGCTCCATTCTGTCTCATGGCCACACGGGCGCATCGTGGGCGTCGTGGGGGTCGTGGGCCTGCCTCGGATCCGATCCGTGTCCCGATTCGGCCTGGTCGCCTCTCGGCGACGTACTGGGGCCTCCGGCAATGCGCTGGGCCTCCGGCAGTGGGCCGGGCCACCGGCAGTGGGCTGGGCCTCCGACAGTGGGCCGAGCCTCCGGCAGTGGGCCGAGCCGTCGCCGATGTACTGGGCCGGCGCCGATGCACCGGATCAGACAGCAAGCGAGGCCGGTGCAGTAGGGCCGGTGGTCAGGAGGTGCCGTCGGGATTCGTTTCCTAGGAGATAGTGAGTGTCGCTCGCAGTACGCACTCGGCGACGGCGAGTGGTGCTATGGGGGCCGTCGAGGAGCCCGAGCACGAGGGTAGGGTCGATGCCGAGATGGGTCCGCCTGAACGACCGGGGCTCCCAGTCCAGACCCACACGCCGTGCCGGTACGTCGGCGCCCGTCCGTAGACGGCGGTGAAGAAGCCGACCGAGAACTGAGGTTGAACGCCCACATCGGTGACCACGGTGGCCCCTACGTTCCATCGGACCACAGCCCGCCTGACGGTGGCGACCTCGGCGGCGGTCGCCGGGAGCGGTTTCGTCGTGTCCGCCAGAGGATCGGCAGACAGGCGGTCGAGAACGGCCACGGCGCCGGTCGGGTGGGAGGTGAATGCCGAGTGACCGTTGGGATCGGGCACCACGGCAAATCCTCCTGCCAGGGCGAAGTGCAGTCCGGTCTGCGCCTGCCACCCCTCGGCGCGCTGGCCTTCGAAGGGTACGACCAGGACAATGGTGCCGGCAGCCAGACGTGGCGCATCTTCGGTGAACCAGGCCGGCAGCGGCGAAGAGTTCACGGTGAACGGCACCGACGTGGTGGAGGCCACCGGCACCAAGAGCGCGATCCCGACGACGGTGGAGATCGTCGCGGCGATGATCCGGCTCCGGCGGCGCACCGACGAGTTGCCCTCGGCTGTCCCACGTCGGCGATCCAGCGCAGACCCGACGAGAGCGCACCACCGGTCCAACGAGATGGCGAGCAACATGGCCACCCCGAAGATGACCATGACGCCGAATCGGATGGGGAGAATGTCCGACACCAGGGGGATGTGCGCGAACAGGCGCCATGGGGCCCACCAGGGATGGACCAACGTCGACGCCGTACTTCCTTCGGTTCCGAGTGTGGTCCCGAACGAGAACAACCAGGCGATGATCGTTCCGGCCACGATGGTCCAGACCAAGCGGGACCGGTACCAGGTGAATGCCGATACCACCAGGAACACGACCAGCGCAGTGCCGACGTAGTCCAAACTGGGCAGGTGGAGCGGGCCCGAGTTCGGACCAACACCCCCGAAGTACCCCCCGATGGTGTCGAAGAGCGAACTGGCGTGCACCCCGACACCGGCATTGACGATCGCCGAGGGGGTGGTACCGAGGTCCGGGGAGTTGGCCCACGGGAAGCCCCTGATGTGCCGTGGTCCGGCCAGGATGAACCACGCCGGAAAAGCCAGCACGGCGAGGGTGATTCCCGTGGCGATTGCGGCGGCGGTGCCGATCCTGGCCCTCAGGGCCCAGGCCTGCGATGGGGCCGTCGCCGCTGCGACCACCAGCGCCAGCACGAGGATCAGGATGCAGATGGCGAGCAGTTCGGTGCTGGTGAAGAACTCGGCCACCACCAGCGCGGCCAGCCACACTCCGGTGCGCACCGGGGACCGTCGGTGAGTGACCACGAGGTCGAAGAGGAGGATGAAGGCAAGTGGGGGGAAGAACAGCAGGGTGAAGTTGAGATGGCCGAACGGGTCGTTCTGGATCACGAAGGGCGAGAACCCGAAGAGCAGACCGCCGAGGATCTGGGCCGGCACCAGCGTGGTCACCTTGCGGGCGGCGAGGAAGAAGCACCAAGCGGATATGGCCGGAGCCACGGTGGCGGCCACGTTGAAGGATGCGATCGGGCCGAACAGCCAGGTGATCGGGGCCAGCACGATCGAGGGCAGCATCCACGAGGTGTTGACCATCATGTTGGCGCCACCCTGGCCGGCGTAGATGGCGTTGGTGAGGAACGGCGAGTGGCCGTGGATGATCGCCCACGGCGTCCAGCTCAGAAACCAGAGCTCTTGGCTGGGGTCTCCACATTGGCAGGTGATGGTGGTGGTCGGATGCCCGGTCACCCACACGTTCCACCACAGCACCACGCCCAAGAGAACGAACCCGCCGAACACGGCCAGGTGCAGCCCGATGGTCCGGCGACGATCGCCCCCATCCGCCGCGGCCTGGCTCGATGCCGTATCGCCCGACGCCGCCTCGGCGGTTGCACCCTCGTTGGATGCCGTTCTGCCGGCTCCCGGCTCGCCTGGCTCGCCTGCGGCGTGATCGGGCAGTGCGCCGGAGGAGTCACGCACGGAGGAGTCACGCACGGAGGTCATCGGCAACATAGTGCCCCAAAGGCACGAGACGGGTCCGGCACGGCGATCTATCCCTGCCAGCCGCCACGCGGCAGTGCACCGACAATGCGCAGTACGTCGGCTCCTGATCGCAACGGTGCGGGACCGACCTTGCCAGGTGGCGACTGCAGCGGCGACGACCCTCTGGCTCCTTCCCGACGGTGTCGAGGAGGTCGCACGGCACGAGGCGCCGCCGCCCTGTGCGTTCTCGATCGCTTGGCCATCCTTCCCGTGATGCCACACGGCGCTCGTGCGAGGCTCTCGCGACGATCCGCGTCCACCCAGCGATAGACGGGAGGATCGTGGCTAAGATCGGCCCGCCTGGAGCCGTGGCGGCCGCCACCGATCTGTCGAGCGAACCCGAAACCATGCGTGCCAGCCGATGACATCGCCGCCTGGTCCCCGAGGCGAAGAGGTTGTCGCCGCTCCGCGATCCACCTCAGGCGCTGACAACGGACTCGACGGTGGTCCCGACTCCCTGCCTCGCCGTGCTCCGAGAGCCGGGGCTCACACCCGCGAACCCGACCGGGCCGTCCTGAGGGGTCACCGTCCCCGGTGGCAACCCGTTGCGGTGGCGAGCGGCATCTATCTGGCCGTGTCGTTGGTTCTCTGGTGGCACGTGCTACCCCATGCGAGCACCGTCACCACCTGTGGCTGCGGCGACGCCGCCTTGACCCTCTGGGTGATCAAGTGGCCGGCCTATGCGCTGAGTCACGGACTCAACCCCTTCTTCTCCTCCAAGCTCCTCGTGCCGGTGGGAATCAACATGGCGCCCAACTCGCTGGGACTCGGCGTCGCTCTTGCGCCCGTCACCTGGCTCTTCGGCCCGGTGGCGTCACTGAACCTGATCGACGTTGTCTCCCCCCCACTCTCCGCACTGGCCATGTTCTGGCTTCTTCGCCGCTGGGTGGCGTGGCAGCCCGCCGCCTTCGTTGGTGGTCTGTTCTTCGGCTTCTCTCCCTTCGTCCTGGTCAGCCTGGCACTCGCCCATCCCAATTTCGGGTTGTTGGCACCGATCCCTCTCATCGTGGGCTGCATCGACGACCTCTTCGTTCGCCATCGACACCGGGTGCCGCAGGTGGGTGTGGCGCTCGGTGCGTTGGTGACCGTGCAGTTCTTCGTCAGCGTCGAAGTGCTGCTGCTTCTCTTCTTCTTCGCGCTGGTGTCGGCAGTGCTGATGGGCCTGTGGGTGCTCGTGCGCCGGCCGGCCGACATCCGCGGCAAGCTCACAAGGGCACTCCCCGGACTGGTGGTGGGTGGCGGAGTGGCGGTCGTGCTCCTGGCCTACCCGCTCTGGTTCTTCTTCGCCGGCCCCGCCCACCTGGTCGGCCGGGCCTGGCCCAACTCGCCCGCCGGCACGGTCACCAACACACCTTCCGACTTCGTCAATGGATACGTGGGCGCGCCGCTCACCGGGATCATGCACCTCTTCGGGGGATACCAGGGCCCGACCCTCCCGCTGCTCTGCTATCTCGGAATCGGCATCGTGGCCGTGCTTGCCGGCGGTGCCGTCGCCTTCCGTCACGACCGCATGCTCTGGTTCTTCGGCGTGCTCGGGCTGTCGGCCGTCGTGCTCTCTCTCGGCGTCAGCGAGGCCCACTGGACCCCTTGGCGGCTGTTCACCCACCTTCCGGTGCTGAACAACGTGGTGCCCATCAACATCACCGTCATCATCGACACCTGCGTGAGCGTGATGCTGGCCATCATCATCGGGCACGTCCGGTCCAGATGCGTTGGCCCCCTCCGCTCGGTGGGGGCCACGGTCGCCGGGTTGGCCGTAGCCGCCTTGGCCATCGTGCCGGTCGCCGTGGCGCTGTGGCCCAACATCCCCATGACGGTGCGCCCCGTGGTGGCACCGCTCTGGTTCACCAACGCGGCTCCCCGAGACGGTTCCGGTCGGGTGGTGCTCCCCTACCCCGCCGCCCTCGGTGGTATTCAATCGTCGATGGCATGGCAGATCTCCGGGGGGATGACCTTCTCCATGGTGGGCGGGGGCGGGCCGGGGATTGCCCCGTCTCGTGCCGGGCCGGAAGCACCTGGCTTCAACGTGCTCGCGCGAGCGTCCTTTCCCCTCTCCCCTCCCCCGCTGCCCACCGCCTCCAACCTCTTCGCCATCCGTCAGGCGTTGTCCGGCTGGGGGGTCACCACCATCGTGGTGCCGAACCAACCTCGGTTGCCGACGTACGACCGAGGCCGGAGCGTCCCCTACGCCGTCGGACTCTTCACCGCCGCCCTCGGGGTGGCACCCACCTACCGGGCCAGTGCCTGGGTCTGGAATGGCGTGTCCACCGCCCGCCCCGCGATACCCATGTCAGCGCCGACCTTCGCGGCCTGTACCGGAACGGAGGGTGCGGGGCCCACCGGTGCCGCCACCGCAACCTGCGTGCTCCACCACTCCCAATGACGGTCGTCGAATCCCCCGAGGGTCCCGACGGGGCCGACATGCCCCATTCGGGTGACCCCGACCCGAGAGGTTCGCGGCTCGGGGCCGGGCCCGGTCGGGTGCGGGACTACCTGGTGGCGGGCGGCCTCTACCTCGTCGCTTCGGTGGTGCTCTGGTGGCACGTATGGACCGCCGATCCCTCCTCGGTGATGACGTGTGGCTGCACCGACGCCGGTCGAGTTGTCTGGTACGTCGAGTGGTCGGCCTACGCGTTGGCCCACGGCCACAACCTGCTCTTCTCCACCTGGATGTTCCATCCCAGCGGCCTCAATCTTCTTGCCGACACCAGCGTGCCGGCCATTGCCCTGGTCATGGCGCCGGTCACGCTCCTGTTCGGTCCGGTTGTCAGTGTGAACGTTGCGGGAACCCTCATTCCCGTTCTGACCGGCCTCTCGATGTTCTGGTTGCTGCGGCGGTGGGTGAGATGGACGCCGGCGGCCTTCGTGGGCGGCGCCTGCTACGGGTTCTCCGCCTTCGTCGTCGTGCAGCTCTCGTTCGGGTGGCTCAATCTGGCCTGCGTGGCGCTGCTCCCCCTGGCCGCGGGTTGTCTCGACGAGCTGCTCATTCGCCAGCGGGTGCGGCCGGTGCGGGTGGGGTTTGCGCTCGGCGTGCTGGTGGCCGTCGAATTCTTCGTCAGCAGCGAGTTGGTGCTCATCGCCTTCGTGTCGGGCGTGGTGGCGATGGTGCTGCTGGTCGGATATGCCGCCATTCGGGACGCCGACGACCTCCGACGGAGGCTGCCGCATGCGGTACGAGGCTTGGGCACCGCCGTTGTCGTCGCCGCCGCGCTCCTTGCCTATCCAATCTGGTTCTTTCTGGCCGGCCCGGCCCACCTCGGTGGAATGGTGTGGTCGACCAACGTTCCCGGTGATCTCGGGAATGCGGTGAGCAACTTCTGGAGCCACCTCGCGATGTGGGGCCCGGTCGACGGGAAGGTCCTTGCCAAGGAGGCGCCGATCCTCGGTGGCTACCGAGGGCCGGCAGCACCATCCCCCTCCTTCCTCGGGACAGGGATGCTGGTCGTCCTGGTGGCCGGGACCGTCGCCTGGAGGCGGGATCGACGACTCTGGTTCTTCGGTGCCCTCGGCGTGGTCACAGCCGCGCTCAGCCTCCGGGTGGGTGGGGGACGCTGGGGACCCTGGGGGCTCGTCTACCACCTACCCCTGTTTCGCAACGTGGTCCAGTCCCGCTTCTCTGCCGTCGTCGGTCTGTGCGCGGCGGTGATGTTGGCCGTCGTCGTCGATCGTTCACGTTCGGCGACGGCGGCTTGGCTCGCCTCCCGACCATCGGACCCGCCGGACCGTCCGGACTCGTCGGACTCGCCGGACCCGCTCTCCCGGGGGAAGCCCGGCCACTCAGGCCTGGCGTCCTTGGCCGGGCTGATGGTGGCGGTGATCGCGCTCGGCCCTGCGGGAGCCGCCCTGGCCCCGAACATCCCCCTGACCATGCAGGCGGTCAGCGTGCCGAAGTGGTTCCTGGACACCGCACCGCACCTGGCATCCGGCCAGGTGCTCCTCACCTACCCGTTCCCCACCGCCGACTCCCAGGCATCCATCCCGTGGCAGGCGATCGACCGGATGCACTATCTGATGGCGGGAGGTGGAGGTCCCACAGGCACCATCGCCCGAGCCGGCGCGGAGAAGGCCGGATTCGCGGTGCTGCGGAGTGCGTCGGTGCCGCTCCTCCCCGCCCCGGCGCTGACCGGGGCCAACCTGGCGTCGGTGAGGGACGCCATGCGCTCGTGGGGCGTAACCCAGGTCGTGGTGCCGGACGATGCAGGCCTGCCTCGGTACCAGACGGCCAGAGGTACGGCCTTTGGTGTGGCGTTCTTCTCCGCCGTGCTCGGCTCGGCTCCTTTCCACCAGGGCGGCGCCTGGAGGTGGGTCAACGTGGAACGGTCTCCCGCTCCGGTCGCAGTCACTGCGCCGGCACTTCAAGCATGCCTGCCGGACGCCGCGCCGGACGCATCGATCGTGGCCGGGGTGAGCCGGTGCGTACTCCGGGCGTCCTCACCCCGATCCGGGGCCTTCGGGTAGCGGTCCGAAGGCATGCGGTAAGGTCCCGTCGATGCAATCGCGGGATTGGGCAGCCCTCTGTGCAGTAGGGACGAACGTTCTTCGGCACCCGGCAGCCGGATAGCCCAACAGTGCCCGACGGCGAGCAGATCCCTGTGGCAGACGTCGTGCCGGCCGACCACAAGACGGCCCCGGTGGGCGAGGCCGTCCCGGCGGGGGGCTCGACCACCGAACCTCCCGCCCCGGAGTCACGATTTCGCCTGGGCAACCGACCACCGCTCACCGGCATCCGGGCGCTGGCCCTCTTCACCGTCCTGACCTATCACTCCAACTTCAAGACGCTTCCCGGCACATGGGCAGCGATCCAGGTCTTCTTCGTGTTGAGCGGCTTCCTGATCACCGCGATGTTGGCCGGCGAAGGAGCGAGGAACGGTCGCATCAGCCTCAAGCGATTCTATGCCCGACGAGGCGTCCGACTTGTGCCGCCACTCGTACTGACGGTGGTTCTCCTCGCCATCTATGCCTCCTTCGTGAACGTGGCAGATGCATCCCAGCGGTTGTGGGGTGACAGCGCGGCGGCGATGTTCTACTACGCGGACTACCGCCAGGCATTTGGTCATGCGCCGTTCTTCGGATACCTGGCCCAGACCTGGTCCCTCTCGATCGAGGAGCAGTTCTACATCATCTGGTCGGTACTGATGGTGGCGGCCGTGGCCATGCACCGTCATCGCCTGGCCTATGGCCTGGCCATCGCCGGCATCATCGCCAGCACCATCGATCGCCTCTGGTTGGTCTACGGATCCCCGCACTACAACACCGCTGTGTTCACGCGCGTGTACTACGCCTTCGACCCGCGAGCCGATGCCCTCTTCCTCGGTTGCCTGTTGGGCCTGCTCGCCGCAGACGGCCATCTCAACAAGTGGAAGAACTGGTCCACCCGATTGCTCATCGCCGCGGCCACTGCCTCAACCGCCTTTCTGGTCTGGATCCTGCTGTATGCGCCCTTGTTCCGCGAGAACCTGATCGTCTGGTGGCTTCCTCTGACCACGTTGGCCTCAGCGGTGATCATCGTCTACTTCGTGATCTGTCCGATGGGAATCGGCTCCCGACTGGTGGGCATCGGAGTGCTCGTGTTCATCGGCGACCTCTCCTACACCGTGTACCTGGTGCACTTTCCCGTCTATCTGGCACTCGAGCCGGGGGTGTACGGCACCCACTGGGCGTACTGGCCGACCGAGCTCCTGCGCCTCGCCATCATCTTCGCCATCGCCATCGCCAGTTGGTTCTTCATCGAGAAGCCACTCATGAGTTGGCGGCAACGCTCTGCTGCCAAGTAGCGCCGGGCCCGGCGGGTCACCACGAGCGGACACCACGACCGAGGCCTCCAGCGAGTCGGTCGCCACCGCTCAAGAAGTGGTGCCGACGAGCGCGCCGCTGGGGGCATCGTCTACCGGGTCGTGGTGGGGTCGCTGGTCGCTGGTCCTCCCCATCGTCGTCTATGGGATCCTCGGCCTGGCCGCCTACTACCCGACCTGGCCGGGGGATCCCGGGCGTCTTCCCCAATGCACCTGTGCCGACGCCGGCTTGAACACCTGGTTCCTGGCCGCCACCGCCCACGCTCTGGCCCACGGACACAGCCTGTTCTTCACCTCGGTCCTGAACCATCCGTACGGGGTCAACCTCACCTACAACGCCCAGATGCCGCTCCTCGGGCTGGTGGCCGCCCCGCTCACCTGGTCCGCCGGACCCATATCCAGCCTCAACGTATTGATGTGGCTGGCCTTCCCCCTGTCGGCGACCTCGATGTTCCTGGTCCTCCGCCATTGGACGGACTGGACGCCGGCGGCCTTCGCCGGCGGGCTCTTCTACGGCTTCTCGCCGTACATCGTCGGACAGTCCACCGCTCATCTGCACCTGACGTTCATCCCCATCCCTCCCCTGATCTTGCTGGCCGTCCACGAACTCTTCGTCCGGCGTACCGGCGATCCACGTCGGTGGGGTGTCGCGCTCGGCCTCCTCGTCGCCGGGCAGTTCTTCATCTCATCCGAGGTGCTGGTCACGACCGGGCTGGTCGCATGCATCGGACTGGTGATCCTCGCCGCGGCCCGCCCGGGCCAGGTCCTCCCCAGCCTGCGCTTCGCAACGGTCGGGCTGCTGGCCGCGCTGACCGTGGTGGCCATCGCGGTGGCCTATCCCGTCTGGGTGTTCCTCACCGGCCCCCTGCACTATCGGGCATCGTCGGTGACCGGCGGCGGCCTCCTTCTCAGAGCCGACCTTCTCGGACCCGTGGTGCCCACGTCGCTCGAGCGCTTCTCACCCGCCCGCTGGGCGGCGAGCGGGGACAACCTCACGGTGTTCGGCACCTATTCCGAGAACGGCAGCTACCTCGGCGCTCCCTTGCTCATTCTGCTGGCGCTCGTGGTGATACGTGGTTGGCGCAACCGGTGGATCCGATTCTCCCTGACCATGGTGGTGGCGACGTTCCTCCTCTCCCTCGGCTCGCCTCTGAGCATCGACGGGCACTCGACCGGGATCCCCCTCCCCGATGCGCTCCTCGAACACGTGCCCCTGGTCAACGCCCTGATCCCCTCGAGGATCGCCATGCTGACAACGCTGTTCGTCAGTGTCATCCTCGCCTTGGGCATCGACGGGCTGCGCCGGTCCTCCCACAGCCGGGAGACCACAGGGGCGGGAGGTCCGGACACCGCAGTCGGCGGACCGGTCCGCCGACTGCGGCCGGTGGGCTGGGCGGGCTCCGCCCCTCGGGTCGCCGTCGTGGTGGTGGCCATACTGGCCGTGGTCGCCCTGGTGCCTCGGTGGCCCAATCGGACCGTGCCGACCAACCTCCCCTCGTACTTCACCTCGACCATGGTCACGTCGATTCCTCCGGGCACCGTGGCACTCACCTATCCCTACGCCGCACCCCTGCACGCCCAGCCCATGGTGTGGCAGGCCGTGACCGGCTTTCGTTTCTCCCTGATCGGCGGCTATGCGCTCGTACCCGACGCACACCACGTCCCCACCTTGTTCCCCTCGTCGCTTCAGCCTCTGTCGGTGCAGCGGTTCCTGATCAACGAGGAAGGTGGCGTGCCGTTCCACGACAGCGCTCCGGTGGCCGACGACGCCAGGCTGGTCACCGCCTTCCGCCAGTTCATCCTTCGCTACGACGTTGGCGTGATCCTCGTCGATTCCACAGAGCGCAATGCGGTGACGGTCGGTCGGTTGGTCGACCGCGCCCTCGGACGGCGACCCGTGGTCGGCGGTGGCATCGACGCCTGGTACGACGTGAGCCGTTCGCCGCAGCTCAGGGATCCGCTCGCCGCCGCGCGTCCGTGAACGCCGTAAGGTCTGCTCCGTGACGGGGAAGGGTCCGGCAAGGCGACGACGTTCAGCGTTGGACCGGAATGTCCACCGCCATCAGTTCGAGTCCTGGCGCCTTGGGTCCTCTTCCTGACGCGGGAGCGAGTGCTGGGAGCACGGTGGGTCTGCGTGTCGAGCACGCCGAGCCGGTGAACGCCCCCTCCGCCCGGCATACCGCAGCCCCGACCTCGGGCTGGCCGCGCCGTTGGTGGTCCGCAGTCCGGACAGGGATCTGGATTGCGCTGTCCCGTGTCGTCGCCGGGGTTCTGGTGGGCCACGCCGTGTTGCTGTTCTTCCCCCAGTCACTGCTGAACACCAAGCTGGGCACACTGAGCACCAACACCTGGCTGGGGGCGTTCGACCGTTGGGACGCCCGGTACTACCTCGCCATCGCCGCTCATGGATACCCGGCCCATGCCCCTGATGCCCGGGCGTTCTTTCCCGGCTATCCGGTCCTGGTCCGCCTCGTCCATGATTCGACCGGGGGGGTCCTCTCCTTCCTGCAGGCCGGGTGCATGGTTTCCTTCACCGCCTTCTCCTTGGCAGCCGGTCTGCTCTACCACCAGGTGGCGAAGCGGTTCGGAGCACGTCCCGCCCTGGTGTCCACTGTGTTGTTCTGCTGGTTTCCCACCTCGGTCTTCTTCTTGGCTCCCTACTCGGAGTCCCTGTTCGCGCTCGAGATCCTGGTGGTGGTCACCCTCCTCGACCGGGGACGGTGGTGGTGGGCTGCCGTGGTCGCCGGCTGTGCCTCGGCCACCTCGCCGGAATCGGTGGCACTCACCGCCGCTCTGGTGGTGGCGGCCCTCGTCGCACACCGGGGGCTGCTGCGAGCCATCGGATACGGCGCCGTCGGATCCTTCGGTGCAGCCGCCTATGTGACCTACCTGGGGCTTCGGTTTGGCAAGCCATTCGACTTCGCCATGGTGCTCA
>JADGOG010000004.1 GCA_017883065.1 Acidimicrobiales bacterium | reverse complement strand
CCCACTCCATCGGGCCACCACCTCACCCGGGTCCGCTGTCACACCCACCGGCAAGGCTGGCCCCATGGCGCTCGCCACGGTGTCCGATGCTCTTGCGACCCTCGTCGATCCCCCGTCGCCGTCGGGCACCGGCGGAGGCCCTGGCCTGTCGGCCCGGATGGCCTCGCTGTCCGACGCACTGGCCTCGCTCCTGGCCGACCTCGACCCCGGGCTCCTGATGGGCCGTGACGCGGCGTCGCTCTATGGCGGCTTCTGTCGCCTGGAGCGCCTGGTGTGTGGGGCAAAGACCCTGCTCGCCCCCCGGATCGCCGAGTCGGGCCTGTGGGAGGCAGAAGGTCACCGCTCGGCTGCCTCGCTGCTGGCGGTGCTGGAGGGGGGATCTGCCGGACAGGCCCGACGGACCCTCGAGGCCGGGCGTCGCCTGGTCGACCTGCCCGGGTGCGAGGCGGCCGTGCGTGGCGGCCGGCTGTCGGGCCCGAAGCTGGCCGAGATCACCCAGGCGGCCAGTCTCGACCCCACGCTCGAGGGCCAGCTGCTCGACGGGTCCGAGTCCGAGCCCCTCCACGTGATCAAGGAACGGTGCCAGAAGGTCCGCACCACGGCTGCCTCGACGGACCCCACGGCCACCCTGGCCCGGATCCATGCCCTGCGGCACTTCACCTCGTGGACCGACGCCGAGGGGGCGTTCTGCTTTGCGGGACAGGACACGCCCGAGCGGGGGGCGAAGCTGCTGGCCCGGCTGGTGCCAGTGACCAACCGACTGCGGGACGACAGGCGGGCGGCAGCCACCGACGCCACCGGGCCCACGGCCGGCCGTTCCCGTGGCCGCGCCTCCGGTCCTCCGTCCGGTCCACCGTCCGGTCCACCGTCCGGTCCACCGTCACCTGCCCCCGAGTCCGAGGCCGCCCTCCGGGCCGACGCCTTCTTCTTGCTGATGACCGGCAGGAGGCCCACCCCGCCGTCGTCGGGGGTCACCGCCACCTCGACCGACCGTGACGGCACCGTCACCACGAACGGCTCGACCGGCACCACCACCGGATCGTCCACCTCTACCTCGACCACCCCCGACTCGACCACCCCCGACTCGACCACGACTGACCCCACCCCCGACCCGGCCACCACCGTGGCCGACCCGGCCGACCTGGGCAGTGCCGGGGACCTGATCGGTGCCCCGCCCCCGGCCACCGTCATCGTGCGGGTGGACCTGGCCGCCCTGCGTCGGGGCCGGGCCCTGCCCGGGGAGCTGTGCGAGCTGGACGGGCACGGACCGGTGCCGGTCCACGTGGTGGCCAGTCTGATCGACGACGCCTATCTGGCCTGTGTGTTCACCGAGGCCGGCGACATCCGGGCCGTGGCCCACCTGGGCCGGACCATCAACGCCCACCTGCGCACCGCCCTGGCCCTGCGGGACCGGCACTGCGTGGTGCCGGGCTGCGGGGTGGCCTACTCGTTGGAGATCGACCATGTGCACCCCTTGGAGCGGGGCGGGCGGACCGAGCTCGACAACCTGGCCCTGCTGTGCCGGCACCACCACCGGTTGAAGACCTACGACGGCTGGACACTCCAACGCCACGGGCCGAGCGACGCAGACCCGGGGTGGACCTTCACGCCGATGGCGCCGTCCGGACAGGAGCCCGATCCACCAGGAGACTGACAGCGGGCTCCCGCCAGTAGCGCTCGAAGGTGCCCGTTTGAACGGCGCACCACACCGCCGAGCCGGCGACTATTCGGGGGAACCTCGGGCCAACTCCTTGCACGGGTCCGAGGACTTGCAGACTCGACCATCGCAATGACCAATGTCGCCGCGGAAGAGTTTGCGGAGAAGGCCGCACGGTGCCTGCTCGAAGGAGTCTGTCGACTCTGGAGATTGCGGCCCCCTGGCGCATGCTGATGGTGAGGGATCCAGAAGGGTCCCGAAGGAGGCGCTTCTGCGATGCATGCACGAAGGGCCATCCTGAGAGCGGATGGGAGAGGCCGCCGATGCACTCCGTCAGCTGCGGTTGCGGGCGGTCATCAGTAGGTACTCCCAGTCCATGACCGTCGTGTCGGTGCCATAGTCGAAGTGTCGGGCGAGGTCGGCGAGGTCGCGGTCCAGCGCATCAATCCGATCGGGGTCCTCGGCGATACCCCGGTAGGCGACGATCGTCGGGCCATAGTGGGTCTTGAAGTACTCGCGGAACGTCTCGGGGTCGCCGAAGCGATCGACTCTGACGTTGTCGCGGCGGGCCGTAACGTCAGTGACTCGGTCGCCGAACAAGGTGCGCACATGGTTCTCGTCGCCCCACAGCGGCGGCGGCTGAGCACCCGGAGGAGGCGGGGGCGCGTACGGCTTCATCGTGGCGAGCATCTGACCGAGGAACCCCTCCGGGGTCCAGCTGAGCAGGCCGATGGTCCCGCCAGGGCGGCAGACCCGGGTCAGCTCGTCGGCAGTGGCCTGGTGGTGGGGGGCGAACATGACCCCGACACAAGAGAGGACTACGTCGAACTCGTCGTCGCCGAACGGCAAGGCTTCGGCATCCGCCTCGTGCCATTCCACCTCCACGCCGTGCTGGGCGGCCTGTTCTCGCCCCGAGTCGAACAGCTCCGGAGTGAGGTCGCAGGCCACCACGCTCGCCCCTGTCAGGGCTGCGGGAATGGTGGCATTGCCTGACCCAGCGGCGACGTCCAGGACCCGGACGCCGGGCCCGATTCCACACGCCTCGACCAACACGGCACCCAGGTCCGGGATGATCTCGGCGGCCACGCTGGGGTAGTCGCCCAGGGCCCACATGGCCCGGTGTTTGGCCTTGAGGGCCTGGTCTGCCTCGACAGTGTCGCTCAGTGCAGTCATCGCAACTCTCCTCCTATGGCCGTGTACAGCGGTTCGGGGACGGACGATGGGCCGAGCACATACCGTGAGCTGGCCCGATCACCCGTGGGGCTGATCCTCATCAATCCCCTCGGATCAAGGGTAAGGAGGGGTGGAACCTCGGGCTAGTACAAGATCTGTACTGGTAACGTGTGCAGATGTGGGGTCCGGGTACTACCAGTTCTGCCCCGTCGCCAAGGCGATGGAGCTGCTCGACGAGCGCTGGACCCTGCTGATCGTCCGCGAGCTGGTGAGCGGGAGCCAGCAGTTCAACGAGCTGCGCCGCGGTCTGCCCCGAATGTCGCCGTCGTTGCTGTCCAAGCGGCTGCAACAGCTGGCACGTGCTGGAATCGTCGAGAGGAGGGCCGAAGGGAGCGACGTACGATACATCCTGACCCCGGCGGGTCAGGAGCTGCGGCCGGTGGTCGAGGCGCTGGGTACTTGGGGTGTCCGTTGGATCGGCGAACTCGGCGACGAGGACCTCGATCCGAAACTCCTATTGTGGGACATGCACCGCAACATCGACCACGCCGCCGTCCCGGGCGGGCGGACCGTGGTCCGGTTCAGTTTCCCGGACGCACCAGCTAAGGCTTGTGATTGGTGGATGGTGATTACCGCCGATGACGCCGACGTGTGCGATGTGGACCCCGGTCACCCGGTGGCCGTGACAGTGAGCGCCAGCCTGCGCCGCATGGTCGAGGTCTGGCGCGGCGACTCAGGGTGGTCCGACGCCCTCCGTTCAGGCGAAATCGAAGTGAGCGGTCCCGAAGCACTTCGCCGGGCCCTGCCGCTGTGGTTCACGCTATCGGCGTTCGCTTCGGTTCCTCGGCCTGCATAGCGTCTCAACGGCTGCGATCAACCTGCCGAACGGACCCACCTGGCTGCTTGACCCATCCCCGATGTGCCTGGTTGTGGGGCAGGGGATATCCACCCGCCTGAGCTGGTTTCGACTGGTTCAAGCCGCCACGACGAAGCTAAACGGAAGTTCCAAACGTCGGTTCCACTGCGTACTAGGTGGCTCAGACTGAACCGGCCTGGTATCCGCGGAGGCTCCGATCTGCACTTCGCGCTTGGCGCGGACATCGTGGCGTGGGAGGCTGGCCGGGGCTGCAGAGGAGGGATGTCATGCGCAAGGGACTCGCGTTAAGCGTGGTGGCCTTGGCGGCAGCGCTGGCAGCGTGCTCGTCGGGCTCCAGCACGGCGACGGCACCTCCGACCGTGGCCTGGTCCCCGGGCACGGCTCAGGCGGCGAACGGAACCGCCGCCCCGATTGACGTGGCAACCGTCTGCGGGTCGAGTTCGGCCACCTACTTGGCTGAGTTGCTCCACACCCCGCCGACCCAGCTGAAGGTCATGGACGAGTGGGCCGATGTAGTCCCCGGGGGCAAACAGCTCCTCGTGAGCGGCACCGTCACCACGGTCCACCTCGGCCCGGGCGACCTGCCAATCGACCACCCCTTCGGAGATGACCTGTCGATGGATGTGAAGGTCGCCCCAGCCTTCGCCGCCTTTTCTCAGAAGCTCGGGACGGCTCCAAGCGACGTCAAGCCCGGGAACTTCCACGTCGAGATCTCGTCGGGATACATCCCGCACGTGCCCAGGCCGTCGTCCGCGTCTGCCACACAGACGTGGCGCCAGCTGTCGGACTTCAACCTGACGGGTTTCCAGCCCGGCTTCGCCCACCCGGCGATCGGCGACCCGGTAGTCGTCGGCGGCCGGTACATCGTCGACTGCGGTCACCCCGATTACCATACCGAGCTGCACCCAATGAGCTTCCTGGCGTGGGCCCACCAGGACGGCTCCACCACGGTCATCCACGTTTACGAGAATGCCTACCGTGACACCGAGTACTACAATCCCGACCTCGCCGTGCTCGGCCTGGTGAATGACACTGCCCGGTTCGCCAATCCGCAGACCAAGCGCTTCCCGCCGTACCTCATCGACGAAGTGACTCGGCTGATAGGCGGATCGACGCAGCAGTTGCGCACGTTCGAGCTCGTGGGCGCCGTTCCGCCGGCTGCATCGAACAGTTGGCAGGCCTGTGCGCCCGCCGCCTCGCCGAGCGCTCATGTCGAGGTTCACTACGACCTGCAGGTCCGTCCGGGGGCATCGGTCGACGTCTCGCCGGCCGATGCCAACGGCTGCGTGACCGTGCACTCGACAACGTCGGCTGCCTACTCGACATCGAATGTCTCCCTGCGGACCTGCGTCATGCCCTGGTCCTACATCAACTCAATTGCCGGCCAGGCGCTGGCCACCTCAGTGGACACGCGCCAGGTCATCAAGAAGAGCGTGCCGCAGCAGTACTGGCCGCTCGTCGACCGGGCCCCGCTCGCCGGATGCGCCGACGCACTGAGTGGCCCACCGGTGAGCGCCCAGCCTACGGGCCAGTCGATCGCGACGGATGCCGGCCAGCCCTTCGGAGTGTACGGGATCATCACGATTAGGCGGAAGTGACGCCAGGGAGCCTCGCGATCCGCCCGGTCCGAATATCGGAGGACGGGTGCCGCCTTTGAGCATTCGCGAGCACGGACTGCGAACTCGGCTCACCTGACCGGAATCAGGCGCTCTTGACGCCCCGCTTTTCGGGTGCCGGGCTTGAGCGCCCGAACCGGCTCTGTCATGGCTTCTGCGGCCACCCCCAACCATCACGCGCAAGAGGGGCCCCGTAGGACCCCTCTTGCGTGCAAGGCGTACCTCGGCTGCCTCCCTGACCCCCTGGCCGGTCTGGGCCCCACTCGGACTTCTGGTCGCCGGTCGCCGGTGGCGCAACCCGGCCGACCCGGGTTCTTCATCGCCGCAGATCGCCCTCCCGCCGAATGAGGAGACCCTCGACACCGCCGTCAGGCTCTCACGGTCAGTCTCCGGTCGAGGGGTCGATGATTGTCGACACACGCGTCACGCTGTTCGCCGGGAACCCCCCGCAACGTGCATGTTCGAGGATGATGTCCTCGTCCGGCGCAACGTAGACGCAGTAGATCTTGTCGTCGGTCACGTAGCTCTGGAGCCACCGGATCTCAGGGCCGAGGGTGCCGATGACCTGGTTGGACTTCTGGCTGATGGCCTGGAGCTCTGCGGCCGTCAGGCTTCCCGCCCCGGGCAGCTCTCGCTCGATCATGAACTTGGGCATGTCATCTCCTGTACCAGTGGTATCGTACTAAGAGTACTTCTCTCACGTACTGGTGGTATGCATTATGGATACTTTGAGTATGGATGTCAACGGCAAACGTGACAAGCGGGTTGCGCAGGGCGAGGTGACGCGCACCGCACTCATTGACGCTGCTCGCGCGTTGTTCGGCGAACAGGGCTACGTGGACACCTCGACCGATGAGGTTGTCGCTCGGGCGGGTGTCACCAAGGGAGCCCTGTACCACCACTTCCGTGGCAAGGAGGATCTGTTTCGTGCCGTCCTCGAGGAAGTGCAGCGCGAAGTATCCGACCAGGCGGTCGCCGAGTTCCTCGGCCCCGACTCCTGGGAAGCTCTCGTCAGAGGGTGTGACCTGTGGGTACGGGCCCACCTCGATGCGTCGGTTCGGCGCATCGTGATGCAGGACGCCCGAGCTGTGTTGGGCGCGGACGAAGTTCGGGCGATCGAGAACCGCTACGGGGTTGTGGCTCTCCGAGGCGCGCTCCGCAAGGCCATGCACGCCGGCGTCCTCGAGCGCCAGCCCCTCCGGCCCCTCGCACTGCTCCTGATGGGAGCACTGAGCGAGGGATGCTTCTACATCGCAGACGAGCCCGACCCAGCTGCCGCCCAATTGGAGGTCGCAGCACTGGTTGCACAGATGCTGTCGGCGTTTCGGATTGGTGCCACCGATAGCCATACCGGGTAAGTCGAGCGTGCCCCGAGGTTGGGTGCCCCATTCGTGCCGGTCGGCCACGGTCGAAAAGTGCCCCGCTCCCGGCGTCGTGTGGCAGGTGGAGCTTGGATCGACATGCTGGTTGTGCCCGAGGAGCGGAAGCTGGTCGAGCCGTCGGTCCTTGCCGAGCGTGCCGGGTGCGGGGGTAAACTGACTGGCGTGCCGATGCCGAAGCGGGAAAGCGTTGATGACTTCTTCGCCCAACTGAACGACGTCCAGAGGCCCCATCTGGAGACGCTCAGAGAGTTGAGCTTGGACGCCGACCCGCAGGCGCGGGAGGAACTGAAGTGGAACCTACCGGTGTACGTCCGCGGCGAGAAGACGAACCTGTGGATGCTTCAGAACTTCAAGAACCACTGCTCGCTGCGATTCTCGCCCCCGTTCTTCGCCACCCAGAAGGCAGCAGTCGAGGCCGCCGGTTACGAGGCCGGTGAGGGCTTCATCAAGCTCCCCTACACCCGCGACCTGCCGACCGAGCTCCTGAAGGCGCTGATGCAGGCACGGATCAAGGAGTACGAAACGATCGGCGCCTGATCAGCCACGCTTGACGTGACTCGACGGCAATGTCGGCCGCCGAGTCATTGTTCAGGGGCGGTACGTGTGCCATCACTGGGCCTCCATCTATCCTCGGTTGTCATGGACCCCGTCGTGAAGGCGCTCGCCGATCAGCAGGCCGAAACAGGGTCATTGGTGGACGGACTCACGAAGGCCGAATCGGAGACAGCGACTCGGTGCATCGGGTGGTCCGTGACCGATGTCCTCCTCCATCTCGCCCAATCAGATGAGATGGCCATCGCAAGCCTGACGGGCCAGTTCGGCGACGCTCCGGTTGACAGTGCGAACGGCTGGGGCGGAGGAACATCTGTCGATGACAGCGTGAATGGCATGGTTGAACGAGAACGAGGGGCCCCCTACGGAGACGTTCTGGAACGATGGACCGTGACCGCGGCCAGGTTGGCCGCCGTGCTCGACGGAATTGATCTATCCACTCGGGTCCCGTGGGTAGCAGGGGATCTGTCGGCTCGAACGCTGGCGACGACCCGGCTCTCCGAAACCTGGATTCACACCGGGGACATCGCTGACGCGGTGGGAGTCGAGCTGGTGCCGACCGACCGGCTCATGTTGATCGCCCGGCTGGCCTGGCGAACGCTGCCTTACGCGTTCACGTCATCCGGGCTCACCATGTCCGGTCCGGTGGCATTTCTCCTTTTCGGCCCATCTGGCGAACGATGGGAGTTCGTCCCTGACGAGCCTGCGGTCACCACGATCAGCGGATTGGCCACCGACCTCTGTGCGGTGGCCGCGAGGCGAATCGACCCAGCCGCGACCGCGCTGGTTGGAGAAGGTCCAGATGCAGGCGATGTCCTGGCCTTGGTGCGGACCTACGCATAGCCACGTTCGAGCGTTGGCAGCCGACTCAACGATCGGGGGCAGGGGCGAGATGTGCGATTGTGTCAGCGTGACCCGGCCTGGTATCCGCGGAGCACCGCCAAACGAGAGATCCCAACGGGTGTGCCACCGACCGCGAACTCTGACTGTCGACCGCGTTCAGCCCGTTGTCCGTGGATGACCGGCAATGGATAGATCAAGTGGATGTCACTCCGGTGGCCGTGGCCGCCGCCGTCCCGGCGCGATACGGCGACCCAAGACCCGCCCGGTAACGGCACGTGGCGGGATCGTCGGCTGAGGCTGGGGATCGGGACTACCTGCCCGGACCGTTCAGGTCGACTTCGAACACCGGATGATCCCGAGCGTCAGGCAGCTTCGTGAAGCACGGGCCCACAACACGACCAGCGACTTCGCGATACCGGCTGATGACGGGTCCCCGCCGATCGACTGGGACCTCGTCGGCATGGAAGGTTTCAGTTCGGCCCTTGCGGCTCAGTTCGCCCTTACCGGAAGCACGGAGATTGCGGACCCATTCCGACTCGCCATAGGGCGAAACCAGATAGCGGTTCCCGTCGAGCTCAACGGGGATGACGGGCACCTTGCGGAGCTGACCGGTCCGGCGGCCGACCACAGTCAGAGTGGCGCTTCCACGGGCATTCAGCCTCATGGCCAGTGGATTGGCCAGCCGCCGGGTGAAGGCTGGTGGCTTCAGATAGGCCATCGGTGGTCTCCCTTGTTGAGCTCCGAAGATGCCGGACGTTGCTGGATCGCATGGGGGCACCTTCTACGATGCCCCCACCTCCTCGCCTCGACCAGTGCCGAAGGTCCCTCAAGAAGATCGGTCACACCCGACGTCGGACATTCCGGCTCACGGCAACAGACCGAGCAGCCCTGCCAGTAACCGGGCGGGACGTCTTGGCGGAATACGTGTATCCCCAAGGTGCCTGGTTGAGACTTCTTGGCAGCCGTGATGTCGAAGCTGAAGGGCAGCTCCAACGCGCCGGTTCTGTCTGAGACGAGGCGCATCGGGGACCTGACCGGAACCAGAGTCGAGGCTGCCTTGGGCAAGGAAGTGGGGGTATGGCGCTGGAGTGTGTCCGGAGGATCTGGCATGGGGGCGACTAGCCCTATGGCGAGACACTTCGTCTGCCGAGTGCCAGGCGGCGCCACTGGGGTCGCCGACGCGTCCTACGCAACCGGCGGTGGCGTACCCTCAGCGCTGGCGAGCAGCGCCGGATCCCAGTCGCACACCGCGCACGCGTGGCGGAACGCAGAATGCGCAAATTCAAGTCCAGCCGCTTGCGGGTCAGGGCTGTTGCAGACGTCGTCCCAGTCAAGGATGTACTCGCCGAGCGAGGCATCCCAATGGGCGGACCCTGGGGCAAGCGTTGCCTCCGCAAACCCTTCCGGCGCTGGGTGCGCATAGGCATAGAACGCTGACTTGCCGAATCTGGAATCGCCAGGCCACCATCCGATGGCTACCTCCTGCGCGTCCATCGCATTCCGCATGATGAAATCATCCGACGGCGGAGCGGCCGGGAGACCGGAAAACAGGCTCACCGCAAGATCAAACGAACCCCACCACGCATTCACTGGCGTCGAGCGTCCTCGATAGGGAGCGCGGAACGCAGTGAGGACAAGCGCCGCATGGGTAGCGGCAACAAAGTAGGAGGCGACCTGCTCAGGGTCGTACCGTGCATGCTCGTCGTCCTCGTCTAGCGGAACGCTCCACGGAACTTCCTGTGGTCTCGGGTCGATGTGAACTGGGCCGACCAGGCCGCTGATCGCGTCGAGTACCTCACGCGTGACGACGCCAACCGAACGATCAGGCACGAGCGCGACGCGTCGGACGCCCCTCTTGCTGGATTCCACGAGTACCTCGTGGTTGCGTAGATCGAGCACCACGACGAGCATGCCCGAGCCGTCCGGCGCTGGAAGCGGAGCAGTCTCCCACCCTCGCGCAGTCAGACGGAGCGCCGCATGCTGGAGCTGTGGTTCGGCTGGCGCAAGCGCCACCGCCAGTTTGCCGAGGATCTGGGTATGGGCATGAAGCGTGTCGCAGGTCTCGCTCCACTCCTCGTAGGACACCGTCGGCCAACCAGAGGACATACTCGGACGGTATCAACTGGTCCGGGGAAAGCCCAACCGCACTGGCCGGATGGGACCGGGGCATCATTGCCGCCCGGGCTCTCGAGAGTCCGAAGGATTGGGAGTTCTGTCGGGCTCGACTCCCAATCTCGCCGATCCGTGGATCAAGTGGCTGGCACAGGGAATCTGCGTGGAAGCTCCAAACATCGGTTCCACCTCGAACTTGGCGCCCCAGGGACCCTGCCGCCACGGGGCCGACGATGAAGTGCGAATGGTGTGCGGGGCGAGGTGCGGGCGGCGTGAGGGTATGGCCCGGAGGAACCCGGGGCATCCCACCCGACCGGGGTTGTCGGACAGGATCGACGTAACTCAGGGTTGAGGGAGGATCTGACCCCGGGCGTCCATTGCACGGGGTGGGGCTCTACCATCCCGGTGAGGTCGGCCGACGTGCGGGCACGGCGAGCCAGGTCGGACGCTACGGTTGTGGCGGTCCCGGAGCCAGACCAGGGGCACACCGAGTGCACTGAGGGCCCCGGAGGAATCGACAGGAGGACTCCCTCCCGCCAACCCCCACTACCGACAAGGAACCTCCCATGACCCCTCCTCCCAGCGCTGTCCGCTTGATCGGCCACCAACGCCGCTTCGCCGAGTCGATCGCCCAGATCGACACCGAGCTGGAGTACATCTCGGGTGCGGCTGTCGCCGCCCGTCGAGAAGAAGTGGTGGCTGCTGCCCGCGCCGCATACGGCCCCGGCGAGGACTTCCGTGGGGTACGTGATGCCTGGGATGCCGTCTTTCCCGATGGCGTCTACAGCGCCACCGGCTTGGCCGAGGCCAAGCGGCTGGCGTAGGTACTGCAACATTGTCGCTGCCGTCGAGCCTGGCCTGGCGATGTGGACTGCTGCTCAAGCAGCCGCCACGAAGCTGAACGGGAGCTCCAACCGCCTGTTCCCCTGCGGACTACGTGCCTCGGGGACCTCGTCGGGATCGGATCCTACGATGCGTCGGGCGAACGGGTGTTGCTCGTGATGCCAGGTCGTCGTTCGGCATCGGATTTCACGAGTCGCAGCATCATCCGGCGGATCAGAGCGCTGAACGGGCCAACGAGCACCCAGTAGCGCGCGAAGCGATGGAGGCTCATGGGGTCAGTGGCCGCCGTCCGTGTCTCAGACGTGATGAGGGTGCGCCCACTGCCGTACGGCTCCACCCTGATGTTGAAGGCAACCTTGACGTACCCAGGGATATCGAACGCGGCGAATCGATCGGTGTCAACCCGCGGTACGGGCCTACCGTCGGTGACCGCGTTCCACGGCTGCACGACAGTGCCGAACACGATCTCGTGGCCGGGTCGTTCGTCCAGGAGGAGGAAGCCGGCGCGTGTCATGTCGTCGAGGGTCAACGGCGGGCGGGCAGTCTCCGAGGGCCGCCCAGTGAGGACCCCCTGCAGCCGATTGGGGAGGCTGCGCAGCTCGAGTAGCGCACGGACCACCGCGGATCGCGACAGGTCGCTCCGCCGGACTGCGTGCCACGTGAGGTCGGTGTCCGCGTCGACGATGACGGCATGCGTCTCGGTGACGTCGTACTGGGGAAGGTAGTGGTCGAGGAGCATCGCTCCGGCCTCGGATTGCACATCGACCTCCCTCCATGGAGTTGAACGCCGCGAGCAGCGCCCGACGGCATGAAGCGGCCCTCTTCACAGTCTCTGGCGGAAGAGGGACCCCGGCCAGAGGCAAAGGTCCTGCCCCACCCGGGGAAGGGAGATCCCGGCGTGACGGTAGGCGGCCTGGGCCAGACCCGGGCAGAACAATCGAGGACTGCCTACGCCGGTCGGCTGGCGCCCACCAGTCCGTTCCACCCTGCGCTGTCGAACCTGACCAGGGCCCCGGAATGGGGCGCGTCGATCATCTCCCCGGCGCCGACGTAGAGGCCCACGTGCTCCACCCCGCTCGGACCACTGCCGAAGAACACCAGATCACCGGGTTCGACGCTGGACCCGTCTCTGATGTCCGGCCCAGCGTCGAACTGGTCTTGGGCCACCCGGGGGAGGGAGATCCCGGCGTGACGGTAGGCGGCCTGGGCCAGGCCCGAGCAGTCGAAACCTCCGCCACCGGTCCCTCCCCAGAGGTATGGGGTGTTCAACTGTGCCGCGGCGAAGGAGAGGGCGGCGACCACGGTCCCCGAGGTGGTCGGGTCCTGCTCGAAGGCCAGCGAGAGGGTGAGGACGGTGTTCACGTAGACGTCCGAGTGGTTGTAGTCCATCACCGCGGCCCGCAGTGATGGTGCGGCACCGGCCCCGTTGGCGCACAGGAGCGATACCGCGGTGGCGACGGCGTCCGCCGGGTCGTAGGGCGACGGTGGTTGCGTGCCGCCCGGCCCGACGGTGGCGTAGGCGGCGAATGTGGCCGGCTCGAACTGCATCGGACCTTCCGCACCGGCGCTGTTGGCCCCGGACCACACCCCGGGCGCCGTGGATCTCCCGCTACCGGTCTCGACGGTGCCGATGGCCGCGACCACCGACCAGGACAGGCCCGGACACGATGCCGCCGCCTGGTGGTACAAGATGACCCAGGCGGGAGGAATCGCCGGCCCGGGCTGCACCCCGGGCGATCCCGGGGAACGGCCGTCGGTCCCGCTAGCTCCGACGGACGACGTGTCGGCGCCGGAGCCCGACCCGGCGGCGACGGCGACGATGACCACCAGGCCCAGGACCAGGCCGATGGCGCCGAGCATGGCAGCCCCTACCAAGTTCTTGCCCATCCGAGTACCTCACCGGTGCCGTGGGCGGACGGTGTGAGATGCCCTGCTCAGATGGTCGTCTTCCGCCGGCAGTGCTGTACCGGCCGAGCTGTCGGCGGGCGGTGGTCGGCGGGTGACCGGGTCGATCTCAGTCCACCATGTCTCTGGGACGATGACAACCCCCCGGTGCCCTGACCCGTTCGGGCAGGGATCGGTATGCTCGGACGTCCGGGTTACCGAACCGGGACAGGGGAGGAACCATCGTGCTCAGCACCATGCAGGACGCTCCGTTGCTGGTGAGCGGGATTCTCCGGCACGGCCAACAGGTCTACGGCGAGAGCCGGGTCATCACCATCGTGGGGCCTGACGGGCAGGCCACCGAGGCCACCTTCGCCGTCGTGGCAGAACGATCGGAGCGACTGGCCAAGGCGCTGGCGCGATTGGGCGTGGGCGACAGCGACCGGGTGGGCACGTTCCTTTGGAACAATCAGGCCCACCAGGAGGCCTACCTGGCCATCCCCTCGATGGGCGCAGTCCTGCACACCCTCAACATCCGCCTCTTCCCCGAGCAGCTGGCCTACGTGGTCAACCACGCCGAGGACAAGGTGATCATCGTCGACGCCTCGCTCATCCCGTTGCTGGCCCGGGTCCGCGACCAGCTGACCACGGTGAAGCACATCGTGGTGGTCGGTCCGGGCGACTCGAGCGCGCTGGGCGAGACCCACTCCTACGAGGAGCTGCTGGCGGCCGAGGAGCCCGGCTATGCCTGGCCCACCTTCGACGAGCGGCAGGCCGCGGCCATGTGTTACACCTCGGGCACCACCGGCAATCCGAAGGGCGTCGTCTACAGCCACCGCTCCACCTACCTGCACTCGCTCGCCGTCACCTCAGGTGCGGCGCTCGGCATCCACGACCAGGACCGGGTGCTCTCCATCGTCCCCATGTTCCATGCCAACGCGTGGGGAACGCCGTACGCCGCCTTCATGACCGGCGCCGATCTGGTGATGCCCCAGCAGTTCCTGCAGGCGGCACCGTTGGCCGCCATCATCGCCGCCCACCGTCCGACACTCTCGGCCGGTGTCCCCACCATCTGGAACGATCTCCTCCGGTACTCCCAGTCCAACCCGATCGACATGTCATCGCTCCGCATGATCACCGCCGGTGGAGCCGCCGTCCCGCGCCAGCTGATCGAGCGGTTCCGCGACGAACTCGGTGTCCAGCTCGTCCAGGGATGGGGCATGACCGAGACGAGTCCCATCTGCTCGCTGGCGCTCCCGCCCCGGGGAGTCCCGGAAGAGGAGGAGATCGAGTGGCGGTCAAAGACCGGCAGGGTGGTGGCCGGCGTGGAGGTGCGGGTGGTGGCTGAGGACGGGTCGATCCTCCCGAACGACGGGGAATCGGTCGGGGAGTTCGAGGTCCGTGGGCCGTGGATCACCGGCTCGTACTACGGTGATCCGACGCCGGAACGGTTCCACGACGGCTGGCTGTGCACCGGGGACATCGGTTCGCTCGATCCTCGCGGCTACATGCAGATCAGCGACCGGACCAAGGACGTGATCAAGTCGGGCGGGGAGTGGATCTCGTCGGTGGAGCTGGAGAACGAGGTCATGGCCCATCCCGGGGTGGTCGAGGCCGCGGTGATCGCCGTGCCCGACGAGCGCTGGAGCGAGCGCCCCCTGGTGGCGGTGGTCGTGGAGGCGGGCTCTGCCACATCGGCCGACCAGTTGGTGGAATTCCTGGGTGGGCGGGTGAGCAGGTGGTGGCTCCCTGAGCGCTGGGTGTTCATCGGGGAAGTGCCGAAGACCAGCGTGGGCAAGTTCGACAAGAAGGTGCTTCGTGCGCAGTACGCCGACGGCACCCTCGAGGTGGTCGAGGTCGACATCCAGACGGCCCGCTGAACGGCATGGGTATGGAGCCGGCCGAGATCGCCGAGCGCCTGTCCGCTATCAGCGACGAACTGGCCGATCTCGCCCTGGAGCGGCTGCGCCAGGCGTCCGACTCGGTGCGGGCGGGTGACGAGCCGGATCCCCACCTCACGGCGGAGGAGAAGCGGATCACCCGGGCCCGTCGGGCCGTCGACAAGGCAGTCCAGCTCCTGGGTGGACCGTCGTCCGCCGGGTTCGCCGATGGCCCCTGAGCTCCTTCGATGGGTGCGGCCTCACCGGGTTGCCGTCGGCACGTAGCACTGACTTGGCCTGGAGACCGATTCCCTCACCCCCCTGAGCCCGCCGAGAACATGCCATGGGTATGTATCCGCAAGCCTGGACGGAGATACCAAGGGTCGGAAATCGGATAATTGAACACGACGAGACCCCGGCCGGATCCGGTCGAGGCTGAGACCGCCGCGGAGACTGCAGGGGCGGTAGGGGGGTCGGGGCCGGAGACGAACCAGCGCAGGCCTTCCTCCCGCTGGCCTCAGGGGGGTGTGATCCGGTTGATGGTGTTGATCAGCTGGCGGAGGCGGCCGTAGTGGGTCTTGTCGAACCGGAAGACCAGGCGAGGGTGGTCGAGGTGGTCGCCGTCGGACCGCTCGGGAGGTAGCGGTTTGGACATCCGCATGGAGCCGCCGGCCACGATGTCACTGAACTCGCGGTTGAGCTCGGCCAGCTCCGCCTTGTCGGGCGTCATGGTCAGCCGCATGACCAGCAGGTCGCCAACCCAACGGCACGAGTGGTAGTTGCGGTAGAAGCCGAGGATCTCCGACGTGGCCTCGGCCACGTCGTCGGTGATCAGGAAGAGCGACCGGTCCTCGGGGGAGACCAGGCCCCGCGGTTCGACGTGGGACCGGAGGAACTCCTCCCAGGCCTGCCAGTAGTCGCCCCCGGGGATGTCCAGCATGACCACCGGCGCCGGCTCCGCCTTGCCGGTCTGGAGCAGCGTGAGCAGCTCGTACCCTTCGTCGAGGGTGCCGAACCCACCCGGCAAGACCACGTAGCCGTCGGACTCCTTGATCAGCATGAGCTTGCGGGTGAAGAAGTACCGCATCTGGACGAGCTTCGGATCCTGGGCGATGAATGCGTTGGGGCTCTGCTCGAAGGGCAGCCGGATGTTCACCCCGATCGACTTGTCCCGTCCGGCACCCTCCATGCCCGCGGCCATGATCCCGTCCCCGGCGCCGGTGACGACCATCCAGTTCGCATCGGCCATGGACGCGGCCAGGTCGCGGGCACACCGGTAGGCGGGATGGGCCGGCTGGGTGCGGGCCGAGCCGAAGATGGTCACCTTCCTCTCCCGTCGCAACGGTCGGAACACCCGGAAGGCCTCGGCCATCTCGGCCAGAGCGGAGTCGGCCACCTTCAGGTCGATCACCTCGGCACTCTCGCCGGCCAGGGAGGCGACAGTCTGCAGCATCGACCGGTAGAGGCGTCGTTGGGAGGCCGAGATGTCGGTGGTGGCCAGGGTGGCCACCAGGCGGTCGATGGCATCTTCCGCCGAGGCGGGTGATTCCGGCGGTACCCCGCCGCCAGCCGGGTCCATCAGTTCGCGGTGGCGAGCACTTCGGAACCAGGGCCGGAAGCGTCCACTCGGCCGTAGAGGGTGGTGCGTTGGGCCAGGGTCCGTCCCAGCGGGTTCACGATGGCGGCAAACCGTGCCGCGTCCATCATCTGACCGTGGCTGGCTCCCGCTGCCCGCGAGATGTTCTCGTCCATCAGCGTCCCCCCGAGGTCGTTGACCCCGGCCCGCAGGATCTGGCGGACTCCTTCGGCCCCCATCTTCACCCAGCTGATCTGGATGTTCTCGATGGCCCCCCGGTAGGCGATGCGGCCGACGGCATGCATGAGGAGCGTCTCGCGGAATGTCGGCCCACGACGCGACAAGTGCTGCAGGTAGATCGGTGTGGCCATGTGCACGAAGGGGAGCGGTACGAATTCGGTGAAGCCTCCTGTCTCGAGCTGCAGACCGCGGGTCCGCACCAGATGTCGTGCCCAGGACCGGGGCTGCTCGACGGCCCCGAACATGATGGTCACGTTGGAGCGCAGGCCCACGCTGTGGGCGGTGCGGTGTGCGTGCAACCACTCCTCGGTGTTGATCTTGTCGGGACAGAGAATGGCCCGGACCGGGTCGTCGAGGATCTCGGCCGCGGTACCCGGCAGGGTCTTGAGGCCGGCGTCACGCAAGAGGATCAGGTAGTCGGCCAGCGGCATGTCGGACCGGCGTGCACCCTCGGTGACCTCCAGGGCGGTGAACCCGTGGATGTGGATGGTGGCCGATGCCTCCCGAACCGCCTTGATCACGTCGAGGTAGTACTCGCCGTCGAAGTTGGGGTGGATGCCGCCTTGGAGGCACACCTCGGTCGCCCCCAGCCCCTCGGCCTCGCGCACCCGTTCGGAGATCTCGCTCAAGTCCAACAGGTAGGGCTTGCCGCGGAGGTTGAGGGAGAGCGGGCCCTTGGAGAAGGCGCAGAACTTGCACTTGAAGGTGCACACGTTGGTGTAGTTGATGTTGCGGTTGTTGACGAAGGTGACTTCGTCCCCCACGGCATCGAAGCGGAGTTGGTCGGCCACGTCGGCCACCGCCCGGACCTCGGAGCCTCGAGCGCTGAACAGGGTGACGATCTGGTCCTCGTCGACCGGCTGCCCCTCAGCCACGCCGGCCAGCACCTCGCCCACCGCACTGCCGGTCGAGGCCAGGGTGACCACCGGGGGTGCCGGAGCCGACGGTGTCGGGGACGTCGAGGGACCGCTGGCGCCGGTGCGACCGCGGACCACGAGGTCCTTGCCGAGGAGTTCGGGCGGGGGCACCTCGCCCCCCGACGACCAAGGATGGTCCCGCCCCAGGCCTTCGGCGTCGGAGGCGTCGAGGACCGGGAAGCGCATGGGCCCGGCGAGCCACCGGCCGGGGTCGAGGGCGAACTCCGGGTAGAGGGTGAGTCGGGGGGCCAGGGTGAAGCCGGCTGCCTCGGTGGCGCTGCGGAGAATGCCCAGGGCGGGCCATGCCCGCTCCGGATTCACGTGATCGGCTGTGACGGGTGAGACACCACCCCAGTCGTCGATACCCGAGTCCATCAGGGGGGCCAGGTCGTCGGAGAGGTTGGGAGGAGCCTGGAGGTGGATGTCCGGCGGGAGGAGCAACCGGGCCACGGCGATGGTCCACAGGAACTCGTCGGTGGGGCACGGTGGCCACCGGTGCATGGCGGTGTCCGGCTTGGGGAGGAAGTTCTGGACGATCACCTCTTGCACATGACCGTGGCGCCGGTGGCTGGCGGCGATGGCCGCCAGGGTGGCCAGCCGGTCGGCTCGGGACTCGCCGATCCCCACCAGCAGACCGGTGGTGAAGGGGACGGACGCCTCTCCGGCCGCTTCGAGGGTGGACAGCCGGCGCGCCGGGGTCTTGTCCGGCGCCGAGCGGTGGGCGGCCAGATCCGGGTTGACCGACTCGATCATCATCCCCTGACTGGCTGACACCTCGCGGAGACGGAGCAGATCCTCGAGGTCGAGGGCGCCGGCATTGGCGTGGGGGAGCAGGCCGGTCTCATCCAGCACGGCCTTGCACGCCGCCACCAGATAGTCGACGGTGGAGGTGTAGCCGTTGGCGTGCAGCCACTCCTGTGCGGCGGGATACCGGTCCTCGGGTCCCTCTCCCAATGTGAAGAGCGCCTCGTGGCACCCGGCGGCCCGGCCGGCCCGGGCGATGTCGAGCACCTGGTCGAGGGAGAGGTAGGGAGACTCGACCCGGGCGGGAGCCTTGGCGAAGGTGCAGTACCCGCAGCGGTCGCGGCACAACATGGTGAGGGGGATGAACACTTTGGGCGAGAAGGTGATCCGGTTGCCGTGTGCCGCCCGGCGGATCTGACCAGCCGCCTCCTGGAGGGTCGGCAGCGGGAGCTCGAGCAACTCGGCATCGGTCCATCCGGACACGCCGGAGGACACGGACACGGAGATCGGATCCATCTTCGGTGGCACCGACGGGTGCACAGGCGTGGAGCCGGGGTCCGCAGGCATCGGCGACACCTTATCGGAGGAGTCCAGACGGGCGACCGCTGCAGGTGCGAGGTGGTGGCCTCAGGCCTCCGGGGGAAGCGGGGTGTCACCGGCGGCGTCCCCGTCCACCAGCCATACGATCCGATCGGCGGTCACCCGTGCGGCGGGGAGGTCCGACCCGGACACGATGCCGGCGAACGCCTCCCGTTTCGAGGCCCCCGAGACGGTGAACACCACCAACCGGGCGCGGGCGATGCCCGAATAGGTCAAGGTGATCCGGTCGTGTGGGTTGACGGCGTTGGGGTCCTGGTTGGCCACCACCAGGATGGAGGGGTCGACCACGCCGAGAGCGTGCGAGTCCGGGAAGAGCGAGGCACAGTGGCCGTCGGGGCCGAGCCCGAGGTGGACCAGGTCGAAGGCGGGAAGGGGGCTGATCACCGCCTGGTAGTCGGCTGCAGCCGAGGACGGCGATCCCGAGCGGTACATCGGGTGATCGGATCCGACCGGGCCGACCCGGTCGAGCAGGGTCTCGGCGATCATGCGGTGGTTGGAGTCGGGATGGTCGACGGGCACGCACCGTTCGTCACCCAGGTAGATGTCCACGGTGTCCCAGCTGACTCCGCTTCCGGCGCTTCCGACCTGAGCCAGCCGCTGGTAGCACTGACGTGCAGTCGAGCCGCCGGACAAGAAGAGCGAGAACCGGTCCGGACGCGGCTCGGCCAGGGCGGCGGCGACCAACCGGGCGAAGGCGTCCGGCACCGAGGGGACCAGTTCGACGGAGCCGTTCACCGGAGCCGTCCGTTCACTGCGGGAACTCCGTCAGCCGCCCACCACTGAGCTCGAGGTCGATGACCGGGTTGCGCCATTCGTTGCCCGAGCGCTCGACCAGCAGGTCGGCCATGTGGGGACCCCAGCTGCCGGCCGGGTACAGGTGGAGCCCGGCCCCGGGCTCGGACCAGGCCTGGAGGTAGGGATCGACGATCCGCCAGGCCTGCTGGACCTCGTCGGACCGGATGAACAAGGTGGCGTCACCGACCATGGCGTCGTGGATGAGGCGTTCGTATCCATCCGCCGCCTCGGCACCGGCGAAGGCTTCGGCGTAGCTGAAGTCCATGGCCACCGAGCGGATGTGGAACTTCTCGCCGGGGACCTTGGCCCCGAACTCGAGGCTGATGCCTTCGTCCGGCTGGATGCGGAGGATCAGGGTGTTGGGACGCAGGTCGCGACTGGTCCGATGGTCGAAGAGGAGGAACGGCACCTGCCGGAAGGTGAGGGCCACCTCGGTGACCCGGGCGGGCAGTCGCTTGCCGGTGCGGACATAGATGGGGACTCCGGCCCAGCGCCAGTTCTCCACCCGGAGGCGAAGGGCGAGGTAGGTCTCGGTCTGGCTGTCGGGGGCGACGTCCTCCTCCTGGCGGTAGCCGATGATCGCCTTGCCGTCGATCGTGCCCGCCGAGTACTGGCCGCGGACCGACTTGTCGACGGCCTCGTCCGGGGTGGGGATGTCGATGGCCTGGAGGAGCTTGACCTTCTCGTCGCGGATCCGGTCGGCGTCGGTGCTGGTGGGGGACTCCATCAAGGTGAGGGCCAGCACCTGCATCACGTGGTTCTGGACGATGTCCCGCAGGGCGCCGGCCGTCTCGTAGAACCCGCCGCGATGCTCGACGCCCAGTTCCTCGGCCACGGTCACCTGCACCTGCTCGATGTAGCGCCGGTTCCAGATCGGCTCGAAGATGGCGTTGGAGAACCGGAGGGCCAGGACGTTCTGCACTGTCTCCTTGCCCATGTAGTGGTCGATCCGGTAGATCTGCATCTCTTCGAAAGCTGCGTGCATCTCCTCGTCGAGGGCGATGGCACTCTCGAGGTCGCGGCCGTACGGCTTCTCGACCACCACCCGCATGAACCGTTCGTCATTGTCGGGGCCCACGCACCCGTGGGTGGACAGGGCCTTGGCCACCAGACCGAACACGCTGGGGATGGTGGCCAGGTAGTAGATCCGGTTGCCGTCGGTGCCGTCGATCCGGTCCGCCTCATCGAGGTGACTCTTCAGCTGGTCGAAGGTGTCCGGGTGGTCGTACTCGCCGGCGATGTACTTGAACCGCTCGACGAGGGCCTTCCACTTGGGCCCACCGTCAGGAGTGGCCTCGGCCACCTGGGTCCGGAATTCCTCGTCGGACCATGTGGTGCGGGCCACGCCGATCACAGTGAATCCGTCATCGAGGACGCCACGGTCGGCCAGCCGGGCCAGGGCGGGGAGGATCTTGCGAGCGGTGAGGTCACCGGACGCGCCGAAGATGACCATGGCCGCCGGCGGCGCCTTGGAGAGCACCGGGGGCAGCGAGCGCTGCTTGCCCTCGGCCTTGCCCGGGGTGTCGCTGCTCATTTGGGGGTGAAGGTCTCTCCACCCTGCGAGCCGTCCGCAGTGGTGAAGGCGTGCCCGCCGAACTGGTTGCGCAGGGCGGAGACCAGCCGCATTCCGAACGCGTCCTTCTTCTGTGAGGCGAACCGGGCGAACAAGGCCGAGGAGATGACCGGAGCGGACACTCCGCGGTCGATGGCCTCTTCCACCGTCCAGCGGCCCTCGCCGGAGTCGGCGACCACCCCTTCGATCTGGTCGAAGCCCGACTCGGGGCGAAGCGCACGCTCGGCCAGTTCGAGCAACCAACTGCGCACCACCGATCCGTAGCGCCAGATGGCGGCGATCTCGTGGAGATCGAGGTCGAACTCGGGCGCCTCGGACATGATCTCGAAGCCCTCGGCGTAGGCCTGCATCATCCCGTACTCGATGCCGTTGTGGATCATCTTGACGAAGTGGCCGGCCCCGGCCGGCCCGACGTGGGCGTACCCGCCCTCGGGAGCAAGGTCGAGGAAGACCGGCTCGGCGATGGTCACCGCCTCCTTGGTGCCGCCCACCATCAGGCAGTACCCCTCCTTCAGGCCCCAGATGCCGCCCGAGGTGCCGGCGTCGACCAGGGCGATGCCCTGGGTGGCCAACGTGGCGACCAGGGGAGCGGTCTCCTTGTAGTTGGAGTTGCCACCGTCGATGATCACGTCGCCCGACTCGAACAGTCCGGCGAGGGTGGTGATGGTCGAGTTGGTGGCGTTGCCGGCGGGGACCATGACCCAGGCCACCCGGGGGGCGGTGAGCTTGGCCGCCACCTCGTCGAGGGTGGCCGCGGGCTCGGCGCCGAAGGCGGCGGCTGCCGCCCGGGCCTCCTCGGACAGGTCGAAGGCGACGACCTGGTGCCCGTGCTCGATGAGCCGTTGGGTCATGTTGGCCCCCATCTTGCCCAGGCCGATCATGGCGATCTTCATTGCGTGGTCCTCCGTCTGGTCGGGATCTGCGTGGTCGGCGCCTTGGATGTGGCGTCGTGCGACTACGAACCGCTGGACAGCGAGCGGGCCTTGTCGGTCAGGGACTGCACGAGCTCGTCGAACGACTTGGCGAACGAGGCCACGCCCTCGGACTCGAGCACCTGGGCGACATCTTCCATACCGATGCCGGCGGAAGCCAGCTGAGCGATGAGGGCCTCGGCCTCGGCCAGCCCGGCGTCAACCGTCCGCGTCACTGTCCCGTGGTCGAGGAAGTCGGCCACCGTGCCGTCGGGCATGGTGTTGACCGTGTCGGGTCCGATGAGCGAGTCGACGTAGGCGAGGTCGGGGTAGGCCGGGTTCTTGGTCGAGGTGGAAGCCCACAGCGGACGCTGCACCTTGGCGCCCCTGGCCGCCAGTGCGTCCCAGCGCGGACCGGAGAAGCGCTCGGCGAACAGCCGGTAGGCCAGCCGGGCCTGGGCCACGGCCGCCTGCCCCCGCAGGGCGAGGAGGGCCGCACCGTCGGTCGCCGCCGCGGCGGCCGCCTCGATGCGGCGGTCCACCTCGGTGTCGACCCTGCTGATGAAGAACGAGGCCACGCTGGCCACGTGCGAGAGGTCGTCCACGCCGGAGGCGGCCAGAGCCTCCAGGCCGGACAGGTACGCCTCGATCACCTCGCCGTAGCGGGTGATCGAGAAGATGAGCGTCACGTTGATGCTGCGACCCTCGCCGATCATGGTGTGGATCGAGGGAACACCCTCGGCGGTGGCCGGGATCTTGACCAGCACGTTGGGCTGGTCGATGCGCTGGTGCAGGGCACGGGCGGCGCTGGTGGTGCCCTCGGTGTCATGGGCCAGGGCCGGGGCCACCTCCACCGAGACGAAGCCGTCCCCGCCGTCCGACGAGTCGTACACGGGACGGAGGATGGCCAGGGCGGCGATGATGTCGGCGACCACCAGGTCCCAGTAGGCATCCTCGACCGACTTGGTCTTGATCAGATCGCCGAACTCCTGGTCGTAGGTGGCCTGGCCGGCGATGGCCTTGGCGAAGATCGTCGGGTTGGAGGTCACTCCGCGAATGCCCCGGTCCACCAGGCCGGCCAGGGTCCCGTCTTCCAGCCAGTCCCTCCGCAGGTTGTCGAGCCAGGGGCTCTGCCCCTGCTGGTCGTAGAGATCGTCGAGTGCGGTCATGGCGTTCCTTTCCGGCTGTACGGGCGGGTCCGGCGGCAGGGCCCGGTCACGAGCCCGGACTGTGGGCGATCAGGGTGGTGGCCCGGGTGGCGACATGTTCCGGGGTGAAGCCGAACTCCTCGAGGTTGTGCTCACCGGGGGCAGATGCCCCGAAGTGGTCGATGCAGACGGTGGCGTCGGCGTAGCGCTCCCACCCGAAGGAGCTGGCCGCCTCCACGGCCAGGCGGGGCACGCCGGCCGGGAAGACCTCGGCCCGGTACTCGTCGTCCTGCTCGGCGAAGAGCTCCCACGACGGGAACGACACCACCCGGGACCCCACACCCGTCGCCTCCAGCAGCACCGCCGCATCCACACACACGTGGACCTCGCTGCCGGTGCCGATGAGGACCACCTGGGGGGCACCGTCCCCGACCTCGGCCAGGACGTAGGCGCCCCGGGACACGCCGGTGGTCGCCAGGTCGGCCGTCTGGGCCAGGACGGGGAGTGCCTGACGGGAGAGGATCAAGGCGGTGGGGCCGTCCTCGTCCACGGCGACCCGCCATGCCTGCGCCGTCTCGTTGGCGTCGGCCGGTCGGATCACCCGCAGATTGGGCATGGCCCGGACGGCGGCCAGCTGTTCGATGGGCTGGTGGGTGGGGCCGTCCTGGCCGAGCCCGACCGAGTCGTGGGTCCACGAGTAGATGACATGGACGTCGGAGAGTGCGGCCACCCGGACCGCGCCCCGCATGTAGTCGCTGAACACGAAGAACGTGCCGCCGACGGGAAGGACCCCGCGGTGTGCGGCCATGCCGGTCATGACCCCGCCCATGCCGTGCTCGCGGATGCCGTAGTGGATCAGGTCCCCACCGGGACTCTCGAACGACTGGGGTTCGGCGTCGGCCATGGCCATGCCGGTATTGCCGGTGAGGTCGGCGCTACCGGGCATCACCCCGGGGATCAGGCCGCCGGTGGCGTCGAGACACTTCTTGATGGCCTGGCGGGTGGCGATCGGCCCGTCGCCGGGAGCGAAGGTGGGAAGGGCCGACTCCCACCCGGGAAGCCCGTGGCCTCCCTGGGCCGCGTCCCACCGGTCCTTGTCACCGTTCCACCCGGCGAAGCGGCGGGCCCACTCGGCCCGAAAGTCTTGACCACGGGGGATGCAGCGGCGGTAGAGGTCGAGGACGTCGTCAGGGACCCAGAACGACTCGTCGGGTGGCAGACCGAGGAGCTCTTTGGTCAGGCGGATCTCGTCCTCCGAGAAGGGGTCGCCGTGGGCCTTGGCCGTGTCGGTCAGGTGGGGGGAGGGGTACCCGATGTGGCTGCGGAGGATGATCAGCGACGGGTGGTCCTCGTCGGCCCGGGCCCGCAGGAGTGCCGCCTCCAGGGCGTCCACGTCGTTGGCCACCTCGCCGATGTCGTCCACGTTCCAGCCGTAGGCCGAGAAGCGACCACCGACGTCGTCGGAGTAGGAGAGCTCGGTCGGGCCGTCGATGGTGATGTGGTTGTCGTCGTAGATGTAGACCAATCGGCCGAGTTGGAGATGGCCGGCCAGGGACGCCGCCTCGTGCGAGATGCCCTCCTCGAAGCAGCCGTCGCCGGCGATGACGTAGGTGTGGTGGTCGCACACCTCGGGAGAGAAGCGGGTCCGAAGCCACCGCTCGGCGATGCCCATGCCGACGCCGTTGGCCACCCCCTGGCCGAGGGGTCCGGTGGTGACCTCGACGCCCGGGGTGTGGTTGAGCTCGGGATGGCCGGGGGTCCGGCTGCCCCACCGGCGGAAGCTGCGCAGGTCGTCGAGGGTCAGCCCGTAGCCGGTCAGGTAGAGCATCGAGTACAAGAGGATCGAGGCGTGCCCGTTGGAAAGGACGAACCGGTCGCGGTCGGGCCAGTGCGGCTCGGACGGGTCGTGGCGCATCACCCGGGTGAACAGCGTGTGGGCCAGCGGGGCCAGGGCCATGGCGGTGCCCGGGTGGCCCGAGTTGGCGGCGCGGGGGGCGTCCATGGCCAGGCCTCGGATGACATTGATGCCCAACTGCTCGAGATCACCGTGGTCGGCCGGGTCCGGGTCAAGCGGTGCGAGTTCGGTCATTACCGGCAACCCTACCGGCACGCCACCATCATGGTGAAGCTGGTTCGGGCTGATCAGCGGTCGCGGAACAACGCCATCGAGGCGGTGAATCCGTGGACGAAGTTGTGTCCGCCGACGGGACCGAACTCGCCGGCGGCGAAGAAGCCGCCCACCGGGACCGGGCCGACCGCGTCGTGGAGCATGCGGGCGTCGTGATGGGCGTCGTCGAAGAGGCGTGTGCCCCGCCCGCTGCAGGTGAACACCAACGCGGCATCGGCCTCCCGCGACCCCAGGAGGGCGCCGAGCTCGAAGTGGGCCGTCTCGGCGTCGCGCACGTGGAAGCGGATGGTGCTCCCCAGGGGCACCTGGTCGTCCACGGCCACCGAGCCGCTGGAGCGGTCCACGCCGAGCACGTTGCGGACGAGGTAGTCGCCGGCTCCGGGGTGATCGATGCGCTCGTCGATGAGGCGACCTACGAACAGGCCGTTGGACTCGATGCCGGCCACCTCTCCGGGGTCGAGGTCGTCCTTGATCTGGTCGACCATGCATTCCATCGCCGGGATGCCGGCCACCTCGTGGATGATGTTGCGCTCTGATCGGGTGACGGTGAAGGTCCCTCCGAAGGCCCGGCTCCCCTGGGAGACCACCGGGTCGATCTGGACGCCGGCGCCCAGGACCACCCCGGTGGCACCGGCGGTGACCACCCGGTCGCCCACGACCAGGCGGTTCCCTCCGGGCCCCTGACCGCCCGAGGCGTTGCCGCCGATCACCGGGAGGGACGGGTGGCGCTCTGCGAGCCAGTCGAGAAAGGCGTCGGCCGGGAAGGTGAACGGATCGACCACCAGTACCAGCGCGCTGGGGTCGAAGGCGAAGTGCTCGGGCCAGCCGTCGAAATGCCAGGTGTCGTCGGCCAGCCGGGTGGCCCGCAGCGACACCGCGGCCAGCGGGCCGACCCTCCCGGCCCACAGGCTGATCGCCGGGGTCTCCTCGGCCTCGTGGGCGGTGCCGACCACCGACTCGGCGGCGCACCCGACGATGACCAGCGGATGCAGGACCGAATCGATGGTGGAGGCGATGTCCTCGAGCGCTCCGGCGTGAGATCGGGTGGTGGTGACCACGATGAGGTCCGGGCGTTCCCCGATCGATTCGAGGACGGCGCCGGTGACCTCGCCGGTGGCCTGGGTGGTCACCGGGTGTTCGGACAGGGCACTGGCGAAGGGCACGGCTACTCAGCCTCCGCCCGGGCGTCCGGCGTGCCCGGGAGCGAAGCATCGGGTGGCCATCGCTCCAGTATCGACGACGACGGGAGCGCTAGCGTCACACCGTGTCCGATCAGCGCATCCAAGTCCCGCCGAATTGCGAGCTGACCCTAGGGATGACCTGCGTGGACAAGTCGGAACCCGGTCGGACGGTGTGGAGGATGCGGGCCGATGAGCGCTTCGCCAATCCGGCAGGCATCGTCCAGGGGGGCTTCGTCGGCGCCATGGCCGACTCGGCCATGGGCTCGGCCACGGTCACCTTCGCCCGTGCGGCAGGAAGGAAGGTCTTCTCATCCAACGTGGAGATGAAGACCAGCTTCCTCGCCCCGGTCCAGGTGGGCGCCACCCTCGAGTGCACCGCCACCGTCGTGTCCGGTGGGCGTCGGGTGGCCTTCGCCGAGGCGGAGGTGGTCGACGACGCCGGCACCACGGTGGCCAGGGCCAGCTCCACCTACCTCTTCACCGAGCGGGGCTGATCGACACCGACCGTCGCACCGGGCGGGAACGAACCGCTCCGACCGCCGTCGGGAGCCGAGGTGCGGCCCACCCTGGCTAGAGTTGGGGCCGTCAACCAGCAGGTGGAGTCGGTGCGCGCCCCTGTGGGCCGCGCTCCTACCAGCAAGAGGAGGATTGTGGCCCGAGGTCGGAACGGAACGGGTAAGGGGCTGGGCGGGCTGCGGTCGAGCGGGAGCGAGACCGTCCAGCTGGTCGTCGACTACGTCAAGCAGGAGACCCTCACCCCGCTGAAGGGGCTCGGCCGCTTCATGGCGTTCGGCGTAGCGGGGTCCGTGGCACTTGCCATCGGACTGGTCATCTTGTCGGTGGCCTTCCTCCGGGTGCTCCAGGGGGAGACCGGCAGTACCTTCGCCGGAAACTGGTCCTGGGCCCCCTATCTGATCTGCATGGTCGCCGTGGTGATCGTGGCGGCCGTCGCCGTCAAAGCGGTGAGCCGGGGCCAGGGCCGGTCCGCCACCAATCCCGAAAAGGAGACCCCATGACCGCGGGAGCCGATCGGATCACTCGAGACCAGATCGAGGCCAAGTTCCGCGAGCTGACCGGCGAGGTGAGCGACGAGGTCGAGTCCACCCGATCGCAGGCCATCACCATCGGACTCGCCGTCGGCGTGGCCCTGGTGGCGGTGGTCTTCCTGATCGGCCGCCGAAACGGGCGTCGCAAGTCGGCCATCGTCGAGGTCCGGCGGATCTGAGCCCGTGGACACCCTGCTCCGCTACATCCAGGTCAAGGCGTTCGGTCGGGGCTTCCGTGGGTACCACACTGCGTGGATCGTGGTCGGCGTCGCCCTGTGGATGCTCAACCGGGCCCGGAACCAGGACGACGTGGTCTACCGGACCAAGCTCAAGCCGGGGGAGCAACTGATCGTCAGGACCACCAAGCCTCCAGCCAAGTCCACCGGCCGCTGAGCACGGTGGGGTCCGACGAGGACCGGAGCATCCTCCAGGCCGGAGAGCGGGTGCTGCTGGTCGACGCCAAGGAGCGCCGCTATCTGATCACCCTGCGGACCGGGGCCTCGTTCCACACCCACGTGGGCATCGTGGACCACGACTCGCTGATCGGGAGTCCCGAGGGTTCCACCGTCCTCGGCAGTACCGGGCGACGGTTTCTGGTGGTGCGTCCGACGCTCTCCGACGCCGTGCTCAAGATGCCCCGGGGGGCACAGGTCATCTACCCCAAGGACCTGGGCGCCATCCTGATCGAAGCCGACATCGCCCCAGGGGCACGGGTGCTGGAGGCGGGCGTGGGGTCGGGGGCGCTCTCCATGGCCCTGCTGCGCGCCGGTGCAGACGTGGTCGGGTACGAACTCCGCGAGGACTTTGCAGAACGGGCCCGCAGCAACGTGGCGGCCATGGTGGGGGAGGGGGCGCCCTACCGAGTGGAGATCCGCGACATCTACGAGGGGATCGAGGAGCGAGGACTCGACCGGATCCTCCTTGATCTTCCCGAGCCGTGGCGGGTGCTTTCGCATGCCGAGGTCGCCCTGCGGCCCGGTGGGATCCTGTGCGCCTATCTTCCGTCGATCAACCAGACCGCGCAGCTCCGCGCCGCCATGGAGCCGACCGGGTTCGGGATGGCCAGCACGCTGGAGGTGCTGCACCGCACCTGGCACATCGAGGACCGCTCGGTGCGACCGGACCATCGGATGGTCGGCCACACCGGCTTCCTCACCACGGCTCGGCTGCTGATCCCCTTCGAAGATCGGCGCGTGCCGGAGAGCGAGACCACCGGTCGAGCCGACGCGGGGTCCGAGGATCCGGCACAGGACGAGCCCGCTGAGGAATGACGGAGGGTGACAGCCGGCGGCGTCACCGGGGCAGGGAGAGGGTGACGGTCAGCTCTGCTCGATGAAGATGCACTCGCCGGGGCACTCCTCGGAGGCTTCCACCACTGCGTCCTCGAGCTCGCTGGGTACCGCGGCCATCCCGGCCGAACCACCCGGCTCGCTCTTCACGTCGTTGCCGTCCTTCACATAGGCCAGACCGTCATCGAGCAGCGTGAAGACCGCAGGCGCGATCTCCTCGCAGAGGCCGTCCCCGGTGCAGAGATCCTGGTCGATCCAGACCTTCATCAGTTGTGTCTCTCCTACGTCTCTACCGGTCGTATCGGCCGGTTCATGCCGGTGTGTTCGACCGGGCGTCTGGTCTCAGCGCAACTACGGGGCCCGACTCGCGTCCGGCCCGAGGAGGCTGGAGCGTGGACATCCGACCCTCCATCGTATCTTGAAGTCCGGACACCCGGACTGACGCAGCGTCAGAAACCGCGCTCTGGCACCACTGGGACGCCTGACGGGTGCCTGTGATGGTGCCGAGGAGGGGAGGGGGCCGGTGTAGGGTCGCCTCATAGGCTGAGTTGGCGAACGAGGTGATTCCGACGGTTGAGTTCGATGACGTGGGCGACGACCACCGAGGCACAGATGCGCTGGACGAGGACGACCTCGACGGGTTGCGGGTGCGGGCCCAGGCCGCCGAGGAGGAGGTCACCCTGCTCCGTCGCCGGCTGCAGGAGAGTCCTCGCCGGGTCCAGACCCTCGAGGAGAAGCTGCTGGAGACCAAGGGCCAGCTGGCCCAGGCCATCTCGCAGAACGAGAAGCTGACCTTCACCCTGCAGACGGCCAAGGAGCACGTGGCCAACCTGCGTGACGAGGTGGAGAAGCTCACCCAGCCCCCGGCCGCCTACGGGACCTACCTGGGGAGCAACGACGACGGCACGGTGGACGTGTTCTCCGGTGGGCGGAAGATGCGCGTGTCGCTCCATCCCGACATCGAGCTCGACGAGCTGCAGCGCGGGAACGAAGTGGTCCTCAACGAGTCGCTCAACGTGATCCTGGCCCGCGAGGGCGAGGGGTCGGGCGAAGTGGTGGTGCTCAAGGAGGTGCTCGAAGACGGCCATCGGGCCATGGTCTTCGGGCGGGCCGACGAGGAGCGGGTGGCCGAGCTGTCCGACAGCCTGCTCGGTGTGAAGCTGAGGGCCGGTGACTCTGTCCTCATGGAGACCCGCACCGGGTTGCTCATCGAGAAGCTGGCCCGTCCCGAGGTCGAGGAGCTGGTGCTCGAGGAGGTCCCCGACGTCACCTACGCCGACGTCGGTGGTCTGGACGATCAGATCGAGGCCATCACCGACGCGGTCGAACTGCCCTACCTCTACCGGGAGCTCTACACCGAGCACAAGCTCCCGGCACCGAAGGGCATCCTGCTGTATGGGCCTCCGGGGTGCGGGAAGACCCTGATCGCCAAGGCGGTGGCCAACTCGCTGGCCAAGAAGGTGGCCGAGGTCACCGGCAACACCAACACCCGCAGCTACTTCCTCAACATCAAGGGCCCCGAGCTCCTCAACAAGTACGTCGGCGAGACCGAGCGCCAGATCCGCCTCGTGTTCCAGCGAGCCCGTGAGAAGTCGGAGGAGGGCGTGCCGGTCATCGTCTTCTTCGATGAGATGGACTCGCTGTTCCGCACCCGGGGCACCGGCATCAGCTCGGACATGGAGTCGACCATCGTCCCCCAGCTGCTGGCCGAGATCGACGGCGTGGAGACCCTCAAGGACGTCATCGTGATCGGGGCGTCCAATCGCGAGGACCTGATCGACCCGGCCATCCTGCGCCCGGGCCGGCTGGACGTGAAGATCCGGATCGAACGGCCCAACGAGGTGGCCGCCACCCAGATCTTCTCCCGCTACCTGACCTCGGATCTCCCGTTGGACGCCGAGGAGGTCCGGACGTTGGGCGGGGGAGACCCGGCCAAGGCCACCCAGGCGATGATCGAGACCACCGTCTCGGAGATGTACCGCAACGACGAGGAGAACCGCTTCCTCGAGGTCACCTATCAAAACGGCGACAAGGAAGTCCTGTACTACCGCGACTTCTCGTCGGGGGCGATGATCGAGAACATCGTCCGACGGGCCAAGAAGCTGGCCATCAAGCGGGCCATCGCCGAGGAGGGCCGGGGTATCCGTACTGCCGACCTGCTGGAGTCGATCCGCCAGGAGTACAAGGAGAACGAAGACCTTCCCAACACCACGAACCCCGACGACTGGGCGAAGATCTCCGGAAAGAAGGGGGAACGGATCGTCTACATCCGTACGCTCATCAGCGACCGTGAAGAGACCACCGGTGGCCGTTCCATCGAGCGTGTGGGTACCGGTCAGTATCTCTGAGCATGGGCCGGGATAGGGTCGACTGATGGCGATCCAGAAGGTCTGCGGCATCGAGACCGAGTACGGCATCCAGGTGGTGAACGGGGATCCCAATCCGATCGCCGCCTCGTCGGTGCTGATCAACGCGTACGCCCACGACGTGGCGCGCCAGCAGACCGGCTGGGACTTCGAGGACGAGGCGCCGGGCAACGACGCCCGTGGGTTCGCCCGCGAGGACTCCATGCCACCGCAGGTGGAGACCCACCTGGTCAACACCGTCCTGACCAACGGGGCGCGGTACTACGTCGACCACGCCCATCCCGAGTACTCCACACCCGAGTGCAGCGACGCCCTCGAGTGCCTCCGATACGACCGGGCGGGCGAGTTGATCCTGATCCGCTCGATGGAGGCGGCCGACCTGGCCTCCCGCGATGGCTCGCGCCTGGTCATCTACAAGAACAACTCGGACGGCAAGGGCAACTCCTACGGTGCCCACGAGAACTACCTGATGGACCGGGCGGCCCCCTTCGCCCGCATCGTTTCCGGGGTGACCTCCCACTTCGTCACCCGTCAGATCTTCGCCGGGGCCGGCAAGGTGGGAGCGGAGACCGCCATCCATGACGGCACCAAGGTCGACTTCCAGCTCTCCCAGCGGGCCGAGTTCTTCGAGGAGCAGGTGGGGCTGGAGACGACTCTCAAACGACCCATCGTGAACACCCGCGACGAGCCGCATGCCGATCCCCACCGGTACCGTCGGCTCCACGTGATCGTGGGCGACGCCAACCTGGCCGAGGTGGCCACCTTCTTGAAGGTCGGGACCACCTCTCTGGTTCTGGCCATGATCGAGGACGACATCTCCGGGTCGCGCAATCTGGTGCTGGCCGACCCTGTCACCGCCATGCACGACGTGGCCCTCGACCGCACCTTCGCCCGGCCTCTGCTGATGGCCGACGGTTCGACGGCCACCGCGCTGGCCATCCAGTGGGAGCTGTACTCGTTGGCCCGCAAGTACGCCGATGACCGGGGTCTCGAGTGCATGGGTGCGGAGCCGGTCGGCGAGACGGTCCTCCAGCGGTGGGAGGCGGTGCTCAACGGGCTGGAGACCGACCCGATGTCGCTGGCCCGACAGCTCGACTGGGTGGCCAAGCTCCAGCTCATCGAGGCCTACCGGGACCGTCACGGCCTCGAGTGGGGGGACCACCGCCTGGCCGCGCTCGACCTCCAGTACCACGACCTGCGACCGTCCAAGTCGCTGTTCGCCCGCTTGGATACCGAACGGCTGGTCGACGAGGCGTCGGTGGCCGACGCCGTCACCGAACCACCCCGGGGCACCCGTGCCTGGTTCCGGGGCGAATGCCTCAAGCGGTGGCCCCACGCGGTGGTCACCGCCAACTGGGATTCGCTCGTCTTCGACCTCGGCACCGACCCCCTGCGACGCGTCCCTATGATGGACCCCTTGAAGGGCACGGCCGATCACGTCGAGGAGCTGTTGGCCAGTTGCGCGAGTCCGACAGAGCTCTTGGATCGATTGAGCAGCTAGGGAGAGTAGGGGATGGCTGGACGACATGGCTGAACGAGAACAGAAGAAGAAGACCACCACCACCGAGCGCGTCGACGAGGTGGTGGACGACGTCCCGGCGGCCTCGGCCACCGGCGAGAAGCTCAAGGCCGAGCTCGACGACCTGCTCGACGAGATCGACGAAGTGCTCGAGGACAACGCCGAGGAGTTCGTCCGCAACTACGTCCAGAAGGGCGGCGAGTAGCGCCGGTGACCCTGCCGCTGTTTTCGACGACCGAGGACCCGGGCCCTGACTTCGCCGGACTGATCCGCAGACTCCAGGTCCCGCTGCACCCGACCATGGGCATGCCATCGGGTGGCGCTGCCTCCGGCGGCATGCCGGGCGGCAGCGCCGGGGGTGCCGAGTTCCGCCACGGCACCACCGTGGTGGCACTCCGCTTCGCCGACGGGATCGTGATGGCCGGCGACCGCCGTGCCACCGAGGGACACGCCATCGCCCACCGGGCCATGCAGAAGGTCTTCCCCGCCGACCGGTACTCGGCCGTGGCCATCGCCGGAGCGGCGGGTCCTGCGGTCGAGATGGTGCGGCTGTTCCAGACCCAGCTCGAGCACTACGAGAAGGTCGAGGGCGTGGTGCTCAGCCTCGAGGGCAAGGCCAACCAGCTGAGCCAGATGGTCAGGGAGCACCTGCCCCTGGCCATGCAGGGCCTGGCCGTGGTGCCGCTGTTCGCCGGCTACGACGTGACCCGGGGCACCGGGCGCATCTTCACCTACGACGTGACCGGCGGGCACTACGAGGAGACCGAGCACAACGCCACCGGATCGGGTGGTCGGGACGCCCGCACCACCATCAAGCTCGGGTACCGGGCCGACATGGCCCGGGACGAGGCCGTCGAGTTGGCCATCGAGGCGCTCTACGAGGCGGCCGACGAGGACTCGGCCACCGGGGGCCCGGACCTGATCCGTGGCATCTACCCGCTGGTGGCCACCGTGACCGCCGAAGGGTTCGAGGCGGTGCCCGAGGACGAGGTGGCAGAGCGTTTCGCCTCGCTCATCGAGCGCCGCCGATCGGAGGGTCGCCAGCCGTGACCATGCCGTACTACGTGGCGCCCGAGCAGGTGATGAAGGACCGGGCCGAGTACGCCCAAAAGGGCATCGCCCGGGGCCGGTCGCTGGTGGCCACCGTCTACGACCAGGGCATCGCCATCGTGGCCGACAACCCGTCGCGCACCCTCCACAAGATCAGTGAGATCTACGACCGGATCGCCTTCGCCGGGGTGGGGAAGTACAACGAGTTCGACCAGCTGCGGGTGTCGGGCATCCGACACGCCGACACCAAGGGCTACGCCTACAGCCGCGAGGATGTCGACGCACGCTCACTCGCCAATCTCTACGCCCAGTACCTCGGTCAGGTGTTCACCCACGAGATGAAGCCGCTGGAGGTGGAGATCCTGGTCGCCGAGTTGGGCACCGGCACCCATCCCAACCAGCTCTACCACATCGCCTACGAGGGAACGATCACCGACGAGGACCGCTACGCGGTGCTGGGCGGGGAGACCGAAGCCATCGCCGAACGCCTCGAGGAGCGGTGGACCCAGGGGTGGTCCCTGGCCGAGGCACTGCGGGCGGCGGTCGATGCTCTGGCCGGTCCCGACCGGACATTGACCGGCGGTGATCTGGAGGTGGCCGTGCTGACCAATGGCAACGGCCGGCGCACGTTCCGGCGCCTGGTCGACGACGAACTGCAGGCACTGCTGGGCTGACCAGGCCTGCCGCCAGGTCGGGGAATTCGGCGGCCCGGCGACCCTCTGACGTGCCGGTTCGCTGGGGAGCGTCCCGGTCACGGTACCGTGAGGGCAATGGACAAGCGCATCTACGGCTTGGAGAACGAGTACGGGGTCACCTGCACCCTGCGCGGACAACGGCGGTTGAGCCCCGACGAAGTGGCCCGCTACCTGTTCCGCCGGGTGGTCAGCTGGGGCCGCTCGTCCAACGTCTTCCTCGAGAACGGGGCGCGCCTCTACCTCGACGTCGGGAGCCATCCCGAGTACGCCACCCCCGAGTGCGACGACATCGCCGAACTGGTCACCCATGACAAGGCGGGGGAGTGGATCCTCTCGTCGCTGGTGGAGGGGGCCGAGGCCCGCCTGCGGGAAGAGGGGATCCGCGGTGACATCTACCTGTTCAAGAACAACACCGACTCGGCCGGCAACTCCTACGGCTGCCACGAGAACTATCTGACCAGCCGGCGCGACGACTTCGCCCACTACACCGAGGTGCTCATCCCGTTCCTGGTCAGCCGACAGGCCTATGCCGGGGCGGGCAAGGTGCTCCAGACCGCACGCGGCGCGGTGTTCTGCCTGAGCCAGAGGGCCGAGCACATCTGGGAGGGGGTGAGCTCGGCCACCACCCGCAGCCGGCCGATCATCAACACCCGCGACGAGCCGCACGCCGATGCGGAGAAGTTCCGGAGGCTCCACGTGATCGTGGGCGACTCGAACATGAGCGAGTACGCCACCTTCCTCAAGGTCGGGGCGACCAGCATCGTCCTGCGCATGCTCGAGGACCCCTCGACGGTGATGCGGGACCTCACCCTCGAGAACCCGATCCGGGCCATCCGCGAGATCAGTCACGACATCACCTGCCGACGCCCGGTCCGCCTGGCCAACGGCCGCGAGATGAGCGCCTTGGACATCCAGGGCGAGTACCTCCAGCGGGCGATCCGCTACCGCGACCGCCAGGGCCTCTCGCCTCAGGAGGACCGCGCCCTCGACATGTGGGAGCACTGCCTCAAGGGCCTCGAGTCCGACCCGCTGTCCCTCCACCGCGAGTGCGACTGGGTGGCCAAGTACCGTCTCATCGACCGGTACCGCGATCGACACTCGCTCTCCCTGCACAGTCCCAACGTGTCGCTGCTCGACCTCCAGTACCACGACGTGGACCGCAACCGCGGGCTCTACTACCGGCTGCAGAAGCATGACCAGGTGGACCGGATCTGCGACGACGTGGACATCGCCACCGCGATGTCGAAGCCACCTCAGACCACACGGGCCCGACTGCGGGGCGAGTTCGTGAAGAAGGCCAAGGAGCGGCGCCGGGACTTCACGGTCGACTGGGTGCACCTCAAGCTCAACGACCAGGCGCAGCGGACCGTGCTGCTCAAGGACCCGTTCAAGTCCAAGGACGAGCGGGTGGAGAAGCTGATCGCCGGGCTGTGACCTGAGCGTCCCCGGTCCGGGAACAGGCACGACCGGGCGGACCACGGCCCGTGGGGTAGCGTCCTGTGGATTGTGACCAGCCAACCCCCCGGCAACGCACTGTCGACATCCCCTCGTGAACCTGCGGTCGACGACGATTCCATCCCGACACCGCTGAAGGGTCGCAGCTACCGGCCGGTCATCGAGTGGACGCTCATCTTGATGGCGGTGCTGCTGTGCACGGTGCTCCTGCGCACCTACGTGGTCCAGTCGTTCTCCATCCCGTCGCTGTCCATGTCCACGACCCTCCAGGTGGGGGACCGGATCATCGTCAACAAGCTGAGCTACGACTTCCACGGCGTGCACCGGGGCGACATCGTCGTCTTCGCCCGCCCGCCCCTCGAGGACCAGCAGTACGCCGATCTGGTCAAGCGGGTCATCGGGCTGCCCGGGGAGACCATCTCCTCCAAGGGCTGCCAGATCCTGATCAACGGCAAGGTGCTCTCGGAGCCGTGGCTGCCCCCCGGGCCGACCAGCTGCACGACCGCCCTCCCCGGGGATGCCCATCCCCGGTTCAACCTGCCCGGACCGGTGAAGATCCCGGCCGGCGAGTACTTCGTGATGGGGGACAACCGGACCAACTCCGAGGACAGCCGCTTCTTCGGGCCCATCCCCAAGTCCTTGATCGTCGGGCGTGCGGTGGCGGTGGTGTGGCCCTTCGGGCACATCAAGGGGCTCTAGGAACCACGGGGCCGGTGCACTAGCCTCACCACCTGGTGGATTCGCTCTCGTACATCGCCCCGCACGGGGGTGCCGGGGCGGTCGCCGCCGCCCGACCGATCTCTGTCCCGACCGCGCCGGTCCCGGTGCCCGAGCTGCCCGTCGACCTGTGGTCGGACCATCACCGTCCGCCCACGCCCCAGGCTCCGGCCGGGCCCACCGGGCCGTCGCGGTCGTCGGCGCGCCGGAGCCGGTGGGTGATCGAGTGGGTGACCGTGCTGCTCATCGCCATCGTGCTGGCCGTGGGGGTGCGTACCTACGTGGCCCAGATGTTCTACATCCCGTCGGGCTCGATGCTGCCCACGCTCCAGGTCGGCGACAGGATCGTGGTCGACAAGCTGAGCTACCACCTCCACGGTGTGGGGCGCGGGGACGTGGTGGTCTTCCGGCGGCCGCCACTGGAGCAGGCGGCCTACGCCGACCTGGTGAAGCGGGTGATCGGACTGCCCGGTGACACCATCGGCGCCGTCGACGGCCGGGTCACCGTCGACGGCAGGGCCCTGGCCGAACCGTGGTTGCCGGTGCCCCGCCCCCAGACCATCCCCAGCCCCCTGTCGGCCCCGTACAGCCTCAACCACCCCTTCGTCGTCCCGGCCGGCGAGTACTTCGTGATGGGGGACAACCGGACCGATTCCGCGGACAGCCGGTACTTCGGCCCCATCCCCGGCGACCTCATCGTGGGCCGGATGGTCATCAAGGTGTGGCCGCTCAGCGGATCGGTGTGGCTTGCCGCGGTGGTGGCGGTGGTGGCGGTGGCGCTCGTCGTGGCCCTGGTGGCGCTGCGACGAGGCCGGCACCCCGGCCTCCACACCACCGGCCAGGGCCGGGGGCCACCGACCACCCGGGCGGTGGGGTGACGCCTGTCCCGCCCGCCAGGGCGCACCGGCCCTGCGGGCGCCGGCGTGAGAACCCCGGCCCGCCAGGTGCAGGGCCCGCCCGACGACGCCCGGAGAGCGGTATCGACCCCGGCGCCGGTACACTCGGGCCGTGCCATTCCTCAGTCCGGCCAAGATCCTGGTCATCCTGGTGGTGGCGCTGATCGTCCTCGGTCCGGACAAGTTGCCCAAGGTGGCCAAGCAGATCGGCGGGCTGTGGGGAGACTTCCGCAAGTACCGCGAGCGGCTCGAGTCGGGACTGCGCGAGAACTTCCCCGACCTTCCCTCCACCGACTCCATCACCCAGGCGGTCCGCTCCCCCTTGGCCTTCCTCGACAACCTGGCCGATTCCCACGCTCCGGAGAACGGGGTGACATCCGACGGTGTGGACGGCTCCGAATCACCGGAGGCGGAAGGAGACGCCGTGCAGCCCTCGTCGGGCTCCAACCGGCCCGCGGGGACCGTGCAGGCCTACGAGGAGCCTCCGGTCATCCCCGGCGTGTTGATCACCGACCCGGGTGGCATCGTGCACCAGGTCCGCTCCAGTGGCGGGACCGTGCCCGACGACCCCGGAATGAACTGATCCGGCGGGCCCGACAGGTGACGCGCGGACGGATCGGACGACGATGGCCCTTTCGTTGAAGCGCCGGAGCGAGCCAAAGCCCAAGCCCGACCAGATGACGCTCATCGAGCATCTGACCGAGCTGCGCCGGCGGGTGCTGATCTGCGCCCTGGCCTTCGTGGTCACCGCCACGGTGGCCTTCCTCGTCTACCGGCCCATCCTCTCGTTCCTCCAGCACCCCTACTGTCAGATCAACCCGAAGCACTGCGGGTTCTACGTGGCCGGACCGCTGGACGGGCTGTCGCTCCGGATCAAGATCGCCGCCTACGGCGGGCTCTTCCTCTCCGCCCCGGTACTGCTCTGGGAGCTGTGGAGGTTCATCACCCCGGGACTCAACCCCAAGGAGAAGAAGTACGCCGTCCCCTTCATCGTGGCGTCGATCACCCTGTTCGCCGCGGGCGTCCTGGTCGCCTACGTCACCTTCCCCCATGCGCTCTCGTTCCTCACCCACATCGGCGGGCCCAGCCTCAACCAGATCTTCGATCCCCTGAAGTACCTCAGCCTGATCCTGTTGATGATGACCATCTTCGGGCTGACCTTCGAGTTCCCGGTACTGCTGGTCTCCCTCGAGGTGGCCGGCGTGCTCTCGCCCAAGCAGCTCTCGTCGTGGCGCCGCTGGGCGATCATCCTGATCGTGGTGGTGGCCGGGGTGATCACTCCGAGCTCGGATCCGTTCTCGATGATGGCACTGGCCATCCCCCTCTACGTCTTCTACGAGGTATCCATCGTCATCGGGAAGCTCTTCCACCGATGAGCGCCGGGCGCGCCGGGGGGTCCCCCCGGGGCGCCGCCGAGGTCACCGAGGGGTTCCGGTCGCGCTTCGAGGCCGGCCTGGGCTTTCCCCTGGACGGGTTCCAGTCCCGGTCCATGGACGCCATCGACCGGGGGGAGTCGGTGCTGGTGTCGGCGCCCACCGGGTCGGGCAAGACCCTGGTGGCCGAGTACGCCGCGGCACGGGCCCTCGAGCTGGGCCGCAAGGCCTTCTACACCACGCCGATCAAGGCCCTGTCCAACCAGAAGTTCGTCGAGCTGGCCCAGCGGTACGGCGAGGCGCGTGTGGGCCTGCTGACCGGGGACGTCTCCCATCAGCCCCATGCACCGATCGTGGTGATGACCACCGAGGTGCTGCGCAACATGCTCTTCGCCCGCTCGTCGGTCCTCGACGGGTTGGAGGTGGTGGTGCTGGACGAGGTCCACTACCTCCAGGATCCCTACCGGGGATCGGTGTGGGAGGAGGTGCTGGTGACCACGCCTCCCGAGGTCCGCTTCGTGAGCCTGTCGGCCACGGTCAGCAACGCCGCCGATTTCGGCGCCTGGCTGACCTCGGTTAGGGGGACCACCCGGGTCATCGTCGAACGGCACCGACCGGTCACCCTCCACCATCACTTCGCGGTGGCCCAGCGGGGTCGCGACGGGTTGCGTGTGCTGCCCCTCCTGCGGGACGGCAAGCCCAATCCCGAGGGCCTCGCCCTGGACGACCGAAGCCGGCGCGACCCCCGGCAACGGTACCGGGTCCCTCGTCGCACCGAGGTGGTCGAGTACCTGGCCGAATCGGGGATGCTCCCCGCCATCACCTTCATCTTCTCGCGTGCCGCCTGTGACGACGCCACCCGTCACTGCCTCCAGGACGGTGTCCGGCTGACCACCCCCGAGGAGCGGGTCCGGATCCGCGAGCTGGTGGAGGACTCGGTCGAGCGACTGGACGACGACGACCTGCGCACCCTCGGGTACGGCCCCTGGTCGGCCGCGCTCGAGGCGGGCATCGCCCCTCACCACGCCGGCCTGGTGCCGGCCTTCCGCCAGGCGGTCGAGCGGTGCTTCTCGGAAGGACTGTTGAAGGTGGTGTTCGCCACCGAGACACTGGCCCTGGGCATCAACATGCCGGCCCGCACCGTGGTGGTGGAGCGCTTCGCCAAGTTCCGGGGATCGGACACCTCGGCCCTCACCTCGGGGGAGTACCAGCAGCTGACCGGACGGGCCGGGCGGAGGGGCATCGACACGGTGGGCCACGCCTTCGTCCTGTGGTCCACCGGAACGCCCTTCGGGCAGGTGGCCCGGACCGCCATCGCACCGCCACCGGACCTGGTCTCCTCCTTCCACCCGACCTACAACCTGGCGGTCAATCTGGTGCGCCGGTGGACGCGCCAGGAGGCACGCGGGCTGCTGGCCGCCTCCTACGGGCAGTGGCAGGCACCGCCCGACTCGGTGTCGCTGCCCGCCCTGCTCGACCGGCGCCTCGACATCCTCGAGCGGAGAGGGTTCATCGACGGATGGCGAATGACCGAGGCCGGGGGTGCCCTCGCCGCCATCTACCACGAGTCGGACCTGTTGGTGGCCGAGGCGCTCCGCGGCGGTCTGTTCGACGGGCTGGACCCGGCACCGATGGCCGGGGTGGTCTCGGCCCTGACCTTCGAGGCCCGGCGGTCCGGGGACGACTCGCCCCAGCCCCGGCAGACGGCCGTCATGGACCGGCTGGCCCGGATGGAGGCTCTGGCCGGCGAGGTGCGGGCCGACGAGCGCCGTGTCGGCCTGCGGCGCACCCGACGGCCCGACGGGGGTCTGGCCCGTGCGGTGATCGCCTGGGCATCGGGAGCCACCTTGGACGCCGTCCTGCGGGAGACCGAGGTGGCGCCGGGGGACTTCGTGCGCAACGTCCGCCAGCTGATCGACCTGATGCGCCAGCTCTCCCAAGTCGCCCCCGACCCGGCCACCGCCTCCTCGGCGGCGCTGGCGGTGGCCCTCCTCCGGCGGGGTGTGGTGGGCGCCGACGACCCGGCCGTGGTGGGCGGACCGGTGGGGTCCGCGCCTGACCAGTCGATGCAGTCCTAGTGTGATCCGGGCATGTTCCCCTACGCCGAGGAGACGTTCACCGCTGACGAGGAGGACATCCTCCGTCGTTACGTCACCAACCTCGACCGGCCTGTCTTCGCCCTGGTCAACCTGCCCGAGGTGGTGAAGGGCGCGCTCTTCGCCCGGTACTCGAGGTCACCCAAGAGCCTGCGCCGCCTGTTCCTCGACGAATTCGTCGGCGAGCTGGACATCACCGGCGACGCCACCGTCGACGCCACCGTCGGCCTCAAGCGGGCCGAGGAGCTCTACGAGAAGGTCTTCTTCGAGTACGGGGACGACTCGGTGGCCCAGTTGGGCGGGGTCCACCTGGCCTGCGAGCAGGCGTCCAACGTCCTGACCAAGGTCCTCGAATGGGGACGCCTGATGGCCTATCTCGAACAGTCGACCCGGTACATCGCCTACAACCAGCGCCTGACCACCGGCCACTACCGGTACTACCGCGACCCGGGCCTCCTCGACTCGCCGCTCGGGGCCCGCTACGTCGGGGACATGGATCGGATGTTCGACACCTACGGGGAGCTCCTGACCGAGGCCCAGGCGTGGCTGACCGAACGTCACCCACGCCAGACGGGGGACTCGGACTTCGTCCACCGCCAGGCCATCAAGGCCAAGGCGCTCGACGCCCTGCGGGGGCTGCTTCCGGCCGCCTCGCTGTCCAACGTGGGGATCTACGGCACCGGCCAGTCCTACGAGATGCTCCTCCTGCGGATGCGCTCCCATCCGCTGCCCGAGGCCAGGCGCTACGCCGACATGATGCTGGAGGAGCTCCGCAAGGTCATCCCCTCGTTCCTGCAGCGGGTGGACCGACCCGACCGGGGTGGCGCCTGGTCCGAGTACCTCGACCGCACCCAGCGGGAGACCGCCCGGCTGGTGGACGAGCTCTTCCCCGACCTGGTCTCGCCGGTCGACCATCCGACAGGAGGACCCTCGGGGAAGCCCTCGGTGACGTTGTTGGACTTCGACCCGGACGGCGAGGACAAGGTGGTCGCCGCCATCTGCGCGTCGCTGGTCGACCGGCCCGAGGACGTGGTGATGGACCGGGTGCGCCTGCTGGGCGCCGAGGAGAAGCGCTCGTTGCTGGCCGCCTACGTGGGAGACCGCCAGAACCGCCGGCACCGGCCGGGCCGGGCCTTCGAACGCACCGACTACCGGTTTGACGTGGTCTCCGACTACGGGGCCTTCCGCGACCTGCAGCGGCACCGGATGCTCACCATCGAGTGGCAGCCGCTCGGCACCACGCTGGGCTACGACGTCCCCGAGGTGGTCGACGGGGCGGGCCTCACCGATCGCTACGTGACCTCGCTGGAGCGTTCCCGCGAGTTGGCCGAGGTTCTCGACGGACCGTTCCCGGTGGAGTCGGTCTATGCAGTGGCCCTGGCCTACCGGATCAGGTACTCCATGCAGATGAACGCCCGGGAGGCCATGCACCTCCTCGAGCTGCGGTCCGGACCCCAGGGCCATCCGAGCTACCGCTGGGTGGCCCAGGAGATGCACCGACAGATCGCCGACCGGGCCGGGCACCACCTGGTGGCCGAGGCGATGTCCCATGTCCACTACGGATCCGAGGATCTCGAACGGCTCGACTCGGAGCGGCGCGCCGAGGGCCGTCGGGACGCGATCTCGACCTCGGGAAATCCTGCAATCTCCTGACCTGGGATGTTGTGGGAATGCCCAGGTAGAAGGGGTCGGGCGCCATTTGACGAACGACGGTGCGCGTCGCCTATCGTTCGCCCAGTCCCAGTCGCCCCGACAGTCGCCCCGTTCGATTCCGATCGTTCGGTGCGGCGTACGGGGGGGATGCTGTGAGAGGCGGAGGGAGACCCAGGGGATCGAGTAGAAAACATTCCCCCGAGACCGGCGGCGCAAGCCGGAGGTAGCGGGGGGGTGGTGCCAAAGACCCCTGGGTCCAGCCGCCTGGCGATCCGATGTCATCCCCCGGGCCGGCAGGGCCCGGGTTGCACGGCACCGAAGACGACGACCATCGATGCACGGACCACATGGGCGCCGTGGGTATGCGATCGATCAGCGAGCGGAACCGTCTATGCTCCCGCCCAACTGACCACCGAAAGACCGAGATGCCACAAGAACTGGACGAAGTCGAAGGACCGGACGAGCTGATCGAGGGCGACCTCGACGAGCTGGCGGACGACGACGATCTGATTGCCGATGACGCCATCGTGCTTCCCGACGAGGACGACGATGCCGAGGTGGTGGTCGTCGAGGATGTCGACGTCGACCCGGTGCCCGAGGTCGCGGCGAAGGCGGGGACCAAGCCCGCCGCCGCCGAGGAGGCCGAAGAGGACGACGAGGAGGAGCCGGACGACGAGGACGTCGAGGCCAGCCTCGACACCATCCTGAAGGAACGACTGGTCGTCGAGGAGGAGCCGGACGACGAGGAGACACCTGAGCCCGAGGACCGTTCCGGCGACGGCGTGGAGCGGGTCCTACCCAAGCAGCCCGGGGAGTTCGTCTGCCGGTCGTGCTTCCTGGTCAAGCATCCGAACCAGTTGGCCGACCGCAAGAAGATGCTCTGCCGCGACTGCGTCTGACAGGAATCCGCCATGGATGAACCCGACGACGAGCGACCGACGAGCATGCCGCTGAACGAGCGGCTGTTGGACCTGTTGATCTTCGTGCCGGCCGGCATCGCCGCATCGGTGGTGGAGGACTTTCCGGCCATGGCCGAGCGGGGCCGCCGGAAGTTGGGCGTCAAGGTGTCGTCGGCCCGGGCCATCGGCCAGTTCGCGGTGAAGGCCGGACAGCACGAGTTCCGTCGGCGCTCGGGAGCGATGGGCAGCCGGAGCGCCCCTGCTGCGCCGGTCGACGCCAATCCCGCGTCGGGCCCGGTCCGGGCCGAGGCAGCCACCGGCGAGGCCGAGTCCGACCGCAGCCAGTCGGTCACCGTCGAGCCCGCGCCGGTCTCGGGCAGCCGGGTGGTCACCGCCGGACACGCACCTCGGGTCCGGACGACACCGGCGGTGCCCAGTGGGAACATCCCGGCGGTGTCCACCTTGTCCATCCCCGGCTTCGATACGTTGTCGGCGTCACAGGTGGTGCAGAGACTCGACGGGTTGAACCGGTCCGAGCTGGTGTCGGTGCGGGCCTACGAAGCCTCGACCCGCGGCCGGCGCACCATCCTCAGTCGAGTGGACCAGCTGCTCGACGAGCGCTCCTAGCGCTCCAGGGACGCCCGGACGTACCCCAGGAGAGGTGAGCGATGGAAGCGGTACGTGAAGCGATGCCAGCGGACGCGCAGCGCTACGCCGAGCTGGAGGCGGAGTTCCTGGCCGCACTGGTCGCCCAGCGGGGAGGGGCACTGGCCATCGACCCGCTCTCCGTGGACGGCGGCCCTCCCTTGCCGGTGCTGCTCGAGGACCGGGCCCGACTGGTGCTGGTGGGCACCCTCGACTCGGTGGTCACCGGCTTCGCCCACAGCCACGTGGTGGACCTGGAGGGTCACGGACGGCGCGGCGTGCTCGATGCCTGCTACGTCGAGCCAGGGGCCAGGGGAGTGGGCCTGGGCCGACTCTTGTTGGACGAGGTGATGTCCTGGCTCCGCCGGCAGGGGTGTCTCGGGGTGGACGGCGTCGCCCTGCCGGGTGACCGGGGAGCCAAGAACTTCTACGAGGCAGCCGGGTTCAAGGCACGCCTGTTGACCATGCACCACACGTTCGACTGAGACGAACGCCCACGGGCCGGTCAGGAGGCTCGGCGACCCTGGGGGCTGCGAGCGGGCACCGGACGTCGGGGTCCGGGGGGCGGGGGAATGGGGATGCCCATCAGCCGAGCCAGTTCGGGCACGTAGCCAGATGCCTTGCGGGCGGCGGCCAGCAGGGCCTCGTCGGCATCGGTGGGGAGGCCGAGGGGCTTGACCGTGCGACGCACCGGCGAGTCGACGACGACCTCGAGGATGGCGAGCCACTGATCGGCCGGGGTGTCCGCCGACATCGACGCTCCGGCGCTGTCGGCCAGTCGGACGGCCAGCTCGGAGCTCAGCCGGGTGGCCGGCTCGGGCGGACGGATCGAGGCGCGCAGGGCGTCGATGACCCGACCCTCGTCCAACGAGGAGGTGATCCGCTCGACCCACCGGTCTCGCAGGGCGGTGACCCGCTCGTTGAGCGAGGTCCGCAGGGCGGTGGCCATGGCCGAGCCCTCGTCGTCGAGGGTGACCGTCGATGCCGAGGCCACGATGGAACGGAGTTCGCGCAGCGGCACGTCCTTGCCCGCGTTGCGGGCCACCGAGGCGCGGTCCTTCCAGTTGGCCAGGTTGATGGCGGGGAGCAGCTGTTCGGCCATGGCCAACAGGGGACCCGGGGTCACCTCGGGCCGGTCCTCGGCGCGTGAGCGGGCGTTCTGCTCCTCGATGGCCTGCCGGACGGCGGGAATACCACCCCGCAACAACTGCTCGGCCACCGGCAGCTGTTCCGGCTTGAGCTCGGCCAGCGCCGCGTTGCGGTAGGTGGTGGAAGGAGCCGGTCGGCGCGGGTTGTCACGCCCGCCCGAGTCACGACCTCCGGGCCGGGACGTGCCGGTGCGCTGGCGGCGTTGACCGCCCTCGGACGTCGGCGCACCGGCCTCGGGCTTCCCCCGGGAACGTCCGTCCGGACGGGCACCGCGTTCGCCACCCTCGCCGCGGGGACGGCGCTCCGATGGGCGCCGGGCCCCGTCACGGGGACCCTCCGGCCGATCGTCCCGGCGTCGCTTGCCCTTGGAGGCGAGCACGACGTTGACGTCGGGTCCACGTTGGGGGGTGCCGATCACCTCGATGCGCTGTGCGGTCCGGGCGTCAGCCTTGGCCTTGGCGGGGAGGAGGGCCACCACCGTGGTGCCATCGAGGGTGGTCTCCACCTCGGCGCGCAGCACCGTGCCCACCGCGGAACCCTCGGGGACGAGACCGGCGTCCACCGTGCCGCGCGGCTGTTTTGCCCCGGCGGCGCGCCAGGTCCATGTGGTGTCCCCGGACTTGCTGGTGAGTTCGACTTCGATGCGATGGGCCATACCGGCGGACAGGCTACTGCCGTCGCCGACCCGTCCGGGAAAACCGGGTGCTGCCAGGCCTAAGAAGGAGGTAAGAACCGTCCGGAAGCGAGGCCGGGACCTCCCGGCGCACCCTACGATGACCAGGCTGTGACCGACGGCGCACCGGGCACCTGCCCAGCCGGATCGGCGGGCGTGCGGACGTGCGAGGAGGCGTGTGATGCAGGAATCGGAAGCCGACGGCCCGGCACCGGGGGAGCACGGTCTCTCCGATACGGGCGAGACCGCAGCTGCCGGGCCCGCTGACGCCCCCTCCCGGGCGGTGCCGCTCGGACCGGCATCGGTCGATCCGTCCACCCCGGACTCCTCGGCAGCCGACCAGTCCGCTCCGGAGCCCCCGTGGGCCCTGGCCCCGGCCTCCACCACCATCGTGCCGGTGTGGGGACCGGTGGGGGACTCCACCATGGCTCCCGAGGTCGCCCCGGCCAAGGAGGCGCACCGCCCCGGGTGGCTGTGGGCGGTGGTGGCCGTGTCGGCCGCACTGATCGGTGGCCTGGTCGGCGGCGGTATCGTGGCCGCCATCGGAGTCGGCGGTGGGTCGACCACGGTCAAGGAGATCTCGGCCGGGCCGGCGCTCCTCAACGGCACCACCAACATCGAGACGGTCATCGACAAGGTGCTGCCGGCCGTCGTCTCCATCGACGCCAAGTCCCAGACACCGGTATCCCCGTCGTTCCTGGGCGGCACCAGCGGCGGTGTCCAGGAGGACCAGGGAACCGGGATGATCATCACCTCGGGCGGCGAGGTGATCACCAACAACCATGTGATCGCCGGGGCGACGACCATCACCGTCACGCTCTGGGGCAAGCTCACCTCGATGCCGGCGACACTGATCGACACCGATCCGACCAACGACATCGCCCTCCTCCAGATCAACGGGGCCTCCAATCTGCCCACCGCCACCTACGGGAATTCGAAGAACGTGCAGGTGGGTGATGCCGTGGTGGCCATCGGCAACGCCCTCGGGCTGTCGGCGGGATCTCCCACGGTGACCCAAGGGATCATCTCGGCGACCGGCCGCACCGTGCAGGCGGGCAATTCGTCGGGCACCTCCTCGGAGACGCTCACCAACATGTTCCAGACCGACGCGGCCATCAACCCCGGCAACTCGGGCGGGCCCCTGGTCGACAGCTCCGGGAGGGTCATCGGGATGAACACCGCGGTGGCCGCCAGTGCGGACGGGTCGTCTCAGGCCCAGAACATCGGCTTCGCCATCCCCTCGAACAAGATCCTCCAACAGCTGCCCGCTCTCCGCAACCGGTCGATCGGGCCCAAGACACCGACCAGGTCGGGCTACCTCGGTGTGGACGTGGAGACGCTCACCAGTCAGCTCCGGAGCGCCTACAACTTCGTCCCCACCCAGGGGGCGCTGGTCCTGTCGGTGGTCAGCGGGGCGCCGGCCGACACCGCCGGCGTCCGGCAAGGGGACGTGATCACCACGTTCAACGGGAAGCCGGTCACCAGTGCCGACCAGTTGGCCACCGCCATCCAGGCCGACCGTCCCGGCAGGAAGGTGACCATCGGTCTGTATCGGCAACAGACCCAGATGACCGTGACGGCCACCCTGGGCTCGAGCGCCAGCCAGTAGCGCCCGGGTGGGGCCGCCGGGACCATCTTCCGGATCGACCGCGACACACGGGCCGGGGGTTTACGCTCAGGCCATGGTCGCGGAGCGCACGAGGTGTACGGCAGGGGGATCCGCCCGGTGAGCGACGTCGTCGGGCACCGGGCGGACGGCAGCTGGGTCGACGGCCTGGTGGCCCAACGGCCGGAGCCGGCCCGTGACGGGTCGCCCCCGGGTCCGGCCGATCTGGAGAGGATCCTCGAAGCGGCGACCACGGTCCCCGACCACGGCGGCCTGCGGCCCTGGCGGTTCGCACTGATCGCCGGAGAGGGCCGGGACGCCTTCGGCGACGCGCTGGTGGCCGGACTGCACGATCAACGCGGTCAGGACCTGCCCGAGGCGGTGGTGGTCAAGATGCGGGGAAAGGCGTTCGCCGCCCCCTGCGCGGTGATGGTGATCGCCTCGACCGACCCGTCGTCCAATGTGGCGGTGTGGGAGCAGGTGGCCTCGGCGTCGTGCACCGGGTACGCCATGGTCCTGGCCGCCACCGGCCTCGGATGCGGCGCGGTGTGGAAGAGCGCCCAGGTCCTCGGGTCCGACCCGGTCCGGTCACTGTTCGGGCTGAGCGAGCACGAGCACCTCCTCGGCTGGGTCAACCTGGGGTCGCCCGCCCCGCTGGGCCGGAAGAAGGCGGTGGCCGAACGGGCCGACCTCGGCCGGCTGGTCTCGGTGATCGGGGGCGAGCGGCGGCCCTTCGCCGAGACGGTCGACCCCTGACCGGGGTCAGCGGCTGACCACCAGGCGCAGGGCTCCGTCGAAGGTGGCCTCGGTACGGAGATGCCCGTACCGCTCGTCCCACCGGCCCGAGTCCAGGTCGCGGCGGAGGTCGGCGGCGTAGCCGGCCTCGACCACGGGATCGACGAAGCTCCACGCCGACTGCGACCGGCGGACGCCAGGGTCGCAGAAGGCCTCGGGACGGCCGTAGAACGCCTCGGTGAAGCCGTCCGTGCAGTCGAAGGGCACCGGGACGGGATCGACCACGGCGTCACCGCCGAGCGCGGCCACGAGGGCGTCGACGGTGGGGTAGCGGGCTACCTCGGCCCGGTAGACGTCGGGTGCGTACTCGGCCAACCACAGCCGGTCGAGGCAGTCGGGGTCGAAGGTCAGGACCACCACCGGCCCTGCGGTGACCCGCCGCATCTCACGCAGACCGGCCAGCGGATCGGGCCACTGGTGAACGGTGACGGTGGCCATCGAGGCGTCCACCGCCCGGTCGGGCAGCGGCAGCGACCCGGCCACGGCGCGGACGACTCGTCGGGGGGTCGTCGGCCGTTGGGCGATCATCGCCTCGGAGGGTTCGACCGATACCACGGCACGATCGTCGGGCTCGTAGGACCCGGCTCCGGCCCCCACGTTGAGCACCGTGGATGCAGTTCCGAGGGCCTCGAGGATCCGGGCGGCGATGCGCGGGTCAGCCCGGCGGTGCCCGGCGTAGCCGATGCCGTAGCGGGCGTAGTCGACGTCACCCGCCGGCGGGCTCACCACCCCCACTGGGCGAGGGGAGGGCCGAGGCCGGCATCGGCCGCGCAAGCCCCGCACAGATCCATGCGCCGCGCACCGGGCCGGTCCGTGGCGGCGACCCGGCGCCATCCGTACCGACGCGCCTCCTCGAGGCAGGACGACTCGGACCATCGTGGTGAGGTCCGCGCACCGCACTTCCCGCAGGTACGGAAGAAGACGTCGTCATCGTAGAGGTCCTCGAAGTTCAGCTCATCGGGTTCGTAGTCCATGTCCGTGCTCCCCAGCGAGGATACCGGCCGAAGAGGCCGATCGCCGCGGCGGCGGTCGTTCGGCCGGCCCGCCGGCATCGTCCGGTGGAGGTCGCCGCGGCGCCGTCCGACGTGGGCGACGGCATGGTCGCCCGGTGGCCCGGTACGGTCCCGGACGCTCCGCCCCGGACCCCCTACCATGAAGATCGACAGAGACCCGATGGATGAACGGACCGAGAACCAGATGGCTGACGCGAACGACTTCAACACCCGGATCATCGAGGAGTTCCGAGCCAATGACGGTGTCGTCGGTGGCCCATTCGAAGGGGCCACGCTGGTGCTGTTGTCCACCATCGGCGCCAAGTCCGGTCAGACCCGGGTCAACCCGGTGATGTGCCGGATCGAAGGCGACCGTCTCTTCGTCTTCGCCTCCAATGCCGGGCTGCCCACCAATCCCAACTGGTACCACAACGTGGTGGCCGACTCCCGGGTGACGGTGGAACTGGGGGATGAGGAGTTCGAGGCGGTGGCCTCGGTCGTCACCGGACGCGAGCGGGATCGGGTGTTCGCCGCCCACGCCGAGCAGTTCCCGAACTTCAACGAGTACCAGGAGGGCCTCGACCGGGTCATCCCGGTGGTGGCGATCGACCGCAGCTGAGCTGCGGAGCGTCGGGCCTTGGCCCGCGGCGGTCAGGAACGGTCACCGCCAGTGTGGTCCGGTCCCCCTACTATCGTCACCGTGACGAAACCAACTGATGCACCCAGGTGTGGGTGGTGTCACCGACCACTGCCGAAGTTTCCCGGAGCGGGCCGTCCACGGAAGTTCTGCAGTGCGTCGCACCGTCAACGGGCCTATGAGGCGAGGCGTCGGGCCGACTCGCTGATGATCCCGGCCGGCCAGGTTGTCGTGTCCGAAGACGAGCTCCGGAAAGTGCACGATCGGTTGTACCGACTCGAGTCCGCCGTGGAGGACGTGGAGGCGGATCTGGCCGGGGCCTCCGGTGCCAAGGAGTACAAGGCGGCCTTCGAGCACCTACTGGAGGCGGCCCAGGACCTGGTGGGAGTGGTCGTCGAGCCGGTTCGGCAGTGACCCGCCCCGATCCGGTCGACCAGACCGCCGTCGACTCAACGATGTGGAGTGCTAGCCGAGAGTCTCCAGCCAAGCGCCGACCGTGTCCAGGCACACTTGGCATGGCCGACGCTTGTCGCTGGCCGGCGGCACCTTGCGCTGATGGTGCGGCTCCTGGATGTTGCGCGCCTCGGTGCACTCATAGAGAACGTGGTACACGGGATGCTCTTCAGGTTCAGTGGTGAAATTGAAGTCCATTGGCATGGGAATTCCTCTCTGTCAGTGCGACCCTAGATCGCTGGTCAGAATTCGGAGAGGTGCGGTTTGAGCGCTACCGATCAACCGGTTACGTCACAGTGACGAAAAGGAAGGGGAACGAACCCCACGGGATTGCGGCGCACAACGTGGCCATTCGCCGGGGAGACCTCTCGGAGAGCCCTTGGACGGACCTTCGGACCTGTGCGACGGGCGCCGCCGCCAACGCACGAGTTGGACGATCGGTTGACGGTCCTCGTCGGATGGTTCGCCAGCCGTGGCGACCGATCTCTGCAGTTTCGCCAGCCGTTCGTAGGGTGCATTGATGGTTGGAGGTGAACGCCACGGCGTGCCCAGGTAGGGCATTCCCGGATTCGAGCGCCGATAATGTATATTATGTCAGGTCAAGAATTGCGGCAGATCAGCACGGGTACCGCACGCCCTGCCCCATCGATTCCGCTCGGCTTCCATCCTTGCCCGAAAGGTGACATGCCGGGTATCGGAGTCCCGGTCGGTGCTGAACGGCACGCCGAACGGTTCTGTCGGGACCGGCTGAGCCGGCGCCCGCTCTCACGGCGAATGGTGCCGCTGCGGTCGCCACAAGGGCGGCACGGGCTCATGGGACTTGATGTCGCCGGTCGACTCCCCCGGTCCCCACTGACCGATCACTCCGACCGGATGCGCCGAGAGCTTCGAGCAGAGCCAGCGAAGGGCACGCGACGCTCCAGGTGGAGGACGGTGGCCGGAGTCGGCAACGAGCCCTGGATCGAGCGGCCACCGTTCGGACTGCCCGCGACCAGATTGGTATGACAGTTGACACTTACGTAAGTAGATGCTTACACTGAGACCCGTGGACACCGCCTTCAAAGCCTTGGCAGAGCCCAGGCGCCGAGAGATCCTCCGCATGGTCTGGTCCGCGGAGATGCCCGCGTCCCATATTGCCGCCAGGTTCGACGACATCACCAGGTCGGCGGTGTCCCAACACCTCGGCGTGCTTCGGGAGGCGGAGCTTGTCCTCGAGCGGCGCGATGGGACCCGGCGACTCTACCGGGCCAACCACGCCGAGATGGCCAGACTCCGCGGCTTCCTCGACGGCTACTGGACCGAGAGCCTCGGTCGCCTCCGGGACCTGGCCGAAGCCGCCGAACAGATGCCACAAGAGGCACGAGATATGCAGGCGAGACAAGAGAAAGGAACCACTGATGGCTGAATTGACTCGAGAGGTCGTGATCGGCGCCAGCCCGGCGACCATCTTCCCGTTCCTCGTCGATCCCGAGCAGCACATCCGCTGGATGGGCACCGAAGCGGAGCTCGACGCCCGGGCCGGCGGCGCCTATCGAGTCCTGGTCGGAGGTCGACACCCCTCGGCGGGTGAGTTCGTCGAGGTGGTGCCAGACGAGCGAGTCGTCTTTTCGTTCGGGTGGGACGAGCCCGGCCACCCCATCCCGGCCGGCTCGACGGAGATCGAGATCACCCTGATTCCCGACGGCGACAAGACGCGAGTCCGCCTCGTGCATCGTGGGCTGCCAGACGACGCAGTGTCCGACCACACGGACGGTTGGGACCACTATCTCGATCGCCTGGCTGTGGCCGTCGGTGGAGAGGATCCCGGCCCCGACATCGTGCCGGGCGAAGCCTGACGGGACAGGCGGCCCCGAACGAGCATTCCCGAGTTCTGGGACCTGCTTCCGACGGCGGGGGCGATCACCTCTCCCCGGCCGGGGGCAATCCCGCCTGTTGGGTACGGCGTGAGACTCCCAGCGCGAACTCCTTGAACTCCGGCTGTTCTGCCCGGGGAATGGGTGAACCTACCGGCGGAGAGACGCTCTCAGGATGTTCGCAGTCGAGAGGCAGCCGGGCCTCATATTGACCGGGGATGGTGGGCCTGCTCCAGGAAAGCCTTGGAGCAACTGAAACAAGGAGTCCACCATGTCCCCGAAGCCAAGAATGCTCCGTCGAGCGCTCGTCACCGGTGCCATCGTTGCCGGTGCAGGTCTGGGCGCCGCCGGCGTCGCGTCGGCTGCCACCAGTTCGTCGACGAGTCCTGCGTCAGGTGCGTCGAGCACCGTGGCCCCTTCTGGCGGGTCCACGAGCGCCCCACCCGCCGGCGCCGCCGGAGATCCGGCGACCATGACCCACGGACCCAATGAGACACTGTTGACCGGCACCGACCTCCAGAAGGCCACCGCGGCTGCAACCGCTGCAGTTCCGGGCGCCACGGTCATCCGGGCCGAGACCAACTCGGCGAGTGCCTCCCCGTACGAGGTCCACATGAAGAAGTCCGATGGCACGGACGTCACCGTCGAGCTCAACTCGAGCTTCGGGGTGATCACCACGGTGTCCGGCTTCGGTGCCGGCCCCGCCGGCGGTCAGGCTCCCAGCGACTCGGCGTCACCCACCACGTCGACGAACTGAGCCGGACTGCCCCGATGAGCGGCGGGACCCCCACAGCCGCTCGTAGTTGTGGTTGTGGGGGTCCCCGACCGTCACGGATCGCCGCGCTCCCCGATCATGCGGTCCGCCGTGAAGGGCCGTCCGCCTCGATCGATGGCGTGTGCCCCAGCGGGGACGGAGTGTGCCCCGCCATTCCGGGGGCGGCTGTACCGTCCCTCGTGCATGATGAGCGGCCGAGGCGTGGCCGAGATGCACGGTGTCACCGCAGTGCGTGACGTGATCTCGGAGAGATGCGCCGGGGTAGTCACCATTGCAGCCTGCACCGACTGTGTACGTGGTCGGCTGGCTCGGATACCGTCCCACAGCCAGAGCTGGGGAATGTAGTTGCTTCGGGACTTCCTACTCTGGCGTCAAGATGGGTCAGTCTGTGAGGCTCCCTGGGGGAGGCGAGTAGATGACGTCCAGCGAAGAGCGCGGATCTGGGGGCTCGTTCCCCTGGTATCGATCACATTCACGGATGGCACTGCTCGTCGCGTGCGGACTGTTTGCTGGGGTCACCGTGTCTCGGCTCTTCACGGACGCCTCTGGCGAGGCCGTCGACATCCTCTACTCGCTGCCCATCGCACTTCTGGCCATGTCGTTTGGCCTGCGAGGTGGGCTGATAGGCGCTGGGATCGGATTCGCCCTGTTCGCATCGGTCGAACTGGCGGACGGAGTCGGAGACATCGATGCC
>JADGOG010000039.1 GCA_017883065.1 Acidimicrobiales bacterium | reverse complement strand
ACCTATTCCAATGCATCGAGCCTCGCCTGAGCCTCGATGACCTTCCTGCGTGCCTCAGCGTCAGCCGCGTCCTTACGTGCCCGGTCAGCCGCCTTCCGGGCAAGGATGTCTCGGAAGCGGTCGTTGGCTGCCGACACCCGCAGCGATACCTCGCTGTTGGCGCCCTCGATCGAGTCCTCCTGGAAGGTCCACCGCACCACGTCGCCGAACAGCTCGGGACCTGGACCTGACACGAAGCCCATGACTCCCGAGCGAGGTGCCGAAGCCGCCAGGAACGCCTGGCTCCACTCGTGATGTGGCTGTGTGCTGAGTTGCCACTCCACGGTGATCGTCCCAGGGCTACTGCCCACCGCCGTGCGACGCGTTACTGACACGGGCTCATGGTCGGCCTCGTACAACGAACTCACCTCCCGTCCTGCCGCCCCGGATGGCGACAGTGTCGAAGGTTACGCGACCGAACAGATGGTCAAGGGATGGGCCGGCCCGCCGAACGGAACATCGAGGACCACCGGTCGGAACCCGATCCCGGTTCCAGCATCGTGTTCCAGCACTTCCGCTGTCGTGAGCGCCACGCCCACTGTTCATGAGGTGGAGGTACTCCGACCCCACCCAGAATGAGCGGCATCACCGGCCCAACGTGCGTGGGGCACTGGACGCTCCTTCTATGCGCTCAGTGCAGCCTCGAACCGCGCCATGGACCTGTCCACGAGATTCTCGCCGAACTTGTCGGGAACCGCTTGATACGCCGTTGCGTTGTAGCTGACCACATACTGGCTGAAGCGGACGATCTGCACCACGAAGCCGAGCTGCTGCTTGGTCCCGGCGACGTCGATCGAAACGACGATCTCGTACGCGGTCGTGGCGTCACCTGCGGACGGAACGCCTACACGCTGGACCTCGGCGGTCACGGTCGCCACCGGACCACCCTGGGCGTTGATCGAGGCAACCTGCTTCTTCAGCATGTTGTCGAACACCTGCTGGAGGCAGGTCCCCGTCTGTGAACTCGCATACGCGGCATACGCCGTCTTGGCTTGAGTTTCCGACGAGTACCCAACGACCTGGTTGCTCGCTTCATTCGCTGAGTCCGCAGGCATTGCCGAATCGGCGAATATCGTCGAACTCAGCTTGGCGTGCAGCTTTTCGATGTCGCCCTGCGCCACAAATTCTCGGCATGCGGTGATCGACTGGGCCGCCTTCTTCGCCGTGGCATCACTGGATGTGCTCTGCGGCTTCGAGGTCTCGACCCAGCCGGTCGGAAAGTCACTCGCTCGCAGGAGCACCGTGGCCATCGCCTTCTTGTTGGGAGCGGATCCGCCCGTTGTGCCGGAGGAAGTGGACGAACTTCCGCCACTGCTGCACGCAGTCAGGAAGATACCGAGCACCGCAAGTACCACGACAAGCGCCGCCCAGCTTCGCCGAACGGGCCGATCCACCTCTACTGTTGCCCCTCTGGTCATATCGATCACCTCGTACGCCCCATGGTGATGCGCAAAGCCGAGGGCGAACAGAGGCGAAAGTCCCAGGCCTCACCCGGTGTTGGATCGTCACGTGACTGGCAGCGGCGGCGATTCGGTGAAGCGGGACATCACGTCGCTGCTCGACTGCGTCACTCCGGCGCCCATTGATCGCCATGGCACCGATCCTGCCCACGACAGCCAGGCACAACCACGCTGGCCGGCTGGATTGATCGCCGGCGGGCCGGTCCCGGTGCCCGAGCGCCAAGCCGGTGATTCACGTCCTCGATCTCACCGATCTGGACCGCTGCGGGGCCGACAGACACTCCGCATCAATCGCGAATCGTCGGAATCGCCGCTGCTACGCACTGCGTGGAGCCGGCGCCGACGGTTAGATCTCGTCGACCGTTCTGGGCGTGCGAAGGATCATGATGGATGCGGCCACAAGTAGGACGGCACCGATCACGGTGAACACGAAGTGGAACCAGCTCCAACTGAACTGTCTGGCTACGGCGACCGAGGTGGTGGCCGCGCAGGCCGCGTACCTCGGACAGGTGGTCGAGGTCGGCATCGAAGCGATGACGGTACTGGTGAACCGGGTGACGGTCCACAGGACCCACATGGCCCATAGACCGACGACGACGACAACCCGAAGGGGCTGATTGCGAATCCCCACGGCAGGATCATGCCAGAAACGGGAACCGTTGGATCCTTGGGTCGGGAATCCGGAAGCCGGGCAGGATCACCGAGCTGGCCCCGTTCGGGCCGCATCCGCCTACTTCCCATCCGATCGGTCCTTAGGACGCGGCGCGACCAGCGAATTCGTCCCACTCGAAGCCGCACACCCAGCACTGCCTGATCCACCGACGATCCGCCATTCCGATCGACCCCACACCTGGGCGGGGCACTGTATCAGCGCTCCCGATCGACCCGCACTTCACACACGTCACCGCGTTCGAGGGCTGCCGCATCTCGACCTCCAAGGAACAATCGCCTCTTAATTCGAGTGTCGACCGCGCGGACGCTCGATGCAATGTCGCTTGGGTTACAGAACGGGGAGTCTGTCACCGTCGCCGCTGCCCGGACGGTGCTGCTGGGCTCTGGCGTCACAACTTCGTCAGGTGGAGCGAGTAGGAACGGGGAAGTCCGGTTGATCATCCCGATCGGTCACGAGCGACAAAGGATCCGCAGTTGAAGGCTTCATCCACCACAACACACCCTTCATCCTGGCGCCAGCTGACAAGGGCGGCGCTACTCCTCGTGGTCGGTGCCGTCGTGCTCGCCATCGTGCTCGCCGCACTCGGCATCGGAGTGGTGGGCACGCATGGCGGCGGCGTCATTCAGGCCTGGGACGACTCCGTGGGTCGCTGGTTCCTCCACCGCCGAGACGGACTGGTGGGGGTCTCGAAGGTGGTGGCGATCTTGGGCGATGCACCAGTCCTCGGTGGCCTCACAGTGGTGATCACCATCACATTGGTCGCACTCGGACAGCGCACACGCGCCTTCATGCCATTGGTCGCCTACCTTGGTGCCGAATTCCTGGTCACTCTCACCCGCATCTACGTGCACCGACCTCGCCCGGCCACCGCCGACTTCCCGGCGCCCGGAGCCATCCCCGGGATCCACGAGACCAGCGCCTCGTTCCCGTCCGGTCATGCCACCGCCGCCAGCGCGGTCGTGGTGAGCCTGGCCGGTCTGGCGGTCGTCACCTGGGAGAGGTGGTGGCCGTGGATCGTGGGCGGAATGCTCGTCCTGTCGACGGCGCTGTCCCGACTGGTCCTCGGCGTCCACTGGTTCAGCGATGTGACCTTCGGCCTGGCGATCGGGGTGGCCTGGGGCGTGGTGGTGACGGTTGTGCTCGCCGATGCTCCGTGGCCCTTCGGCCCCGACCGGCAGGGGGCTCCGCCGAGCGACGTCGGGCTGCCTCCTCCACCAGGCACCTGACGAATCCCGGCCGATGCACCGGCACCCCGCTTCATCTGTGCGCCGACCAGCGGCTCGACCAGCGGCTCGACCAGCGGGTGCATCCTCCGATGTACCGCAGTACGTTCAAGGTTGACAGAAGACGCAGAGGGGTAGACGTCGTTTCGTCGGTGCGCTCACACGAGCAGACAGCCACGGAGGAAGTCACGTGACCACAGAGGCAGCCAACCTTCCAGCCACCGAACGGGCCGACAAGGGTCTCAAGTCGGGAGCCCTCGGTCTGATCTCGAGCACGGTGGTGGGCGTCGCATCCACCGCACCGGCCTACAGCCTGGCCGCCACGCTCGGGTTCGTGGTGGCCGCCATCGGACTGCAGGCGCCGGTCATCACCATCATCGCCTTCGTGCCCATGTTGTTCATCGCTTTCGGGTACAAGGAGATGAACAACGCCGATCCCGACTGCGGCACCACCTTCACGTGGGGCGTCCGGGCCTTCGGCCCGAAGACCGGGTGGATGGGCGGTTGGGCCATCGTGGCCGCCGACGTGTTGGTGATGGCCAGCTTGGCCCAGGTGGCCGGCCAGTACCTGTTCCTCCTGTTCAATGCCAACGGGATCGGCACCAATCCGAACAGCGGGTGGGTCCTGCTGGTCGGGATCATGTGGATCGTCATCATGACGTTGATCTGCTACGTGGGCATCGAGGTCTCGGCCAACTTCCAGAAGGTGCTCCTCAGCATCGAACTCACCATGCTCTTGATCCTCTCCGTAGTGGCTCTGGTCAAGGTGGGCAACGGCAGTGCCCCGCTCGGGCACCTGTCGCCGTCGTGGAATTGGTTCAACCCATTCGACGTGCCCTCCGCCTCCGCATTCATCAACGGCGTGCTCTTGATGCTCTTCATCTACTGGGGCTGGGACACCACGGTGTCGGTCAACGAGGAGACCGAGAATCCCAAGACGGTTCCGGGGCGGGCCGCAGTGCTTTCCACGGTCATCCTGCTGGTGACCTACGTGCTGGTCATCCTCGCGGCACAGTCCTATGCCGGCATCGGCAAGACGGGCATCGGTCTGAACAACCCGAACAACCAGGGGGACGTGCTCTCCGTGCTCGGACGCTCAGTGTTCGGAACCTCCGGATTCGCGAACGTACTGGTCCACCTGCTGTTGCTGATGGTCTTGAGTTCGGCCGCCGCATCCACCCAGACCACCATCCTGCCCACCGCGCGCACCACGCTGGCCATGGGTGTGTACAAGGCCATCCCGAGTGCGTTTTCGAGGGTGCACCGGCGATTTCTGACCCCGACCGTCTCCACCGTGGTGATGGGAGCGGCGTCGATCGTCCTCTACACGATCATGAACTACATCTCGGCCGGCACGGTCATCTCCGACGCAGTCTCCGCCCTGGGGGTGATGATCGCCTTCTACTACGGGCTCACCGGGATCTCGTGCGCCTGGTACTACCGGGCGTCCCTCTCGCACAGTGCCCGGAACCTCTGGATGCGAGGGATCCTGCCCGTGTTGGGTGCCGTGATGCTCTGGTCCGCCCTCGCCTACAACCTCTGGTTCTACTGGCAACCGGTCAACAGCTACACCGGGTGGCAGATGACCTTCTGGCCCCACTGGCACATCGGTGGCGTCTTCCTCATCGACGTGATCGCCCTCGTCCTCGGCATCGTGCTGATGTTCGTCTACGCCGCCGTTCGGCCGCCCTTCTTCCGGGGCGAGGTGCTGAACCGCGACACCCCGACCGTGGTGCCCGAGGACGCTGGCGTGCCGGTCGGGATGTTCGGCATCGACACCACCCCCTGATCCCCCGGTGACCCGGAGCGCCCGGGTGGGAAGCCCCGGCTCGGTGGCCGGTCGGTCCCCGTCCGGGGACGCCTGTTAGATTTCGTCTCCGAACGACAACCGGGTGGGACCGCCGGCTCGACAGCGACGTGCCAGGTACCCCGTGCTCGGCACGTCCAACCGATCGGGGGATCCATGCACGCACTCACCGGCTACCTGGAGTTTCGGCCGGAGGAACGAGAGCTCACCGTGGCCGCGCTGGAGGAGATCGCCATCCGCAGCCGAGGCGACGCCGGGTGTGTGGACTACTGGTGGTCCGAGGACCTCGAGCGGCCCTGTCGATTCCGTTTCTTCGAATGCTGGGAGAGCGAGGAAGCCTTCGACGCCCACCAGGCCCAACCCTACGAGCATCAGTTCATGACCGATCACGTATCGAGGATCATCGGGGCGGACGCGCACGTGCTCGTCGTTACCGAGCGGCGCTCGGCGATCGGGGCCTAGGGCGATGCGTGGGGTCCGGAGCACCACAGAAGGCATCCGGGTGGTCGAGACATCCCACGACTCCTCCGACGGCGTCCGGGTGTCGGTGGCCAGCTCGGGGATCTGCGGGTCCGATGTCCACCTGGCCTCGTTCGGTCCGCTTCCGGTGACGCTCGGTCACGAGTTCTGCGGACGCCTGGACGACGGAACGAGGGTGGCGGTCCTGCCGGTCGTCCCCTGCGGCCACTGCGACCGGTGCGCAGCCGGCGACGAGCAGCAGTGCGCCGATGCCTTCGGGACTCTGTACGGGATCAGCCGGGACGGGGGTCTGGCCGACGAGGTCTGGGTGGATCCGAGGTGCGCCAAGGTCATCCCCGACGACGTCCCCTTCGAGCATGGCAACCTGGTCGAGCCGCTGGCCGTGGCCCTGCATGGCATCCACCGTGCCGGGGTGGATGCAGGTGCGAAGATCCTGGTCATCGGGGCTGGTCCGGTCGGGTTGTGCACCATCGCCGCGCTCCGGGCCCAGGGAGCGGAGGTCGACCTGTTGGCCCGTCGCTCCCGGCGGATGGAAGCCGGTGAGCGCGTCGGCGCCCGGACTTCGATCAGCGACCACTACGACGTCGTCCTCGACGCCGCCGGCACCCAGGGCTCGGTGGACCTGGCCATCGAGCTGACCCGGCCGGGCGGCACGGTCGGATTCCTCGGCACGTTCTGGGACCCGGTGTCCATCGGCGTGGGATTCCAGATGAAGGAGGTCACGCTGGTTCCGGCCTTCGCCTACGGGCACCACCACGGGGCCTCGGAGTTCGAGGAGGCCGTCCGCGTCCTCGGCGTCGTGCCCGAGCTACCGGAGGCAGTGGTCACCCATCATTTCTCCCTCGACGATGCGGCCGAGGCCTTCCGGGTGGCCGGCGACCGTGATTCCGACGCCATCAAGGTGGTCGTCCACCCATGATCCGCCACGCGATCGGATGAGCCGATGACCCGACTGGTGCTCTCCCACGCCACTGTCCTCGACGGCGACGGAGGCGTGCTGCACGATGCACAGGTGGTGGTCGAGGGAGACCGGATCACCTCGGTGCGTGAAGGCGTGTCCGCCCCGTCACACCCGGACGACCGGGAGGTCGACCTGGCCGGCCGCACGGTGATGCCGGGGATGGTGAACTGTCACTTCCACGCCACGTACCACAACCTCGGCGGCGTCCCGGCGCCATTCGGGTTGGAAGAACCGATGGCGCTCCAGGCGGTGCGGGCGGTCAACAGCCTCGAGCTGTTGCTGACCGCAGGGTTCACCAGTGCGGTGTCCGCAGGCGCTCCCTTCGCCATCGACGCATCGATGAAGGTGGCCATCGACAAGGGGCTCATCGCCGGGCCCCGATTGGTGCCGTGCAGTCGCGACATCAGCACCACCGGCCATGCCGGTCACCGGAGCTTCCCTCCCCAGTGGGAGGTGGGGGCCCTCGGCGCCATCCGGCCGAGTGACGGTCCCGATGAATTCCGGCGATCGGTGCGTGCCGAGATCGCCGAGGGCGCCGAGATCATCAAGATGTTCGTCACCGGGGGCCACGGCACCATTGCCCCCGGCGAGAGGATCGAGATGAGCCGCGAAGAGATGGCCGCCGGCATCGACGCGGCCCACCTCCGTGGGGTCAAGGTGCGGGGGCACATTGCCAACCGTGAGGCGATCATGATGGCACTCGACCTGGGGATCGACGTGATCGACCACGCTGACGGCATGGACGACGAGTGCGTCGAGCGGATCGTCGAGACCGGTACCCCGATCGTGCCCTCGATGCTGTTCCCGGCCCGCTTCGTCGACGCCATGGGGGGATCCGGGCTCGGATTCACCGACTCGATGAAGGCCGACATCGACGCCATGGCCGAGATGCTCCCCAAGGCCAACGCCGCCGGCGTGCAACTGGTCCTCGGTGATGACTTCGGAGCCATCTCCTTCCCCCATGGTCCTTACGGTGACGAGCTCGCCTACTACGTGGACGAGGTCGGGATCCCGGCCATCGACGTCATCCGGTGGGCGACCCGGCACGGTGCCGAGTTGATGGGACGGGGCGACGAACTGGGCACGGTGACCCCCGGAAAGCTCGCCGACCTGCTGGTGGTGGACGGCGATCCAGTCGACTCGATCTCGGTGCTCAAGGATCGTGACAACCTGCTGGCCATCATCAAGGGCGGCCGATTGGTGAAGGACCGGCTACCCGACCGACCGCTCCCCTGACCGCCGTCCGTCCCGACCCTCCGCGACGATAATTGTCCCCCCTCCGGACCTACGCTGGAGCGGTCAGAAGGGGCAGAGGGTCAGAAGGGGCAGAGGGGCAATGGAAGAGCGAAGGGTCGCGTCGAACGCGGCCGGCAGGAGCGGCACCCATCCGTCGAGAAGGCGCCTGGACCGGCGTCTGGAGCGCGGCGACCTGACCCGGATGTCCATCATCGATGCCACCATCGACCTGTTCCGGTCCGGCAGCCCGCAACCCACCGTCGACGAGATCGCCACCCGGGCGGGTGTCTCGGTGCGGTCGGTCCACCACCACTTCCACGGTGTCGAGTATCTCGTTCGCAGGGCCACGGAGGTGTACTCGGCCCGTCACCGCTCGCTGATCGCCGCCATTCCCCCGCACGGGCCGGTCGACGTCAGAATCCGGGCCATCTGTCACCAGCGACGCCTCCTGTTCGAGGCGGTCGCCCCGGTGCTGCTGGCCAACTACCTCCGGGCCAAGGGGTCCCCCGAGGAGAACGACATCGTCTCCGAGTATCGGATCCTGCTGCGGCGACAGCTGGCCGGCACTCTTCGCCCCGAGATCCTCGCCCGGGGAGCACACGCCCAGATCCTGTTCGATGCCCTCGATGTGGCCACCGGCTGGCAGAGCTGGCTCTCACTGCGCTTCGAGGGAGGCCGGTCGCCGTCCGCCGCCGAGGACGTGATGGTCTACGCGGTCTCCGTGCTGCTCCGTTGACCGATCACCCCGACACGCGCCAATCGATCCGGATCGACTGGAACCGACTCGGATCGACAGTTCAGCCCGGAGTGGCCCACGGCGTCTCGTTGAACTGGCGGAGCACCGGCCCGCCCGGGCCCCAGGCGATGCGGGTGATCGAGGCCGTGGCCAGGTAGAGCTGCCAGGCCCCCTCGTCACCGAGGCCCAGGGCCCAGCAGGTGGCCGCCTTGATCGGCGAGACGTGACTGACCACCACCACCGCGCCCGACCCACGGGCACCCTCACCGTCGGTGGCGAACAAGGCGTCGCAGGCCGAGCGCACACGCTCTCCCGCTTCAGTGAGCGTCTCGCCCCCCGGCGGTCGGAAGCCCGGGTCGGATCGCCACTCGGTCCACACCTCGGCCGGGATCGAGCCCAAGGGCTGCCCGTCGAACTCGCCGTAGTCGACCTCGATCCAGCGCTCGTCGATCTCGACCGGAAGACCGGTGCCCAACGCCTCGGCGGTGTCCCGGGCCCGGGTCAACGGGCTGGAGATGACCCTGCTGACCTTCCCTAAGACCGGGCCGAGTGTGCCGGCCTGCTTCCGGCCTCGCTCGGTCAGAGGTGCATCCTGGCGGCCGAGCAGGAGGCCGGCGGCGTTGCCCGTCGACTCCCCGTGGCGGACAAGGATCAACACGGCGGCCGCACCGCCGCACCAGGTCGGATCGACCGACCGGCACCGGCCACCGGGCGGGGTCCGGTCAACCAGTCCGGGCGCACGGCCACCGGAGCGAACCGGTTCAATGGACCAGGATGCGATCGCACTCGGGACAGGTGGTGAATTCGTCGGGGGGTAGGCGCCTGATGCGCTCGACCTCCACCGAGGAGAGGCTCAGATGGCAGCCGTCGCAATGGTCGCCCATCAGGCGCGCCGCCCCGATCCCGCCCAGACGGGACCGGAGGAATTCGTAGCGCTCCGCCAGGTCGGCGGGAAGTCCCGAGGCCAATGCCTCCCGTTCAGTCGTCGCGACGGCGATGGACGCCTCGATCTCCGCCACGGCCTCGGCCACGGCAGCCTCCAGCCGTGTGGCGTCATCGGTCAGGGCAACTTCGATCGCCCGGTGCTCGGCCAGCACGACGTCGAGTGGCTCCTGTTCCTCGAGCAGGACCAGCTCCTCCTCTTCGAGATGACCCATCCGAGTGCCCAGCTGTTGGACCTCGTGGTCCATGGCCTGGAGGTCCCGCGACGAGGACACCTGCCCCGACTCCATTCGCTGTTCGATCTCGTGCCGGCGACGGGCGGTCGTTGCGATCTGCTCTTCGAGGGACCGCTGCCGGCCGCTCAGGTCCTCGATCTGCGCCTGCACTGCAGCCGACGCCGCAGTCAGCGATGCCAGCCGCTCGCGGACCCTTCCGAGCTCGGACCGTTCGGGGAGCGCATCGATGCGGTGGCGAAGCTGATCGAGCGCGATGTCGTGCTCCTGCACCTGCATCAACGTGTCGAACGGCTCAGCCATCGCGTCTCCTCTCACCTCCGACCGGTGGCACGGCCGTCCGGGGCGTCGATCAGCCTACGGGCCGACTGCAGGGCCCCGGCCAGGGCCACGTCGGCCAGGGCCTCGGCTTCGTCCCAGGTGAACCATGCCACGTCCCGGCTCTCCCCCGGCGCCGGCGCCGGATCCTCGTCGGGGGCCGTCACCAAGTAGCGGAGATCCAGATGGACGTGTCCCCGGGCGGCCCGGTGGACGTCCACGTGCACCAGGCACGGACCACCGGGCGGATGGGCGACGGCCAGACCGGTTTCTTCGAGGCACTCCCGGGTCATCGCCTCCTCCGGCGACTCACCAGGCTCGAGGTGGCCTCCCGGCTGCAGCCACCGGTGGAGGCGACGGTGCAGATGGAGGACCACCCCCCGGTTCCCGACCACGATGGCCGATGCGGTCAGATGGGTGGGGTCGGCACGCTCGTCGAAGGGTCGGTCCAGCCGATCCAACTCGGCCAGGACGATCGCCCTGGACAGCGCCTCGCGGTCGCCGTCGACCCGGTGACGCTCCACCAGCAGCCGTACCCGAGCCGCGCCGTCGCCATCAGCGACGTCCGCGTCTCTCGGCGGTTCCGACGAAGCGGAGGGTCTGGATGGATGGGCCGCGTGGTGCGTCATCATGGCACCGCCCGTGCCGAGCAGTGGAAGCGCTCCGGTGAGGCCGAAGCCTCAGGCGGACTTGCGGCGCTGACGGTGGATCCGACGACGCTCTCGCTCGGTCGTGCCGCCCCAGATCCCCTCACGCTCCCGATTGGCGAGCGCGTGCTCGAGGCAGGACTCTCTCACGATGCACTGATCGCAGATAGACTTTGCCTCGCCCGCCTCCTCATCGGAGATCGGATAGAACACATCTGGGTCGATGCCCCGGCAGGCTGCTTGCTTGCGCCAGGTGGCACTCATGAGAACGTCACTTCCTGATTGCGGTTGGGATCACTGGTCGATCCGCCCGGCATGTGCACCGGCGACCTGGGAGAATGCGGCCTCCCGGCGGAAAAGGGCGGAACAGACAGTATGGCTCACCAATGGTGGCCATGTCCATACATGATGGTCTCCTCGATCGCACCTGCGCCACGCCCATCACGGGAGATACGGCACAGAACACCCTGGTCAGCGGCCTGATCGTCAAGTGCTTCGCCGGGCATCGGGTGGCCTCGGCCCGCAGAATCCGAAGCTCCACCCATCGGACCGGACCGGCCAGTGTCTAGTATCGGCCGGCGCCCACCCGGCAACGGAGCCCGGGCCTGGGAACCGCCAGAGGAGCCACCCATGCCAGCAGAGACCCTTCGGGGCAAGTCCATCGTGGTCACCGGGGTGACCGGCCAGGTCGCCGAACCGGTAGCCATCGCCCTGGCCGCCGAGAACGAGGTGGTGGGAGGGGCGCGGTTCAAAGACGCCGCCGCCCGCTCCCGCCTGGAGGAGGCCGGTGTGCGTTGTGTGCCCATCGACCTGGTCACCGGCGACGTGGCCGGCCTCCCCGCCGACGCCGACTACGTCCTCAATTTCGCCGTCTCCAAGTCGAACGGCTGGGAGCTCGACCTCCGGGCCAACAGCGGCGGGGTGGCGTGGCTGATGGAGCATCATCAAGACGCCGGCGCCTTCGTCCACTGTTCGACCACCGGGGTGTACAAGCCGCTCGGGCACCACGTATTCGCCGAGGACGACCCGCTCGGCGACAACCACGGCGTCTGGCCCTTCCTCGCCACCTACAGCATCTGCAAGATCGCAGCGGAGGGCACGGCGCGCTGGGCGGCCGATCGCTTCGATCTGCCCACAACCATCGCCCGGCTCTCCGTGCCGTACGGCGATCGAGGAGGCTGGCCGGCCATCCATCTCGAGATGATGCTCAACGGGAGCGAGATCCCAGTGCACGTGGATGCTCCGAGCGTCTACCACCCGATCCACCAGGACGACATCATCGCCATGATCCCCGGACTGGTCGGTGCCGCAGGCACGCCCGCGGTCACCGTCAATTGGGGGGGCGATCAAGCCGTCAGTATCGAGGAGTGGTGCGGGTACTTCTCGGAGCTCACCGGGCTTCCGGCAACATTCGCCCCGACCGCCAACACCATCGACAGCGTGCAGATCGATCTCACCCGAATGCACGAGCTGGTCGGAACGACCACGGTCGGATGGAAGGAAGGGATGCGCCGGATGGTCGCCGCCCGCCGTCCTGAGCTGCTTCCCGACTGATCCTGCGGCCCGCGCCCTTTGGCCCCTCAGGGCTCAGGCGGGCCGATCGGGTCCGGCGGGAAGGCAGGAGACGCTCCCCACCGACCAGGCCCTGGAGACCGGATCCGGGACGACGGTCATCGTCGCCCCGTTCTTGAACACCGCAGTCAGCCGACCATGCGGAGAGGTCCACAGCCATCGGAGCGTCCCCGGGAACAGCGCCACCAGAGGCCCCAGCCCATCCCAGCGCTGAGGGTCGAGGCGGTGGGTCAGGCCGTTGACCTCGAGGGTGAAGGGCGTGCCGATAGCCAACTCCGTTGCTCCGAACTGGAGTTTCGACCGGTGGTCGATGCGCAGATAGCTGAGGGCGGGCTCGTCGAGGACGAACTCACTCCCGCCATCGGGTAACTCTCTGATCAGGAATCCCTCGCCCACCGTCCCATGATCGCGCTTCGTCCGGAGGGCCGCACGTCCCGCCCGGGGCTCGCGCCGGGTCCCTCCCCTCGAACCGTCACACCGTTCGTACCCGTCCCGTCCTCAGCCGGTGCGACCGAGCTCCTCCCCCCACAGGAGTCCGGCGAGTTGGGCGGTGAGTCCCGCCAACTCCTGCGCGGTCCACTGATACCGGTCGAGTGAACCCCCGAAGGGATCGTCCACCTCGTCGGAAGCCGATCGATGGGCGAGTGATTCGCGGGTCCGGTCGCCCTGGACGGCGTCGATCCACGACCGGATGCCCTGGTCGGGACGGCGGGGGCCCACCTCTGCACCCCGACGCACCAGCTCCTTGAGGGTGAACGCCTGGGGCCAGCACGGTGGGTCGAGCAGGATGGCCTCTTGGACGTGACGCCGGCCCATGCCGATGATCAGGTCGGCATTCTCGAGGAGGGGTGCCGTCATCTTCTGCTTCCGGTGCCCGGTGAGGTCGATCCCGTAGGGCGCCATCACCTCGAAGACCTCGTCGGGCACCGTGCTGTCGGTCTTGCGCACGCCAGCGGAGACGACCTCCACCGGGTCGGTGAGATCACGGATCTGTTGGGTCAGGAGGGCGGCGGCCATCGGGGACCGACAGATGTTGGCGGTGCAGACGAAGAGGAATTGAACGTTCGGAGCCTACCTGTCGGTCCGGTGATGCCCGGGGACCGGTATCCCGTCCGGCCATCACCATCTGGGCGTGCGGACACGCGTACGCTCGGCTCCCGTAGGGAGACGGCCGGTGCGGTCGGCCGTGGACCGCCCGTTGGCTTTCGCCCTAGAGAGAGTGCCGTGTCGTCCAGCAACCACACCCTGACATCGATGACCAACGACCGACCGTGCCCCGCCCTGGACGGCCCTGGCCGCGCCCGCGTCACCGTGGTGGTTCGGTGAGCCCCCTGGTGCCGGTGGCCCTGGTCCACGACTACATCACCCAGCGGGGCGGGGCCGAGCGGGTGGTCCTCGCACTCGCCGAGGCCTTTCCGGACGCCCCCGTGTACACCTCCTTGTTCGACCCGCCGGGGACCTTCCCCGAGTTCGGGAGCCTCGACATCCACACACTCCCCCTCGATCGGATCAATCTCCTGCGCCGGCACCATCGGCTGGCCCTGCCCCTGCTGGCCCCGGCCTTCTCCCGCCTTCGGATCGATGCCGACGTGGCGGTCTGCTCCTCAAGCGGTTGGTCGCACGGAGCGCGGGTCAGCGGACGCAAGATCGTCTACTGCCACACGCCGGCCCGGTGGCTCTACCAGCCCGATCGCTACCTCGCCGGTTCGTCCCGGTGGTCCTCGACCGTGCTGTCCGCCCTCACTCCCCCGCTCCGGCGGTGGGACCGCCGAGCCGCCGCCTCCGCCGATCGGTACCTGGTGAATTCCACCGCGGTACGGGACCGGGTGGCCGAGCTCTACGGCCTCGATGCTGACGTCGTGCCCCCGCCCGTCGACGTCGACCATGAGGGTCCGGTCGAGGCGGTGGCCGGCCTCGACCCGGGATTCGTCCTGTGCGTGTCCCGCCTGTTGCCCTACAAGAACGTCGGCTCAGTCGTGTCCGCGTTCGGCCGACTGCCTCACCACCGACTGGTGGTGGTCGGTTCAGGCCCGTCGTCCGAGGAGATCGCCGCATCGGCGCCGCCCAACGTGACGATGCTCGGTCGGGTCAGTGACGCCAACCTTCGATGGCTCTACGCCTCGGCGGTCGGGTTGGTAGCTGCGTCCTTCGAGGACTTCGGTCTCACCCCGGTCGAAGCGGCGTCCTTCGGCAAGCCCACCGCCGCGCTTCGCTGGGGCGGCTTCTTGGACACGACGGTGGAGGGCGCCACCGGTGTCTTCTTCGAACAACCGGACCCCGGTGCCATTGCGGAGGCCGTCGAGCGGCTGACCGCGGCCAGCTGGGATCCCGGCACGCTCACGGCGCACGCCGCCAGGTTCTCGACGGAGCGGTTCATCGACTCCGTCCGGACCGTGGTCGCCGAGGAACTCCGCCGCTGAGCTCCGACACTGTGCCCGACGGAGCCGCCCCCACGCCGTTCACACGCCCAGCCACCAACGGCGCGGCGGGTTCGAGCAACGTTCAGCTGGCCCCGCGGCCCCGGAAGATGGTCGACGGTGTCAACCAGAGGATCTGCATGTCCCACCAGAACGACCACGACGCCACATAGAGGTAGTCGAGGCGACACAGCTCCAGGTGTGACAATTCATTGCGGCCGGAGACCTGCCACAGGCCGGTCATTCCCGGCCGGGCCTCGAAGCGCTTGCGGGCCCAGCCTTCGATACCCATGGCCTCGGCCACCACGAAGGGCCGAGGGCCCACCAGCGACATGTCGCCCTTCCACACGTTGATGAGCTGCGGGAACTCGTCGAGGCTGGTCTTGCGGAGGACGCGGCCCACCCGTGTGACCCTCGGGTCGTTCTGCACCTTGAAGAGCGGTCCGTCCATCTCGTTGAGGTGCTCGAGCTCGTGGCGACGGGCCTCGGCGTTGTCATACATGGTGCGGAACTTCATCATGGAGAACGGCTGCTCATGGCGACCGGTGCGCGACTGACGGAAGAACACCGGACCGGTGCTGGTCGCCTTGATCAGCACCGCGGCCACGGCGAAGAAGGGGGCGGCGATCAGCAGGATGACCGACGACACGATGATGTCGAAGGTGCGCTTGAGGAACCGTGCACCGACGCTGAGGGAGGCCGGCGCAATGTCGAGCATCGGCAGTCCCGAGAGGTCCTCCACATGGGAGCGCGCGGTGATCAACTCGTAGTAGCGGGGGACGATGGAGACGCCGACCTGCCCGGCCAGGCTCTTGAGCATCTCGGTGGTGCGCTCGGGGTGGGTCCGCGAGAAGCACACGACAACCCTGGCCACGCCGTGCAGTCGACAGAGTTCGGGGAGCTCGTCGAGCTCACCGATGACGTCCGCGGATCCGAGCGGGTTGTCGTCGACGAAGCCCACGAACTTCACGCTCGAGTGCGCCCGCAGGTGACTGGCCACCGTCTGGGCCAGCTTGCCGGTGCCGACCACGATCACCGGAACCGATCCGACCGAGGCGTACCCGAGCAGACCGAAGGCAACCACCCGGGCCAGGGGCACGACGATGGCGGCCACCAGGCAGACCGAGACGATCTTGGCCACCGACAGGTCCTCGACCCCGAAGTCCTTGTTGGCGACATAGGCCACGATGGCGCAGAGGAATCCGCTGATCATGAGGGCGTGAATGATGTTGCGCAGATCGGAGAACACGCTCATCGAGATGCGTCGGGTGATGCCCCGGTAGAGCCCGTAGAGGGTGAGCATGGCGATGAACACCGGGATCATCGCCAGATTGAATACATAGACCGCAGCGCTGGCGGTGGCGCTGCTCTGCGGGTTGGAGGAGACCGCCGACAGCAGCAGCGGTCCGAGAAGAGCGGCGAAGATCAGGCCCACCACGTCAGCGAAGACCAATCGACGGAGCGCATGGCGACGTACCAGTGCCGCTCCGCTGGAGGAGACGTCGGTCTCGAGGGGAGGATGCCTCCGCTCGATGATGTCAGGCAACTGATCCCGAAGGACCGCCTCCACCTCTGGATCAAGAATTGCCATACCAGCCGGCCTGCCCTTTCCTGCACCGGTTGACTGCCGAATCTCGCCTCGCGGGCCTGAGAATTCAGCCATTAAAACTACCTGCCACCAGGAACTCTACTGCAGCGTCACAGCAACTCATCTTGCAGGATCGCAAATTCTTGGTGAACAAATGGGGTGCAGCGCCGAGGCGCCCGACCGCGCTCCGCCCGCTGCCGACACGCGCCGATCGGGCCGTCAGTCCGAACTCGAGCGGGCCAATGGAGGGCCGGGCTCGGCGACGGAGGCGAATCGAGGGAGGCGTCTCGCCGGAGTGTTCGTGTCCCATACCCTTCCATCGGCTGTTCGGGCACGAGGCTGAAGGGCATCTGCGACCGGGTTCGGGCGCCGGGTCCACTCGGAAGCCGGGGTGCAGCTCAGGTCTGGTAGCGGTCCCCCAGGAGGTCCATGGCCTCCGACCAGTGCTTCGCCATGGGGGTCAGGATCGGCATCAGGTCGATCGTCCGCCCGCGGACCACCCGGGCCAGGGCGAATTGGAGAGCCTTGGCCCCTGCGGCCAGATCGCGGAAGGCGTCGGCCGCCGGCTCGGTGCCCGTTCGATCGAACCGATTCAGCCAGTCCACAAACGAGGAGGCCAGCTCGGCGGTGGCCCCACACTGGCGGCAGATCCCGAACGAGTAGAGATGGAAGGTCTCGAGGTCCTGCCCGGTCAGCCACGGCAGGTCGTGCTCGATCCTCTCCCCCAGGCGGATGATCGGATTGTCCGACGGTCGACGGGCCAGATGCTCGCCGGTCAGGGCCACCACCCTGCTCACCAACTCGGGGTCGTTGCGGCGGACCCGGTCCAGTCGGACCAGTTCCACATACGGCGGTAGGCCCGGAGCCTCGGCATGCCTGCCCAGCCGGAACACCCCGTCGAAGTCGTCACCTTCCAATTCGAAGTAGCCGGCGTTGTGGAAGTAGCCCATCCGACGGGCCCCGGGGTCGAGCATCTGGGGCACGATCGTGCTCTTCACGTGGTCGATCTGGTAGGACACCCCGCGAGTGTCGGGCAGGAACCACGAGTCGACCTCGACGGTGCACAGCCGCCCGAACTCGAGCTGCTCGACCACATGGTCGAGCACCGGTCTCCACACGTTGAACTCCGAGACCTCCAACCCGTAGAGGGCCCGGAGATCCTCGGGGGGGTACTTGAAGAAGGTCCACTGGTCGCCCTCGAAGTCGGTGCTCAGGGTGAAGGCTCCGCCTGCCACCGGGTCGAGCCCGAGCGCATGGAGCACCTCGATCCACACGTCGACGTAGCAGTTGGTCTCCGACCAGTTGCGCTCCGATGCGTGAAGCGCGTGGGGTCGGAATCCATCCGCGGTCAGGGGGAGCAGGGCGACAGTCACGCGACGTACGCCGATTGGTCGGTCGCGCCCGCCTGGTGGACGGTGCTGGTCGCGCCCGCCACCTGGGCTGGGCAGATCACGGCCACAGTGTGGACCTGACGGCCTTCGGCCAGGTGTCGGGGTCCGGTCCGTGCCGATGGAGAAGCGCCAGTGTGATCCGGTCGATGCCGAATCCGAAACACGCGGTGTGGGCCACCTCTCCGTCGGCACTCTCGATGCCGAAGGGGCGACCGAAGTGGTCGAGGTGGCAGTTCGACGAGGAGATAGCCGTCTGCCGGTCGGTGGCGTAGACCGGGGTCACGATCTCGTACTTGAGCTCCTCGATCCGCTGATTGGCCGCCAGCATCCGGCCGGGACGTCCGAAGAACGGATCGTTGGCCACCACGGACTCGACCTCGAGGCCGAGGCCGGTCAGCACCTCGAGACCCCGCTCGATCCAGAGATCCCGGTGGGCCCGGGCGCCATCGGGGGTGCCCAGGTAGACGTAGTCGTGCTGGCGGAAGGCCTGCATGCGAAACGGATCGGTGCTCGGCTCATGGCGGAAGCAGTAGCCGTAGACCTCGGCCCGTCGTCCGCCCTCGGGCAGCACGCCCCTCAGGGTCGGATAGAGGGGATGGCAGACCGCGGGGCACAGCACCATGTCGGTGGTGGCCAGCAACGGTCCCCTGTCCTCGTCCTCCTCGGTCCGGCGGAGCAGTTCGCCATGGTCGCGCTCGTTGCCCCGGAAGGTGTGCACCGATCCCATCTGGTCGGGGAACGACTCGAGGTAGCCGTTGCGCTGGAACGTGGCCCACGGCATCACCGGAGGGAAGCGCATCGACAGGGCGTCCTGGTCGGCCCCGACACGGAGTACCAGCCGGTCCATGCCCTCGGCGACCGACTCGTAGGTGCCCGAGCGCCCATACAGTCCGTCGACGCCGGTCGGCACGAGCAGGCCGGCGTCGAGAAGCATGGTGCGGAAGGGCTGCCACGCCTCGGCCTCGGGAGACGGGGCCGACGGCACCGTCCTGCCGTCAGGACCGGTGGTGGGTATGGCCTCAGTGGTGCTCATCGTGCTCCTTCACTCGCCTCGGTGGACCAGCAACAACTGTGCGTTGTTGCCCATGATCCTGTCGTTGTTGACCATCAGGGCCGCCCCCATCGAGTCACGGAGGTGACGTCCGAGGCTGTAGGGCCCATCCAGCCGGTAAGCGGACAGTCCGCAGATCACCATGCACTGACGGACCACGTCGACCACCAGGGTGGAGGCGGAGACCTTCAGCGAGTTCATGCCGATGGCAAACCCGATGGCGGACAGGCGCTCTCCATCACCCTCGATCTCCTCGTAGCGACGGACCGAGCCCCGGACCAGATCGGAGAACTGCTGATGGAGGGCGGACACATCGGCCAACCGAAGCGCAGCTGCAGGCGTGGTGCCCGGACGCTTGCGGGCCTCGGCCTGCACGAACCGTCGTGCCCGGTCGAGGGCGGCAGTGGCGATTCCCAGCCACAGCGACCCCCACAGGATGTGAGCGATCGGCAACATGGTCTGGGTGGAGATGTCGCCATACGGTTGGTCGAGCACTGCGTCGGCGTCGCCGCTGGCCCGGAGCACGAAGCCAGGGCTGCAGGTGCCCCGGAAGCCGAGTGCGTTCCACTCCCCCACCTGTTCGAGCTCGAGATCCGGAGGCCGACACAACACGATGACCTGGTCGTTCTCCGGACTGTCCTCGGACCGGCGGGCGGTGACAAGGATCCCGTCGGCGAAGTTCCCATACGAGATCACCGGTGCCTGCTTCTCGAGACGGAACGTGCCTCCTTCGACATCCACCGCACAGACACTGCTGCGCACGTCGCCGCCGGTGCCCACCTCGGTGGTGGCCGACGCCAGGAGGTACTGGTGCTCGACGGCTTCGGCCAGGTAGGAACGGAGCAGGTCGTTGGTACCGTGGCGGACCAGGCAGGCCACCTGGATGTGGTGCATGGCAACCACCATGGCGCTCGACGCACACTGGCGGCCCAGTGCCACCAGTCCCTCGGACACCTCGCTGAGGGTGGCGCCGAGACCGCCGAACTCCCGTGGGACCAGGGCCCACAGGAGTCCATCGGCCCGGAGGGCGTCGATCGTCTCGGAGGGGAACCGCCCCAGCCGGTCCACTTCGTCGGCTGCCGGTCCCGAAACCTTCTCGGCGATGTCGGTCATCAGGCGCACGACATCGACCGAGCCCGACTCCAACGGCGGGGCCGTGGTCGTCGCCGTCATGACCGGCCCACCCGTCTGCTCGACCTGGTCCTCAACGTGACCGCGGACTCATGCATCGGTCATCTCGAGCACGCCGGCTCTGATCGAGGCGATCGACTCGAAGGTCGACTTCTTCAACATGCTCTCTGCGAACTCGATGTCGAACGCGTCCTCGAGCGCCAGCATCACGTTCACGCTGGCGTGGGACGTCATGCCCGCAGCGAACAGATCTGTGTTCTCGTCGAGCGAACTCACATCGACTGCAAGTCGGCCGTGCTCGGCCAACACCTGGCGGATTTCCTGATCCATCGTCGTTCCTTTGTGGTTATGGGTATGCATGGATACTGCGGTTCACTGGGCACTACGGGTGTGGCGGTACATGCTGTGCGGTGATCGTGAAGGAGGGTCGATCCTGATCATGGATTCGTCCCGGTCGCGGCGTGGTGGGTCCGGTCGGCGGGGAGGCCGGGCCCGGCATGCAGCGCCACCACCACGGCAGCCCCGATGCCGGCATCATGGGTGAGGCTCACCGCCAGGTGGTCGAGCCCGGCCTGCTCGGCGAGGCGGGCGGCCAGGCCGGAGAGGCGAAGGCTGCATCCCCCGTCGACGTCCTGGTGCACTTCGATCGCACGCCACTCCGGCCGCGGGCCGGTGGGTCGGAGCACCTTGATGGCTGCCTCCTTTGCCGCGAACCGGGCGGCCAACGACTCAGGCGAGAAGCGAGCAGTACCCGAGCCCGAGTGGCCGTCGTCGTCAACGGCGCACGAGTCGGCCGTCGGATCGGACGACCGACAGCAGTCGAGCTCATGGGAGGTGAAGATCCGACGGAGGTAGCGGTCGCCGAAGACTCTCACCGAGTCGGCCACCTCGGCCACGGCGGTCACGTCGACCCCCACGCTCAAGGGAGCACTGGCCTGGCTACCGGTTGATCCGGTGCCCGAAGTCGACGCAGAGGTGGAGATCGAGATCGACAGCGAACGCACCGCACCGTCGCCGACAGATCGGATCAGATCCACCGGTGCCGTCACATCGGTCAATTGGCTCATCGGACCGACTCCCCGAGTCGTGCCCCGCTGCCCACGTCCGATGCACTCCCCGCACCTCTGCCTGTGGACGGCAGGGTGACCGACCGGTAGATCTGCCGGTACTCCTCGGCGATGGCGTGCCAGTCGAAGTCCCGGACCCGGGCCCGTCCCGCCGCGGCGATGGACTCCCGGGCGGCGGTGTCGGTGAGGAGGCCCTCCAGAGCCGAGGCGAACGCTGGGATGTCGAACGGGTCCACCAGGACCCCGGTCACCCCGTCCTCGACGAACTCGGGAGCGCCACCTCGGGTGGAGGCCACCACGGCGACGCCTGCCCGCCATGCCTCGAGGATGACGATCCCGAACGGCTCGAGTCGGCTCGGCATCACGAAGGCGGTGGCCCCGTCCATGGCGGCGGCTACCTCCTCGCGGGAGAGTCTGCCCACGAAGTGGACCCTGCCGGCCACGCCCAGATCGGACGCCATCGTTCGGAGCCCCTCCAGCGCCGCTCCCGAGCCGGCGATCACCAGATCACTGGTGCGGCGGTCCGGATCGATGGCCGCAAAGGCCGCCAGCAACAGGTCGAAGCCCTTCTTCTCCACCACCCGTCCCAGGGCCAGCACGTACGGGCGGCCCGGATCCACTGGCACCGGAGTGAACCGGGTCGGGGTGACCGGCCGGTGGTCACCGTGCTCCACGCCGTCGAGGGCGACGCCGTTGGAGATCACCTGTCCCCGCCCGGGCTTGAGACCGAAGCGGGCCTCCGCGTCGGCCAGGGTGAAGGCCGAGCAGGCGGTCACCGCGGCAGCGCGCTTGATGCCGGAGCGCAGTGCGGAGCGCAGGACCCGCGACTCCTCGAAGATGTCCGCGTCGTCCATCATGGTCTCGCCCTGAAGGGTCACCACGAGCGGTCGGCCGGTGATCCGGGACAGCGCCGTCGCGTACGCCCCGTTCGGCCCGAAGCACTGGACATGGAGGACGTCCGGACGGAACGCGTCCGCAGCGTTCCTCAGCGAGAACAGCGTGTGCGAGCCGGTGATCGCGGTACGCTGCAACGCGGACCAGTTGGTGGCCGGAAGGGGCATGGGAAGCCGCCGGACCACCATCCCGTCGCGGATCTCCACCGTCTCGGGCTGGGCGTCGTCGGGATGGCAGGTCCACACCTCCACCTGGTCGCCGCTCTCCACCAGGGAGAGGGCCAGATGACGCGTCAACTCCTCGACGCCGCCGAGTGACGGTGGGTACGAACTGGGGAGTAGGGCGATGCGGGTCATGGTCGTCGATCACTCTCAACGAGGCGCGCTGCCGGTGGTGCAGCGGCCATCAGCGACGGTAACAGCATCAGGGAGGGGATCCAGATCATGGCTGCGCTCATGAGATCGTCGGATTCAGCCACGGCTGGACGGCGGCGAGAACCGCCCCGGTCGGCTCCGGAGCGATCGTGCTCCAATTGCCGACCCCGGGCGACCAGTAGTTGGAGAATGCGGCCGAGTACCAACCCGAGAGGAAGCCTTGCTCCGCGCAGTCGCAGTTGGGTGCCCAGCTGGCCGGGTGCATGCCGAGGATGTTCTCGATCTGGGCCTCCCCACCCTGGGGCTGGACGGCGGCAGCATCCACTTCGTGACCGATTTCGAAGGCGGTGATGCCGGCCAGGCGCTCCACCGTCTCACCGGGATAGACGTACAGGACCGAGGTACCGCCGGCCCGACCCCAGGTGAAGGTGGTGTTGCCGTAGAAGCCCGGCGACGGTGCTTGGGAGATGGGCAGGAACTGGATGGTGTAGCCGGGGATCTTCTGCCACGGGTACCGGACCAGGGCGAGCGCCTGGGCACCCATCTGTGCCGGGGTCAGTGTCGCGGTCGGAGCGGCGGCCTGGGGTGCCGCCGCCGGAGCCGCCGGGGATGGAGCCGCCGCGGGTGCGGGAGTCGTCGTGGTCGGAGCCGGCTCGGTGGCGGCAACTGGTGCCGTGGTCGGCGGTGAGGTCACCGGCGGGGTGGTGGTCGGCGGCGCGGCCAACGCAGGAGCGGCGGTGGCCACCCGACCTTCAGGCCGGGATCCAGCGGCGTGTCGGGCCGATCCGCGATCGGCCGCGGCGGTCGATCGGCCGCCGGAACCGATCATGGCCAACGAGACGGCCACCAGGACGGCGACCACCGCGACGACCACCAATTCCACCCTGAGCATCGACCGGCGTTGCCCGAAGGTCGCCCGACGGAGACGGTCCAGGCGCCGCGATCCACGACGGTCCGGACCGACGTAGCCGTCGGAGAGGACCAGGTTCGGGTGATCGAGATCGGAAAGCAGGGACGCCGGCAGTCGGTCGTCATTGCCGAGATGCTGGTCGACGAGGCGCCCGCCGGCGGCGGCGATCTTCGGGATGGAGACGGCAGCGGTCATCTCGGGGGCCGGAGTCTCCGCTCCGTCGACCACCCCACCGACGTCACCGGTCGACGGATCCAGGGGTGCGTCGACCGGTGCCAGCACGTCGGCACGCAACCCGGCCGCAGCCGAATTTTCGGTGAGCGTTCCGTCCATACCGTCAAATCGGCAGAATTCCGGTGGACCTGAAGCCCTCGACCCCCAGAGCGACCGGCGCGTCC
>JADGOG010000219.1 GCA_017883065.1 Acidimicrobiales bacterium | reverse complement strand
CCGTCGATCTCGAACACCTTGCCGGTGACCCACGAGGAGGCGTCCGACACGAGGTACAGGACGGCGCAGGCGATGTCCTCGGGCTCACCGGGCCGGCGCATCGGGGTCCCCTCGACGAACTGTCGCCGGAGGTCGTCGTCGGTGAGGACCACCTCGAGGGACCGGGTGGCCACACCCCCCACGTCGATGGCGTTCACCCGCACCCGGGGCGCCAGTTCGGGTGCGATGTTCCGGGTCATGCGGTCCAGTGCGGCCTTGGCGGCACCGTAGGCGACGAACATGGTCTGGGTCATGCTGGCGGAGCGTGAGGAGATGTTGACCACCGCCCCCTGCCCGACGGTGTCGACCATCTGGCGGGCGGCCAGCTTGGTCAAGGTCAGCGGGGCGGTCACGTTGAACGCGAAGGTGCGCGCCATGAACCCCTCGCTGGTGTCCATCGCCGCCCGGGGCATGGCGCCCCCGGCGTTGTTGACCAGGATGTCGAGCCTTCCGAACTCCTCGACCGTGCGCGAGACGAGGTGTTCACAGGCGGCCTGGTCGGTGACGTCGGTGGGTACGACCAACGCTCTGCGACCGAGGGAGCGGATGTGGGTGGCCACCTCCTCGAGGTCGGACCCGGTGCGCGCCGCCAGAGCCACATCGGCACCGGCCTCGGCCAGTCCGATGGCGATCCCCCGCCCGATGCCCAAGCCGGCACCGGTGACGATCGCCACCCGCCCTTCGATCCCGAACCGGTCGAGAATCACTTGGCAACTTCCCGGGCCACTTCGATCATCATGAGATGACATCCTTTGCTTGCTCGAACGGCAACGCTCGGAATGATGCCATGGAGCGCGGCTACAGAGGTCGGTCTTCTTGGCCCAAGGGCCGGTTCGCAAATACGGCGAGCGCTTCGAGCTGTTCCGCCGTGCCGATGCTGATGAGGACATCCTCCGCCTCGATGGTGTCTTCCGGTGAGGGATTGGTGATGAAACGACCGTCGGGCCGACGGATGGCCAGCACCAGTGCACCGGTGCGATCACGTAGATGCGCTGAACGCAGGGTCTTCCCGGCCAGTGCCGAGTCGGCCGAGAGGGTCACCTCCTCCAACCGGAACTTGAGTGATCCGTCGTGCATGACCACATCGACGAAGTCGACCACATGGGGCTGGGTCACGAACGACGCCATTCGGTCGCCGCCGAGCTGTTGGGGATTCACCACCCGGTCGGCACCGGCGCGCACGAGCTTCGACTCCGATGACTCGTTGCGGGCCCGGGCGATGATCTGGATGCCCGGACGCATCGACTTGGCCGCCACGGTCACGTACAGGTTGTCGGCGTCGGTGTCGAGCGCGGCCACCAGCGCCGCGGCCCGGTCGAGGCCCGCCCCCAGCAGGGTCTCGTCGTCGGCGACGTCGCCACAGACGAAGGCGTAGGGAACTCCACGCAGCCGCTCCGGGTCCCGATCGATGACGACCAGATCGGTGTTCCCGTTGGCCAGGAATCGGGCCACCTCGCGCCCGACGCGTCCCCACCCGCACACGATCACGTGCCCGTGCATCCGGTCGATGTCTCGCTCCATCCTGCGCCTCCTGACTAGATCCCGCATGTGGCCGTCGATGAGCACCTCGAGGACGGCGGAGAACGTGTAGAGAGCGGTGCCCACACCCACGAGAATGAGAATGATGGTGAAGACCTTGCTCCCCTCGTCCAACGGATGGGGGGAGTTGAAACCCACCGTGGTGACGGTGATGACGGTCTGGTAGACGGCGTCGAGGAGGCCGAATCCGAAGAGGAGGTACCCCACGGTGCCCGCCAGGAGCACCAGGGCGAACGCCCCGAGCCCGATGCTCACACCACGGAACGGATTGCGGGCCCGGTCCACTACCTGTCACCAACCTGGTAGCTCGCCATCAGATCGGTCGTCCCCTCGAAGTCACGCCGGCTCGTGCGCCAATGTCGAACCGCTGTCGCCGACATGGCCAACCTGCGGAAACGACGGATGGCCGCGATCGAAAGCCGGACTCCTCCGAAGGTTCCCGGCGTGGAGGAATCCGGATGAGATCCCATTGTGTTCACCCGCCGGCGATCCTAGCCCTGGCCATGGAACCGAGTTCCGGTTTCGCTCCCGTGGCCGTGAGGTGGTCGGCCCGAGGCGGATGTCACCGAACCCCACCTCCACGATGTTCGAGCCTGAGAATCCGATGCCATCACCCCGGAAACCGACTGGCGCGGGCTTGTCGCCGAGGTCCTTACCCTGCATCCCTCTGGGCATCGTGATCCGTGGCGTGAGCACATCGCCGCCTGCGGCTCGACCCGTCCGGAGCGGATCACACCGAAGAAGCGGGTTGTCACGGCCCTCCAGGCGGCACTCAGTGTGCTGGTCCACACCGAGACACCGGCGACACATCCATGCCGCCACCTCCCGTCTGCGATCGAGCGAGCCGTGCCGGTCATGGACTCACCGACACGAGAGTGTCCCATCCGACCGATCGGGGCAGGGGGCCACACGTTTGACCGCAGTCAGGTCACGGCAGGAATCCTCTTCGGATCACCAGGCTCCTGGGTCGGCATGACCTGCGGATTCGGTATGGGATAGGGGGGCTGGCTGCCATCGACTTCGAGGACATCAGTGGCCTGGCAGCCGAGGGAGTCCATGTAGGTCACCGTGTCGTTCGACGTCGGAGGAAGCGATGGCGGGGCCGTCTGAGCGCTGCCCAATCGCAGGGTGCCGGTGAGGTCACCAACCGTGCTCCGTCGCCAAGGGGAGATGTTGGGTGCCTTGATCCCGAAGCGCTCTTCGAGGAATCGAAGCTGTGACGTGTGGTCGAACGTCTCCGACGAGACATAGCCCCCGCGACTGAACGGCGAAGCGACGATCATGGGCACCCTGAAGCCGAGTCCGAGGGGTCCGGCCACGCCTTGGGCGGCAGCGGGCAGGGGTCGCATCGTCAGGTACTCCCCTGG
>JADGOG010000038.1 GCA_017883065.1 Acidimicrobiales bacterium | reverse complement strand
CACCAGCCACACCGCGGAGAGCCCCACCTTCAACGTCCCCGGATCGTCCGGATCGTCCGGATCGTCCGGATCGTCCGGATCGTCCGGATCGTCCGGATCGTCGGGAGGGTCCACATCGCCGTTCGGCAACGGATCCTCGGGCAGTGAGACCTCGCCGTTCGGCGGGTCGTCGAGCGGGAACTCGTCGACCGGCGCCGGAGCACCCTCCAACATCACCGCCATCGCGGCCAAGGTGTCCCCGGCACTGGTGGACATCAACACCAACCTCAGCTATCGGAACGAGCAGGCGGCCGGCACGGGCATGGTGCTCACCGCCAACGGGGTGATCCTCACCAACAACCACGTCATCGACGGTGCCACCACCATCAGCGTGACCGACGTGGGCAACGGCAAGTCCTACGACGCCACGGTGGTCGGATACGACCGGACCGGTGACATCGCCGTGCTCAGGCTGGTCGGAGCCAGTGGGCTCCAGACCATCACCACCAGTTCGGGCTCGGCTGCCGTGGGCCAGGCCGTGGTGGGCGTGGGCAACGCCGGAGGCACCGGCGGGACCCCGAGTTCGGCCGGCGGATCGATCACCGCACTCAACCAGTCCATCACCGCCAGCGACGACAGCGGCGGCAACTCCGAGAACCTGACCGGCCTCATCGAGGTCAACGCCGGCATCCAGCCGGGCGACTCGGGTGGATCGCTGGTCAACACGTCGGGTCAGGTCATCGGGATGGACACGGCCGCTTCGGCCGGATCCGGCTACCAGGTGAGTGGGACCCAGGCCTACGCAATCCCCATCGCCACCGCCTTGACGGTGGCCAAGCAGATCCAGGCCGGCAAGGCTTCGGCCACGCTTCACATCGGAGCCACCGGCTTCCTCGGCGTGAGCGTCCGGTCGGCGAGTAGCGCCTCCAGCGGCGGCTTCGGGGTCGGGGGTCTCGGCGGCGGCAGCGGGAGCACCTCGACGTCCGGGGCGACCGTCGAGGAGACCCTGTCGGGATCGGCTGCGGCGAAGGCCGGTGTAGTGGCCGGTGACGTCATCACCGCACTCGACGGGAAGTCGGTCAACTCGTCCACCGACCTCAGCACTGCCCTGCAGAGCCGGCACCCCGGAGACACCGTGCAGTTGACCTGGACCGACACGTCGGGCCAGTCCCACACGGCCGGTGTGAAGCTGGCCAGCGGCCCGCCGGCCTGACCGTCCCGGCGGCACCCGGGTCGGTGGTCCGACGAGGGGGACCATGGCCGATGGGTGAACGCCGTCCTCGGTAGGCTGCCGTGAGGACATCATGGGCGACGCGGACTCCACGGAGGAACAGGAACCGGACGTCCGGTTCACGTACGCCAACGAGCGGACCTTCCTGGCGTGGAACCGCACGGCACTGGCACTCGTTGCCACCGGCGTGGCCGCCACTCAGCTCCTCCCGAATCTGCATGTCAGTGGAGGGCGTCGCATCCTCGGCCTTCCCCTGATGGGGCTGGGGGCCCTGGTGGCCCTGACCAGCTTCCTCCACTGGAAGGCCAATCAACGGGCCATGCGGCGCAACCAACCGCTGCCCCGCTCACCGATGCCGCTGGTGTTGTCCATCGGGATCGGGGTGGTGGCGGTGATCGCCGGGGTGCTGGCCTTCGTCGGAACCACATAGTGCGCCGGTCGCCCGAGGAGGACGCGGCACCGGTCGACCCGTCCGACGCGACGGATCCCGGCATGGCCCGCGAACGCACGCAGCTGGCCTGGAACCGATCGGGGCTGGCGGTGGTGGCGGTGGTGGCCATCATGGTGCGGCGCCTCTGGCCGCTCGGGGACGCCGAGGCGTATGCCCTCCTGTTGGTGGTGGCCGCAGGCTCGCTGGTCTGGGCGGTGGGCATGTTCCTGGCCCGCACGAGCGGGGTGGTGCGGAGCACGCCCGGGGTGATGGGCACGACCGCCTGTCGGATGCTCACCATCGGGACGCTGGTGTTGGCCGGCACCGGCATGGTGCTCGCCCTCGTCACTCCGTCGTGACCGGCAGCGAGTACGGTCCAACGGACTGAGGAGGTCGGATGATCGAGCAGGTGATCGAACAGTGGCACGCCTACCTGAAGGGTCAACTCCCCGACGGCCTCGACGCCCTGCTCGACGACGAGGTGGTCTTCTACTCGCCGATCGTCTACACCCCCCAACGGGGCAAGGCGATCACCACCATGTACCTGCAGGCGGCGGGCCAGACGCTCCCCGGCGAGTCAGCCTCGTCCGGCGTCCCCGGGGAGACGCCGACCGGGGGGTTCCGCTACACGAAGGCGGTGATGGCCGGTGACACCGCCGTGCTCGAGTTCGAGACCACCGTCGAGGGCAAGTACGTCAACGGCGTCGACATCATCCGCTGCAACGACCAGGGTCGGATCGTCGAGTTCCGGGTGATGATCCGCCCGTTGCAGGCGGTCAATCTGGTGCACCGCCAGATGGCGGCCACGCTGGAGGCGATGAAGCCGTCCGGCTGAGGTCGGTCTGGCCCGGCCCACTCCGGGTCCACGACCGGAGTCCACCGGCCAGGAGTGGGGGCATTCACTGCGATGCGGCGATAACATCGGGCACGCGGTGTGTACCCACCGACGTCGGTCGCCGACGCCGGTCGGGTGCGGGGCCGAGGAGTCGATCATGTTCGAATGCCTGGTGTTGGCCATCGACGAGTCGCCTGCCGGCGAGGTGGGGTTGAGTTTCGCCACCGCCCTCGCTCGTGCGCACCGTTCCACGGTGCACGTGGTCCATGCCAACGTCCTGCTCATCGGTGGTCGGGGCACGACCGCCGAGACCCGTGAGCAGTCCACCCGCATCGTCGGCGCGGCCGTCGGACAGCTGAACGAGGCCGGCGTGGACGCGTCAGGCGAGCAGTTCGTTGCCACCTACTTTCACGTGGGCTCTCGCGTCGCCCGGGTGGCGGAGCACGTGGGGGCCGACGCCATCGTGCTCGGCTCGCACCGTCGGCGCTTGTTCAACCGCCTGCTCGGCAGAGGGGTGCGGGAACGCATCACCCGGGCCACCTCCCTGCCGGTACTGGTCGCTCCCTCACCTCTGCGGGTGGGACGGGTGGACCGCCGCCGGTCCGGCGACGACCTCCGTCCCCTGTCCGCTCGCGGCCCGGCCGGTTTCGAGAGCTGAACGCCGACGTCTCGGACCCATGGGCGGTCCCGGGTCAGCTGGCCTGGCTCACCGAGCTCATGTTGAAGTCGGGGATGCGCAGGGAGGGCATCCGGGTGCGGTTGAGGTACTCGCCGAACTCCCGGCCGAACGCCCGCACACTGGCTCCGACCTCGGTGGCCCGGCCCAGCAGGTCGACCGGGCTCTCGTTGAAGCGGAAGTTGTTGGCCGCACCGACCACCTGTCCGTCCTCGACGACGTAGACGCCGTCGCGGGTGAGGCCGGTCAGGAGCATGGTGGCCGGATCCACCTCGCGGATGTACCAGAGGCAGGTGAGCAGGAGACCGCGCTCGGTGCGGGCCACCAACTCCTCCACCGACCCGGTGGCTCCGGGCACCTCGAGGACCAGATTGCCGATGAATCCGGCGGGCTCGACACCCGAGCGGTTGGCACCGGCCCGGTGGCATCGCAGGCGGCTGAGCCGGCCACCGGCGATCCACTCGGTGCGGGTGAGCGGGAGGCCGTTGTCGAAGACCGAGGTGTCGGCCGATGACGACCCGGCGGTGAGGAACGGCGTGCACTCGAGGCCGGGCTCGGCCGGGTCGCTGCGCAGGTCGAAGGGGAGTGTGGCCAGTGCCTCGCCCACCCGGGTCCCGCCGCCGGGCCGCGAGAAGACGCTCTGGCCGTCCTCGGCGTCGCGGGCGCCGAGCTCCCAGGCGATGTTGCAGGCCAGGTCACTGACCGCCTCGGGGGGCAGGATGACCTCGTAGCGACCGGCCGGCCGCTCGAACCGGGTGGTGGACCAGGCCAATCGGTGGCGGAGTTGTGCCTCGAGGTCGGCCATGGAGACGTCGGTGAAGTCGGGGGTGCCGGCCCCGGCCCAGGTCGAGGCGGTCCCGTCGGTGCTGCGGGCGACCAGCTGGAGGGACCCGTCGGGTTGGGCGTGGCCCAGTCGCACCCCGGTCGACGTGCCCAGGTAGGTGGTGGCCAGTCGGTGGTCGGCGAAGCCGGCCAGTACGTACCCGTCCGTCCGCCCCCGGGCGAAGGCGCCCGACAGCCCGGCAAGCACCCCGGACAGGACCGAAAGGTCGGTGCGGTCCGGCGGAGCGTCGAACCGGGCGGTCGACGCCATCAGCGAGGAGTCACCGGGCCCGATCAGCGGGCTCACGTCGTCGGCCGGCGGAGAGTCCGAGGCGTCCTGCTCGGCCGCCCGGACCAGGTCGGCGACGTCCACATCACCCCCGCGGCGCGCCACTCCGGCGGCCATTCCCCCGGGCACCTGGCGCATGGCGACCACCGTCACCCGGCGGTCACGTCGGCTTCCGTTGGTGGTGGTGGTGTTGTTGGCAAAGCGGACCTCGACCTCGCTGGTCTCCTCCACCAGGACGACGCAGTGGTCGCTGCCCGTCTGCGCCGATGCCAGGGCGTCCTCCACCACCTGCTGTGCCGGCGGCAGACCGTCCAGGCTCATCGCCCCGACTCCTGGCGGGCATTGAGCACCCGGACCCCCCGGACCAGCACTGACGGACAGCCGTGGGAGACCGCAGCCACCTGGCCGGGCTGACCCTTCCCGCAGTTGAACGCCCCGCCGAGCAGGTAGGTCGAGGCCCCACCCACCGCTTCCATCGATCCCCAGAACTCGGTGGTCGTGGCCTGGTAGGCGACATCACTGACCTGACCGGCCAGGCGGCCGTGCTCGATCATGAAGAAGCGCTGCCCGGTGAACTGGAAGTTGTAGCGCTGCATGTCGATCGACCAGCTCTTGTCACCCACGACGTAGAGGCCGTGGTCGACGCCGGCGATGAGGTCCTCGGTGGTGGGACCGTCGCCCTCGGCCGGTCGGAGCGAGACGTTGGCCATGCGTTGGATGGGCACGTGCAGCGGGGAGTCGGCGAAGGCGCAGCCGTTGGACGCTCCGAGCCCGCTGGTGAAGGCAATGGAGCGGTCGAGTTGGTAGCCGGCCAGCACCCCGTCCGTCACCAGGTCGAAGGACTGTCCCGGCACGCCCTCGTGGTCGATGGCCACCGTGGCCAGGCCGTGGGGGGTGGTCCGGTCACCGGTGACGTGCATCACCTCCGACCCGTAGCGGAGGGTACCGAGTTGGTCGAAGGTGGCGAACGAGGTTCCGGCGTAGGCGGCCTCGTATCCCATGGCCCGGTCCAGCTCGGTGGCGTGGCCGATCGACTCGTGGATGGTCAGCCAGAGGTTGGTCGGGTCGATGACCAGGTCGAAGTAGCCGGCGGTGACCGAGGGGGCCCGGACCTTGTCGGTCAGCAGCCCGGGCAGGGCGGCCAGCTCGGTGTCCCAGTCCCACCCGGCCCCGTGCAGGTACTCCCAGCCGCGACCGGCGGGCGGGGCCACGCTCCGCATCGTCTCGAAGCCGCCGTCGGGGTCGACGGCCAGCGCCTCGAAGCTCGGGTGGACCCGGACCCGGCGCTGGGTGGCCTGGGTGCCGGCCAGGTCGGCGTAGAAGGTGTCCTCGGTGACCGCCAGCACCTCGGCGGTCACGTGGTCGATGCCCTCGGACGACAGCAGGCGCCCGCTCCACTCGGCCAGCAGGTCCACCTTGTCGGTGAGCGGCACGTCCACCGGGTCGACCGAGTACGGGGCGACCCAGTCCACCACGCCGTGGCCGGGTTCGTCGGCCAACTCGACGGGTGTCCCTCCGGCCCGGGCGATGAGACGGGCGGCCTCGACCGCCTGGGTGACCACTCGTGCGGCCTCGCCCGGATCGGTGGAGACGGTGGCGGCGAAGCCCATGGCGCCGTCGACCATCACCCGGATGCCCACGCCCAGTTCGGTGTCGTCGGCCGCCCCCTCGAGCCGCCCGTCCCGCAGTCGGACCTGCTGGGAGCGGATGCGTTCGATGCGTAGTTCGGTGTTCGAGCAGCCCAGGCGCTCGGCCTCGCCGAGAGCGGCATCGCGGGCCGTGGACAGTCGATCCCCGTCGACCGGTCCCGGAGGTGAGTGCAGGGATGGCACCCGGTGCACGTTAGACGGACCCGTGCGCCGACCGGGCGTGGGCCCCGAGGCCGTCGAACGGCGTCGATCCGTGCTCCGCACACCGACGCCGGGCGGGTCGCGCCGGCCGAGTGCACCGGGAGCGGGGGCGATCCGGTGGGACCGATCAGGTCGGTGCGCCGACCTGGGCGGTGATGTCGTTGACCAACGGCGCACCGTTCAGGTAGCGCTCGAGGTTGTCGGCGAAGAGCTCGGCCTGGCGACGGAGTCGACCGCTCCCACCGGCGGCGTTGTGGGGGGTGACCCGGACCGACGGGTGCGACCAGAACACGTGGTCGGCGGGCAACGGCTCGGTCCGGAAGACATCGAGCACGGCGACGGCGGGACGGCCGTGGTCGAGGGAGGCCACCAGGGCGTCCTCGTCGATCAGCGAACCACGCCCCACGTTGACCAGCACGCATCCCGGCCTGAGCCGGGCGAGGAAGGATGCATCGACCAGGTCGGCCGTGGCCCGAGTGGCGGGAGCACACAGGACGATCACGTCGGCCTCACCGACGACGTCCACCAGGCGGTCGGGCGTGACCGTCTCGTCGGTCGGGTCGTCGGGGGACGGGGAGCGTCGACAGCCGATCACCCGGGCCCCGAACGCCCGGGCCCGCAGGGCCACCTCGGTGCCGATGCCACCGAGGCCCACGATCAGCCAGGTGGTGCCGGCCACCTCCCGCCAGTCGTGGATGGCCCAGCTCCGTTCGGGCACCTGTCGGCGCCACGACTCGGCCTGTTGGAACTCGTCGAGGACCGAGCGCAGCACGAACTCGGCGATGGGCAGGCTGTTCACGTGGGCATTGGTGATCCGGACCCCACCGGCCACCAGGTCCGAGAAGATCGGCGAGTCGAATCCGGCAGCCGGCGACTGGAACCACCGCAGTCCCTCCAGCCGCCCGAGCAGGCTGAAGAAGGAGCGGATGGGAGCGCCCTCGCGGAAGAGGTCGGAGGTGCCCCAGGCCACCTCGGGCCGGGCGTCCTCCCATTCGACGGAGTTGCCGTCGTGGTCGCGGAGGGTGCCGTCCGATTCCAGTGTCAGCCACTCGATGCCCGGGCGGTCGAGCTCGGCACCGAAGCTGTGCCGGGCGACCGAGGTGAGCAGGACGATCATCGACACCAGCGTAGATCGGACCCTCGTCCCGGAGCCGGCCCGGGGGCCGGGCCGACAGGGCGCCGGCGGATCCCGACGCCACCGTGGCGGTCGTGTCTATCCTGGGCCGGCCGACCTTGGGGGGACGCACCGTAGTGACCATGACATCGAGGCATTCTGCAGCGCAGCCGTTCGACCGCGCCGGCCGGGAGCTCTGACCGGGCGTGCCCAGCCTGCCGTTCACCCGGGACCAGTTGGTGGAGTCGGCGGTCGAGTCGACCGGGCTCTGCGACCTGGGGGAGCCCACCTGGCAGGAGGGCCTCGACCGGTTGCTGATGGACCTCGAGCGCACCGCCCACCTCAACGATCTGGGTGTGACCATCGTGGAGACCGACCTGACCGGCTACCTGGCCAACCGGCTCCGTGTCCTCGACTGGCGGACCCGGCACCCCGAGGTGGCGCTCGGAGCAGTGGAGCGCCCCCTGGTGATCTGCGGCCAGCCGCGCACCGGCACCACCATCCTCTACGACCTGTTGGCCTGCGACCCGGTCCATCGCGCCCCGCTGTCGTGGGAGGTCGAACTGCCGTGCCCACCACCGGAAACTGAGACCTACGACACCGATCCCCGAATCGAGGAGGTCGAGGCGGTGTCGGGGATGGCCGACCTGATCATCCCGGGATTCAGCGCCTTCCATCCCATGGGCGCCCGTCTGGCCCAAGAGTGCGTGCGGATCACCGCGGGCGACTTTCGCTCGATGATCTTCCAGACCCAGTACGACGTGCCCGAGTACAACCGGTGGCTGCTCCACGAGGCCGACCTGGCCCCCGCCTACCGGTGGCACCGCATCTTCCTCCAGCACCTCCAGTCCCGACACCCCGCCGGCCGGTGGCTGCTCAAGTCCCCGGCACACCTCTGGCACCTCCCGGCCCTGCTCGACGAGTACCCCGACGCGGTGGTCATCCAGACCCACCGGGACCCCCTCAAGGTCATCGCCTCGGTGAGCGCGCTGGTCGCCCTGCTCCGTCGGATGGCCAGCGACGAGAGCTCGGTGGAACGGGCGGCCGCCCAGTACAGCGACGACATCCTGCTCGGGCTGGAGCGATCGATGTCCGCCCGGTCCGACGGGACGCTCCCGGCCGACCGGGTGGTCGACGTCCAGTTCGCCGACTTCATGGCCGATCCGTTCGCCACCATCGGCGTCCTCTACGACCGGCTGGGCGTGCCCTTTTCGGCCGAGGCGGAAGCCGGGATGCGGGCATTCCTGGCCACGCACCCGGGTGACGGCGGCGGCGCCGGCTCGCGGTACTCCTTCTCCGACACCGGCCTCGACGAGACCTCCCTGCGACGCCAGGCGACCGCGTACCAGGAGTTCTTCGGGGTGCCGTCCGAGCCGGTGGTCTGATCGGGGGCCGGACCGCAGAGCGCCGGAACGCCGACCGTCATCCGGCCGCCTCCGGCCGTACACTTGCCCTGTGTACGTCGGTCACGCCACCTGGATCACGCCCATCGTCTTCGGTGGGGTGTTCCTGATCCGATACCTGGTCTCGCCGCGTCGCCGCCAGGGTCATCAGGGCGCTCCTCCGACCGCCAGCCCGTTCACCGGTGTGAGCCGTCCGCTCACGGACCGGAATGCTCCCGGCCCGGGCTCCGAGGCGCACACCGGCACCGACCCGGCGTGGTTCCGTGATCCCTTCGTCCGCCACGAACAGCGGTTCTGGTCGGGGACCGAGTGGACCGACCACGTGACCGACAACGGCATTCCCAGCATCGATCCGCCGCCGAAGCCGCCGACCCGGTAGGTCGGCCGCGTGCGGCCCGACCCCGCGGGGCGGGAGCCAAATCGGGACGACCTGTCAACACGTGTTGTCAGTACTGTTCTGCGTCCACCAGGACCTCCCGCTACCATCCCTACAGCGTGTGCGATGCCGGGAGTGTGGATCACTGCATTCCCGAGTTCGGGCACTGACCTCGGCGGGGGGCGTCCCCGACCGGAAGAGGCCCCCGGGGCCACCGATTCAACGGCTACGAAACACGGCGGGAGTTCGGATGACCGATCGGCGGGACGACGCAATCGAAGGTATCAAGTCACTGCTCGAGGCGGTCGACGACCTCGAGGAGATGCTCGATGTGGCCCGTGGGAACTGCCGGATCGCTCTGGCCTCCCTGGTCGAGGGAAAGCCGGTCCGTGACGCCCTCGACGACGCCGCCGTCTCACGCACCCGCCAGGCCCTCACCGACTCGTTGGACCGCTTCGAGCAGTTCCGCCACAACTCCCGTCTGTCGCTGATCGCCGCAGGGATGGAGGAGGGGTCCACCATCAACAGCATCGGCCGGACCTGGGGAATCTCCCGGCAGCTGGCCTCCCGCCTGGTCAAGGAGACCCGGTCCGGGTCCTGACGCACCACCTGGTGCGTGCACCCGTTGGTGCTCCCCTATGATGTGATGCGGCCCGCCTCCATGCGGGCGCCAGTCGCACATCGAGCCGAGCAGCATGAGGCGGGTCACGGCGTGCATGCCGATGTCATCACCAGTCACCGGGCCTGTCGAGTCGGGTTCCGCCACCCAGCTCCAGGTCCGGTGACTGCTCTTCCTCCGGATCCGTGCCGTGGCGGTAGGCGGATCACCTCCATCGGCAGGCAGGCGGCCCCCATGTCACACTGACCCACGTGCAGAATCTCCGGCTGCGCCTGTTGGGCGAACTGCAGGTCGAGGGGTGCGATGCCGCCCGGCTGGAGCGCCGGCAACTTCGCACGCTGCTCAAGATCCTCGCCCTGAGTCGAGGCCGACCGGTCGGAGTCGATCGCCTGGTGGACTGCCTGTGGGGCGACCAGCCCCCGCTGCGCCCCGCCGACCAGGTTTCGGTGCTGGTGAGCCGTCTCCGCAGTGTGCTCGGCAACGATCGGCTGCCGCGCAGCGATGCCGGCTACCTGCTGCTGGTCGACTGGCTGGATCTCGACGCGTTGGCCGACTACGCCAAAGAGGCAGATCGCCGTCTGGCCAGTGGAGCGGTGGCGGCCGCCCGGTCTGCGGCATCCGCCGGTCTCTCCTTGGTCCGTGGGCCGTTCCTGGCCGACGAGGCCGACCCCTGGTGGGCGAGCGCAGAACGGTCGGCGGTCGAACTGATCGTCTCGGGACTGCACCACACGGCCGCTACCGCCTCGCTGGCCGACGACGACTGGGCCGGCGCCATCCGGCAGTCCACGCTGGTACTCGTCGACGACCCCTTCGACGAGGTGGCGCTCCGGGTCCTGATGGAGGCGTTGGACCGATCCGGACGCCCGGCTTCGGCTCTGGCGGCCTACGCCGAAGCCCGGGAGCGACTGGTGGAGGCCCTGGGAGTGAGCCCATCGGAGGAGACCGAATCACTCCACGCGGCCATCCTGTCGGGTGGCACCTCCGACAAGTCGGAGCCGCACGGACGCATCGACGTCACCCCTCCCGAGCTGCACGGACGGGCCGCCGCCCTCGGCCGGTTGAACGGTCTGCTCGAACGGGCCGAGAACGGTCACGGCCAGGTGGTCCAGGTGGAGGGAGAGGCCGGAATCGGGAAGTCGACACTGCTCGACGTCTGGGGTCGGCTCGTCGGTGCTGACGGGGTCGGCGTCGTCAGCGTCGGGTGCGACGAGTTGGGCCGCGCGGTCCCGTATCAGCCGCTGTTCGACGCGGTGGAACTCCTGCTCCATGAGGCGGTCGGGTCAGACTCCGGTGACGTGCTCGGTCCCGACGCCGCCGTGCTCGGCCCCCTGCTCGACGGGGAGGCAACATCCGCCGGATCGGCACAGATCGCTGCACTCACCGACCCGGGCGCCGGGCACGCGCTCCTGGTCGCCTCGTTGTTCAACGTGGTGCGCCGCCGGGCGAGACGGACGCCCCTCGTGCTGATGATCGATGACGTCCATCTCGCTGACGCCGCCACCATGGCCTGGCTCGGTCTGGCCGCACGCCGGCTTGCCGACAGTCGCGTCGTGGTCGTCACGGCCCGTCGGACCGAGGAGGGAGCTGACGTCCCCCAGGCCACGAAGATCGCCCTGGGTCCGCTCGACCTCGACGCCACCGCAGCCATCGTCGGGACCGCTCGGGCCCCGGAGCTGCACGCCCGCAGCGGGGGCCACCCGCTCTTCCTCGTCGAGCTGGCCGCCTCCGATCCAGGGGATGCGCTCCCGGCGACGATCCGCGACGCCGTGGAGGAGCGGTGCAATCGGGCGGGCGCTGCAGCGGGGACGCTTCGGGCGGCCGCGGTGATCGGACCTGAGATCTATCTTGATCTGCTCAGAGCGGTGACGGGTGTCCCGCCCGGCATCCTGCTCGACCATCTCGAAGAGGGGACGCGGCGGACGCTCCTGGTCGAACGGGGTGAGGTGTTCGCGTTCGCCCATGCACTGATTCGTGAAGCCTTGGCCTCGACGGTGGGTGCGGCCCGGAGCGCATACCTCCATCGGGAGGCGGCGAGGGCCCTCGGGGCCCGAGCCGATGCCGATCCGCTGGCGGTGGCCCGCCATGCCCGACTGGGCGGGGACTCGGCCTACGCCTCGGAGATGCTGGTGATCGCGGCGCGGGTGGCGGTGGCCCGCTTCGATCAGATCGAGGCGCTCCGGCTGCTCGATGATGCGGTGGCACTGGACGACACGGTGGGTGCCCGCCTCGAACGGGCCCGGGTGGGCTCGATGGTGTCCCGTGACGAGCAAGTGGCCGAGGACATCGAAGCGGCCCGCATCCTCGGTGCCGGCCCGGAGGTCCTGGAGGCGGCGGCCTGGTCAGCCCACTTCGCACGCCACTTCGAGCGGGCCCGCAACCTGGCTGACCAGGGGGCCCGTGAGGCCCTGGATGCCGACCTCCGCACCAGCTGCCTGGCGCTCGGCGGTTGGATCTCACTGGCCACGGGCGATCTCCGTGGCGCCTCGGATCGGCTCGAGGGGGCGGCCCGCGAGTCGCCGGCGACCGGGGGTGGGCTGGCCGACGCCTGGCTGGCGTGGCTCCGGATGAACCAGGGGCGTCCGAACGAGACACTGACGCTGGTCACGGTGCACGAGGGCGAGGGTCTGGCCGCCTATCGATTCCCCAATGCGTATGCGCTGATGGCCTCCACCATGGCCTCGGCCATGCTCGGGCGGGTCGACGACGCCCTGAAGACACTGGACACACTCGAGGGCGATATCGAGCGCATGGGGGCCGACCGGTGGGTGCCCCGTCCGCTCAATCTGCGTGGATGGATCGTTCGCAACCTCGGTGCGCACGGCGAGGCCGACGACCACAATCAGGCGGCGATCGAGAACGCCCGTCATCAGGGGCTGGACGAGCCGCTGGCCAACGGACTGCTCGATCTCGCGTCCGGCCGGCTCCTCGTCGGAGCGCTGGACGAGACGAAGACTCTCCTCGACGAAGCCCTGCCGCTCGCCGAACTCGAGCACGCGTTCCGTTGGCGTCACGTCCTGCGCGGCCGGTTGCTCCGAGCCCGGTTGGATCTTGCGGGTGGGGAGTTCGGGGCGGCCCAGGTCGGCGCCGCCTCACTCGCCGACGATGCGGCCGCACTCGGGGTACCCCGCTACGAGCTGCAGGCCCTGCTGGTTGCGGCCATGGCGTCCCACCGTTCCGGTGTGTCGGTCGATCTCGACGAACTGGGCCGGCAGCTCGCCCGGCTCGACGACGTGGCCGCGCTCGAGGGATGGTGGATCACCGCACAGGTGGCCCAGGTATTCGGTATCGGCGCGTGGGAGCAGCTTGCCCACCGTCGCGTGGCTGCCCTCGGGTCCCGCGCCGGACCCTATGCCGCCGATCTCGATCGAGCGGCATCCACCTACTTCGGATGAGGATCGACCGTGCCGACAAGGATGATCGCCGCCGGCCGCCACCCGCGCAGGTGTGGTGCGACCGCGACCTCGGCCTGACGGATGGCTTCGGCGCGCTCGATCCGGCCGAGACCGGCCAGCCACGGGGCGATGTGGGGCATCGCCGTCCGGTAGGCCACCGCGGCGTGGGGATCGCGCACCCACGGCTGCGCACGGTGCCGGGTGGCGGTCACGTGGGTGAGGCCGACCTCGTGGGCCACATTTCTCAGCCGGCGATGATCTCCGGACACCGGTTCGACCTCCGCCTTCAGCGCTGCGTACCAGTCAGGCATCAACCAGCCGTGCATGCCCAAGCTCCGGTCGATCGCCCGCTTGACCGGGTCGGGTCGGGACGCGTCCCAGGTGGTCGCCAGCACGACCCCTCCTGCTCGGACCACGTTGACCAACGCGGTCAGTGTCGGAGCCGGAGGCACGTGGTTCAACAGGAAGCCGGCAGTGGCGCCAGCGAACGTGCCGGGGCCGAACGGGAGGGCGAGCGCGTCCGATGCCACCACCGGCCATCCGCACCCGCCCAGGTGGGCGACCATCCCGGCGGACCGGTCGGTGGCCACCACCCGGGCTCCTCGCATCAGCGCGGCCTGCGCAACGGCGCCCGTCCCACTCCCGACGTCGAGGACGAGCTGACCGGACAGGTCGACGGGTGAGGCGAGGAGCAGTGCACGGGCCAGGGGTTGGTAGACCAGACCGGCGGCACGCTCCCACTCGGTGGCCAGGTCGTCGTAGGCGCCGGCTACAACCACAGCGCGCCCTCGGTGGCTCGCTCCTCCCACCAATCCAGCTCCGGCCCGGTGCCACCGAGCGCCTTCTCCCATCCGAACTGCACCATCGTCCCGAAGAGCTCGAGTGCGAGCGCTCGTTCCCACCAGAGATCGGTGTCGATGCCACGCCGCTCGAGGGCGACGCGGTAGGTACTGATGGCCTGGTCCTTCGATTCGGGGAGCAGATCGGCATTGAGTGCCAGGTACCACGACAGGTCGGCGAGGGGAGATGCTTCCCCCGACAGTTCGCCGAAGTCGAGGAGGACGGTGCACCCGTTCGAGCGGGACCCCAGGTTGGCGGCTTTCCAGTCACCGTGCACCAGGGTGTGCGGTACGGTGCCGAGCGCGGCGACCAGGGGGCTCGGATCCTCCACCAGGGGCATCACCAAGCTGGTCAGCGTCGGCGAGACCTCGGGCAGGCGGTCCCACCCATCTGCCATGGCCTTGGGGACGATCGCCGACGATCCCAGCGATGCCTCGGCGCCGGCCACGGAGGGGGCGAAGATCCGGTAGCGGGTGCCAAGCGGGGTGAGGCCGACATCGTCATGCCAGCCCCAGAATTCGACGTGCAAGGCCGCCATGTGGTCGAGGAATCGGGCGTGCTGGTCGGGTGGAAAGGGGCGACCGGGGGGAAGGAGATCGGCGGTGATGTCGCGCAGGAGGATCATGCCCACCGTCCCGTCGAAGCCGGCTGCCACCACGGCCGAGTCCACCTCGTCGGGCAGGCGATCCAACAGGCCCTCCTCCCAGAGGCGCACGTAGCGCACGCCGGGGTCGCCCGTGGCCCGGAGGAGCCAGTCGTCCCGGGGATCCTGGTACTTCAGTACGTAACGCTCGCCGTCGATGACCACGCGCTCGAACCGGGCTCCCGACTTGGTGTCCTCCGGCTCCCACGCCCGACGGGAGCTGGCTGAGGACAGGAGGTCGCCGAGCGCGCGCGGGGTGTCAGATGCTCGCATCGGATGCTTCCGCCATCTCCGCCATCAGGGACGCCGCCCACCGCCCGCCGCACCACACCTGGTCCCGGGTGATCCGGCCGTCGGACACCTCGAGGATGTGGGCCTGATGGACGGAGTGGGGCACACCGGCTTCCTCCCACCGGAGCGTGAACCCGATCAACTCGCCGCTCGGCAGCTGCCTCCGATCGAGCTCCTCGAAGGTCCCGGGCTGCGCATACCACCGGGCCAGCTCGGTCCGGACCGCGGCATCGCCGCGTACGCAGTAGCGCCAATTGGGGACGGTGGCATCCAGCAACACGTCGGGGGCGAGCGCCTGGCACTCCGCCATACCCGCCGACTCGATGGCAGACAGGTACTGGGCGACGGGCCCGTCGTCGGTGGGTTCGGGCATGGCGACCTCCTCGGGTGTCGTGGTCATCAGCACCGTCTCACGCCGACGTTGCCACCGGTTTGCCAAGGACGCGGCAAGCCGGTGGCAAACCGGCAGATCGATCATGGGCTCAGCCTCCGGCACACGGTCGGCGGCCCACGAGCAGGGGAGTCTGATCATGGCAGCAGCCGAGCAGAAGACATTTGCAGCACCCGACGAGACCCGGACGTTCGAGCGGGGCCGGGTCGATCTGGTCACCATCGGGGGAAGTGAGATCGGCCGCCTCACCCTCCAGCCAGGCTGGCGCTGGGCCGACCACGTCAAGCCGATCGCCGGTACCGACCTGTGCGAGGCGCCCCACTTCCAGTACCACGCCAGCGGCATCCTGCACATTTCCATGGAGGACGGCACCGAGCTCGAGGTCGGTCCCGGCGAGGTCACCGCACTGCCACAAGGTCATGACGCCTGGGTCGTCGGCGATGATCCGGTGGTCCTGATCGACTGGTGGGGCGCCTCCAACTACGCCCGGGCATGATCGGGCCGGTCGGCCGGGCTCAGCCGACCGAGGCGAGGAAGGTGTTCAGGGCTTGGGCGGCGACGTCCGGTGCCTGGAGCGGCCACCAGTGGCCGACCCCTTCGAGAGTCTGGTGATCAGCACCGAGCACGGCGGCCACTTGGCGGGACTTGTCCTCGTCGCCGAAGGGGTCGTCACTGGGGAAGAGGACGAGTCCCGGCGCCGGGGTGGGCCCCCAGGAGTCCTTCCACCGCTCGTAGGCGTTGGGTGTGGCCGACCGGTAGAGATCGAGGATGCACGAGGCCATGTCGTCGTCGGAGGCCGAGGCCATGGCGACGGCGTCCTCGTGCCCGACGCCCAGCATCTCGAAGACCTGGGCCCGCTCCTCGGCGGGCCGGGCGTTCTGATCGCGGAAGAATGCCTCGCCCTCCCCCGGTGTCTGCCAGATCCGTGCGAAGTCGTGCCACACGTAGTCGGGGTGCATGATGTTGCCCACGTCGGCCGCCCACGAGTGGAGGTGGTCACCGTGGGCGGTGGCGACCCGATAGGTGAGGCCGGCGCCCCAGTCGTGTCCGATCAGGTCCACCGGCTGGTCGAAGCGGTCGAGTTGGTCGACCAGCCAGGCCACGTACTCGTCCTTGGTGGCGCCGAACCCCTCGGGACGCGGGCATCCGAATCCCGGGAGGGAGAGGGCGACCGAGTCGCTGTCGATCCGGGCTCGGACCTTGTCCCACAGGCTGGCGGTCTCGGGCACCCCGTGCAGGAAGACGATCACCCGGCCAGCGTACCCACCGCCTCGGCGCCCTGCCCGGGGACCCCTGGGGCTACGACGGCCCCTGAGGGTCGTCCTCGTCGGCGATCTTCCCCACCCGCCAGAGATTCCACGGCCAGGCCCCGTCGATCTCCACCTCGAGCGAGAAGCTGAGCACGATCCGGATCACCACGATCATCCCCAGCACGGCCACGCTGTCGACGGTGGGGTCGACGATGATGGTCCGCACGATGTCGCCGACGATCAGGATCTCGAGGCCGAGAAGGATCGACCGCCCGAGTCGGCGCCGCAGCCTCTGGTAGGCGTGGTGACGGGGGTCGGACCGAACCACGGCGACCACGTAGTCGATGAGTGCCAGCAGCCCGCCGATGATCATGATGGCGGCGCCGACGGCCTCGACCACCTTGACGACGTCGGTGATGACATGCTCGTAGGACACGCGGCAACTCTGCCACGCCGCATCGGTCCCCGTCCCCGACCGGACCGCTCCCACCAGGTGCTCCATGGCCGGGGCGAGCGTCTCGGGCGGCGCGCGGGCCTGCGGGTCACACCCCGTCGCTATGTTGAACGGATGCCGCTGCCGGGACCATCCGAGCTGGGGCGGGGCGTGGTGGTGGCGCCCGGCGCCGACCCGCCCGGGCCCTGGGCGTCGTGTCCGAGGGTGCTGGTCGGCGAGGCCGAGGCGGCCGACCCGTCAGCCGTGGTCGGCGTGCTCCACCGGGCATGGCTGGAACGCCGGGCCGTGGTGGTGGAGCTCAGCGCCGACCCGTCGGCCCTTCGGGACCCGGAGCGCTACGACGGGCCCGTGCACGGGCTCACCCCGGCCTTCGAATTCAGCCGGGAGCGGCTCCAGTTCCTGGTGTGGGCCAACACCTATGACGCCAGGGGCGGTGCACCGATCTGGTGGCACGGTCGCAAGGCCGCCCGGCAGTTCGCCTCCCTCGGTGTCATCGAGCAGGGCCCGGCGGACATCGCTCTGACGGACGGCACCGCCCTGTTCATCGACGGCGGTCCCCCGGACCCTCCGATCGCCGCCTCCGGCTTCGGTGTGGTCCACCGCTGGAGTGCCGAGGCCGGTCGATTCGCTCCGGGCACCGACCGCACACCCGACGCGGATCTCGCTCCCGACCAGCTGGCCGCGGTGGGACATCCCTTCGGTGCGGCCCGGGTCATCGCCCCGGCCGGCTCGGGCAAGACGAGAGTGCTGACCGAGCGGTTGCGCCACCTGGTCGGCGACCGGGGTGTCCATCCGGGCACGGTGAGCGCGCTGGCCTACAACACCCGGGCCGCGGACGAGATGAAGCAGCGCTGCTCGGATGTGCTCGGCCCGGAAGGTCCGCACATCCGGACCCTCAACAGCACGGGACTGTGGATCTGCTCCGAGTTCGGGCCGGGTGGCCGGCCGAGGGTGGTCGAGGAGCCCGAGGTGCGCGACGTGCTCCAGGGGGTGTTCGAGATCCGTCGCCAGGCCAACGCCGACACGGTGGCTCCCTACATCGGCGCCCTCTCTGCCATCCGGCTCGGGTTGACCCCGCCGGAGGTGGTCGAAGAGGAGAGTCCCGACGCGGCCGGCATCGCCGAGGGATTCGACCGCTACCGGGCCGCCCTCGCCGACCTCGGCGCGGTCGACTTCGACGAGCAGATCTACCGGGCCATCGAGATCCTGGTGACCGACAGCGAGGCGCGTGCGGCGGCCCAGGCCCGGTGCCGACGCCTGCTGGTCGACGAGTTCCAGGACCTCACCCCAGCTCATCTGTTGATGATCCGCCTGCTGGCCGCCCCGGGCTACGACTGCTTCGGTGTCGGCGACGACGACCAGGTCATCTACGGCTACTCCGGAGCGTCCCCCGAGTTCCTCATCGAGTTCCCGCGCTACTTCCCCGGGGCCGCCCACCACCCGCTCGAGGTCAACTACCGGTGCCCGCCGTCGGTGGTGGGTGCGGCCCGCACCCTTCTGTCCTACAACCACCGACGCCTCGACAAGACCATCCGCTCACCGGAGGGCCGCAACGACGGCGTCGGCGTCACGACCGGACCGCTGGCCGGTGCCGGTCCGGTGGCGGTGCGCACCGCAGCCGGCGACGCCCTGGCCGGCACCGCGGTGGAGATCATCAGCGCCTGGCTGGAGTCCGGGGTGGCGCCGTCCGACGTCGCCGTACTCGCCCGGGTCAACTCGGCGCTCCTGCCCGTGCAGGTGGCGTGTGTGGAGTCCGGGGTCCCGTGCACCACGCCGCTCTCCACCCAGGTCCTCGGCCGCACCGGCATCCGCACCGCCTTCGCCTATCTGCGGATCGGCGCCGAACCCGATCGGATCCGGCGTGAGGACATCCGGGACACCATCCGGCGACCCTCCCGGGGCATCGCCCCCATGGTGGCCGACATGGTGACCAAGGGACCGAGCACCTCGATCCGGGAGATCCGCCGGCTCGCGGAGCGTCTCTCGGGTCGCGACGTCCCCAAGCTGCAGGCCTACGCAGACGATCTCGAGGCGGTGGTCCGGGCTGCCGGCACGTCGACGGCGGTCGCCCTGCGGTCCATCCGGGCCGGCATCGGTCTCAACAGCACCATGGACGTCCTCGACTCCTCCCGCCGAGAAGCGGACCGGTCGACCCACGCCGACGACCTGGTGGCCCTCGAGGCGGTCGCCGCCCTCCACCCGGATGCGGCCACCTTCGAGCAGTGGCTCCGGGGGGTCCTGGCCCGACCGGCGGTGGAGGGACCGACTGTCCTGCTGTCCACCGTGCACCGGATCAAGGGCAAGGAGTGGGACCACGTGATCGTCTACGGCGCGTCGGAGGGACTCTTCCCGCACCGGTTGAGCGACGACGAGGAAGGGGAGCGGCGGGTGTTCCACGTGGCCCTCACCCGGGCGCGGACCCAGGTGGCCGTCCTCGCCGACGCCGAGGCGCCGTCGATCTTCGTGGCCGAGCTCGACGGGTCGAGGCCCCGACCGGCACCCGGTGCCCCGTCCGGCCCGGGCGACCGGCCGGGCACTGGCCGAACCTCCGGAGCGGTGGCCGCCCACCGGCGTGGTGCCCGCAAGCGCCAGAGGAGTGCCGGCCCGGTCCTGCCCACCCTGCAGGCCGCCGAGGGACTGGTGGTGGAGCACCGGGGGCAGTCGGGCACCATCCTCGAGGTGGGGGCCGACGGCGTGGTGGTGGGCATCGGCGACTCGCGGGTGGCCGTCGCCTTCGGCACCGACGTCCGCTTCGAGGGGAAGACGCTGACCCTGGCCCGAACGGGGGACGGCGCTGTTCCCTCTCCGGAGGCGGCGGCCGGCGAGCAGGCGTTGCGGACCTGGCGATCGTCGGTGGCGAAGAAGGACGGGGTGCCCGCCTACGTGGTCCTGACCGACAAGGACCTGGTGGGCATCGCCTCGGAGCATCCGACCACGCTCGCCGCCCTGGCCGGCTGCCGGGGGATCGGGCCTCTCCGTCTCGAGCGGTGGGGTGACGAGATCCTGGCCGTACTGGAGGCGGCCGGTTCCGCGTCACCGGACCCCGCACCGCCGGGTTGAGCGCCCGGTGCGTCCGCCGGTCGGGCGCCGGGGCGTCCGGTTACGATGCCGACGACGCAACGGGTCGCTCGATCGGCGTCGACCCGTCACCCATCGGGAGGCTCCCTTGCACATCGAAGACATCGAGTACGTCCACGACGGCGTCCGCATGGTCGGGCAACTTGCGGTCGACGACAGTCGGGCCGGCACGCGTCCGGCGGTCCTGGTCTCCCACGATGCCATGGGGATCAGCGACCATCCCAAGAGGACCGCCCGTCGCCTGGCCGAGCTCGGGTACGTGGCCCTGGCCATCGACTACCACGGCGGGGGAACCACCCTGCCCCCGGACGAGATCGGCCCCCGCCTCGGGGCTCTGATGGGTGACGCCGTGAAGACCCGGGCCGTGGCCCGGGCCGGGCTCGACACCCTCCTGGCCAGCCAGTACGCCGATGCCACCAAGGTGGCCGCCATCGGCTACTGCTTCGGCGGCACCTTGAGCCTCGAGTTGGCCCGTAGCGGGGCCGACCTGGCCGCCGTGGTCGGGTTCCACTCCGGACTGGCCACCGATCACCCGCAGGACGCAGCCAACATCACCGGCAAGGTGCTGGTGTGCATCGGCGCCGACGACCCGATCATCCCACCCGAGCAGCGTCTGGCCTTCGAGGAGGAGATGCGGGCCGCCGGGGTGGACTGGCAGCTCCATCTCTACGGTGGTGCGGTGCACAGCTTCACCAATCCGCTGGCCGACGGCAGCAACCCGGCCCTCCGCTACGACGCGATCGCCGATGAGCGGTCGTGGCACTCGATGCTCGCCCTGTTCGGCGAGGTGTTCTGAGGGTCCGGCGTCAGCTGCCGGTCTCGGCCTCTTCGGCCAGGGCCAGCCAGCGCTCCTCGACCTCGTCGAGCTCGGACTGGACGGCGGCCAACTCGCCTCCCAGCCGCGTCAGCTCGTGATGATCCACAGTACCGGTCAGGGCCTCGGTGATCTTGTCCCGCCGGCGCTGCAGACGGTTCATCTGCTTTTCGGTCTCCCGCAGGAGCCGGCCGACAGGTGCCGACCTCCCCTCGCCGCCTGGACGCACGGTCCGCTCCGTCGCCGGTCGTTGCGCCGGTGGAGGTGCGACACGTTCCGGACGGAGGTCGCCGCGCTCCACCCGGGCGATCCAGGCCTCGACCCCTCCGGCCACCTCGGCCACTGCGCCTCCGGGCTCCACCGCCACCAGGCGTTCGGTCGTCCGCTCCAGGAACGTCCGGTCGTGGCTCACCACCACCAGGGCTCCGGGCCAGTCCTCGAGGAAGTCCTCGAGCATCCGGAGGGTGTCGAGGTCCAGATCGTTGGTCGGCTCGTCGAGGAACAGGACGTTGGGCCGGCCGGCGATCACCAACAACAGCTGCAGACGCCGCCGCTCGCCGCCGGACAGTGTGCCCACCCGGGCGAAGGCCAGCTCGCCGGCGAACCAGAAGCGCTTCATCAGCTCCACGTCGGCCAGGGAGCCCGGTGCCCGGTGCGGGCCGGCCACCAGGTCCTGCACCCGGGCCTGCAGATCGAGCTCGGTGCCCTGCTGGTCGTAGTAGCCGACCACCACCGTGGATCCGACCTCGATGATCCCGGAGGTGGGTCGACGCCGTCCGGCCAACAGGTCGACCAACGTCGACTTGCCGGTCCCGTTGGCCCCGACGATGCCCAGGCGCTCCCTCCGGTCGAGCACCAGATCGACATCGGCCAGCACGGTCGGTCCGTTGTCGTAGTGGAACCCCACGCCGGCGCACGTGATGACCTTGTCGCCGAGGCGCGGGGTGGCCTCGGTCAGGTCGAGCTCGGCCGACCGGGCCGGCGCCTCGGGACGGTCCCCGATGAGCCGCACGGCGGCGTCGATCCGGGCCTGGGGCTTGCGCGAGCGGGCCTGTGCCCCACGACGGAGCCAGGCCAGCTCCCTTCGGGCCAGGTTGCGGCGGGTCGACTCGGCCGATGCCGCTTGCTCCTCCCGTTCCGCCCTGGCCGCCAGGTACGACCCGTACCCTCCTTCGTGCACGTAGGCCTTGCCCCGGTCGAGTTCCAGCATCCGGGTGGTGATCCGGTCGAGCAGGTGCCGGTCGTGGGTCACCACCACCAGGCCGCCCTGGAAGGAGAGAAGGCGCTGTTCGAGCCAGGACACCGCTCCGAGGTCGAGATGGTTGGTGGGCTCGTCGAGCACCAGCAGCTCGGCCGGCCGGGCCAGCACCCGGGCCAGCGCCACCCGCTTGGCCTGACCCCCCGAGAGTGTGGCCACGTCGGTGCCGGCCGATGGGCCCATCCCCAGGCGATCGAGGGCGGCGTCGGCCTCCCACCCTTCCCCGACCGCCTGGCTCACCGTCCCCGCCGGCAGCTCGGGCACCTGATCGAGGAAGCCGACCCGCGAGCCCCGACCCCTGCGGACCTGGCCCTCCTGGGGATGGTCCACACCGGCGACGATGCGCAGCAGCGTGGACTTGCCCGAGCCGTTGATGCCGACCACGCCTACCCGGTCACCGTCCGACACGGTGAGCGAGAGCCCTTCGAACAGCACCCGATCCACCCGTCGTACGGCGACGTCCTGGAGATCCACGAGCACGGCCACGAGACCGTCAGGGTACCGGCCCGCAGGCGGGCACTCGACTCTTGGGGCGAAGTGGCACATGATGATGTGATGAATGATGGCGGCGTGGTCGACCCCTCGGGCCGGCCCCGACCTCTGGGCGCATGACCGCGGGCCGCAAGAAGAACCAGTCACGGGACGAGTTGCGCCGGACCCTGCTGGAGGCGGGGCGGGAGATCCTGCTCGAGGAAGGGCTGGGCACCGGCCCCGGCAACCTCACCTTCAAGAAGGTCTTCGAGCGAGTGGAGCGGGACACCGGTGTGCATCTCACCAACGCCTCGGTGATCAAGCGGGTCTGGGAGAACCAGGCCGCCTTCCAGGCCGACGTGCTCGTGGACATCGCCCATGACGAAGGGCGTCCTGAGGCCGATGAGACGGTTCGGGCACTGATGGCCGTCCTCGAACGGGTCGATCTCTCGACAGTGGAGTCACGACGCCGGGCGGTCCGTGAGGTGTGCCGGGTCGGTGGCGTGGCGAGCAGCGATGCCCTGGCCAACTCGACCAACTGGTCATTGTGGATCAGCGTGCTGGCCATGGCCACCGACGTCAGCAGCCCCGAGCAGCGGGGACAGATCCAGTCCGCCCTTCAGGAGGGCTACGGCGCCGTGGCCAAGTTCTGGGAGGAGACGCTCGAGGGCCTGATCAGCTTCCTGGGCCTGCGCCTGCGCCAGCCGTGGACCATGCACCAGTTCGTCTCCGCCATGACCGCCTATGCCCAGGGGTGCTCGATCCGACAGGGCGTGGACGGCTACGCAGAGATCGTCGTCCGCCCCACCGGCCCGAACGGTGAGGACCAGGAGTGGACCCTCCTCGCCGCAGGACTCGAGGCACTCATGTTCCAGTTCTTCGATCCGGACCCCGAGTTCGACACGGCGTACTCACCCATCGGGCGGCCCCATGCCCGTCCAGATGGCGTCGACGGCGCGATCGGCCCACCCCGGGGTGGTGGTCTCGCCGGCGACACGGCGGGCGAAGACCGATCCGGCCAGCATCTGCAGGGCCAGGTCGAGGTCGGCATCGACCTGTAGCTG